>DASRSM010000021.1:0-40946 GCA_035656415.1 Vulcanimicrobiaceae bacterium | reverse complement strand
ATATTTTCGCGGCGTCGATCTCACCGAGCTCAAAGCCCGTGCGGTCGAACGGCTGTCGCGAGCCCGCATCTTTACGACCTTGGCGATGACGGTCGGGATTCACAACGCCGATCAGATCGGCGAAGTCCTCGACACGGCGTTTGCAACCCCGTACGTCGGCGGCGTGATGTACCAGCCGCTCTTTGCGTCGGGTCGCGCCCCCGCCCTCGATCCGATGGATCGCGTAACGACGACCGGCGTCCTCGCGCGTATTGAGAGTCAGTCTCGTAACGGCGTTCGCGCACGCGACCTCATCGCGCTGCCGTGCAGCCATCCCGACTGCTGTTCCATCGGCTACTTCATCAAAGGCAAAAAGGGAACGTACTCGGGCCTTGCCTCGATCGTCGGAGAAGACGCGTTGCGCGACAACTTGAGCGTGTTCGGAAACACGATCTCGTTTTCGGAATCGCTGACCGCGGTGCGCGACGCGCTGTTCGGAATCATGTCCGAGACGATGACGCTCTCGCGTCCGCAGTTACTCGACCACCTGCGTACGCTCTGCAGCGCGTGCGATCTCTCGTTCACGAGCGGCTTCGTCGGGGAGCGCGTAAAACGCGTTACCGTCAAGCATTTCATGGATGCAAACACGCTCGTCGCGGAACGGCTGGAGCAGTGCTGCGTGCACGTTGCGGGAGCCGGAAACGATCCCGTGCGCATGCCGTTTTGTGCGGCCCGGCTGTTTCCCAAGGTGCGCGCGCGCGCGTTGGAAGGCACGGTTTCTCGCACGGCGAATCGCACGGTCCGCGCACAATAAAAAGAAGAGGAGAGCCTCACAATGACAACGGCAGCAAAAGTCGGTATCAGCGGTATCGACGCCAGCTACTATCTGACAAAGGACCTTAATAAAGCGACCGCGTTTTACACGGGTCTGTTCGGCGCCGAGCCGAGTATGCAGGTGCCGAATATGGTTTCCGAGTGGACGTTCGATAAGGACGGCACGACGTTTGGCCTCTACCAGCCCGAAGACGCGGCGAACTGGCGCCCGAGCGGCGGCGTGCTCTTCCACGTCGAGGACATCAAGGCGTCCAAGGACGCTGCCGTAGCGGCCGGCTGCACGTTCGACGAGCACGTCGAAGAGACGCCGGGCTGCTACATGGCCTTCGGCAACGACCAAGAAGGCAACAGTTTCATCCTCCACCAGCCAAAGTAGCTCGCGGTCAGGACCGTCCGAGGGGCCCCCAACCGGGGGCTCCTCGCGTTTAGGCCAGCCGCTCGGTCGGTATAACTGCCTCGTGCAGTCAACGCGACTGATGCGCCCGCGCATCAACGATCGCCTGGCCCGCGCAACGCAGTTCCCGATCTCCCTGATCGTCGCTCCGGCGGGATTCGGTAAAAGTGTGGCGTTGCGCGATTTCTTGCTGAGCACGCGCGCCGACGCGATCCGCTGCGACGTTCGCCCTGAAGACGGGACGCTGCTGGTTTTTGCGCGGCGTCTCGGAGAAACGCTCGCGAGCGTTACGCCCAGCGTCGCGGCCGCGTTCCCCGAGATGCAGCAGCGCGTCATGGAAAGCGGCGAGCCGATCGAGCGCCTGTGCGAATGGTTTCTCGAGCACCTCAAGCGGACGACGTGTACGATCGTCGTTGACGACCTGCATTTCGCCGATCCACCGGCGATCGCGTTTCTCGTCGACTTAATCGATCGTACGTATGAAAGAATCCATTGGACGATCGCGACCCGTTCGGACGCCGAGCTTCCGGTCGCGTCGTGGCTCGCCTACGGGCGCATGGATCTTCCAGTCGACGAAAACGTTCTGCGCTTTACACCGGAAGAAGCGCTCGCGGCGGCCGACGAAGCGCAATCGGGGATCGAGCCGGACGAAGTCGAGCTGCTGCGCGAGTTGACCGAAGGATGGCCGGTCGCCATCGCGATCGCGCTGCGCACGCGCACGCACGCCGAGGATCTCCGCTCCGCCGCGCCGGCGTACGAAGCCGCGACGCGCGAGATGATCTATCGCTATCTCGCCGAGCAAGTTTTTGGCGGTCTCGCGGACGCTCAGCGCAACTTCCTGCTCGCGACGTCGGTGTTCTCGACGTTCGATGTCGGCATCGCGCAAGCGCTGGGTGGCAGCGATTTCATCGTGGAGCTGCGGCGTGGCGCCGCGTTCCTCAACGAAATCTCGCCGGGCCGCTACCGTTACCACGATTTGTTTGCCGCGTTTCTCGAAACCGAACTGCGCCGCTTAGGCGAGAGCGCGTATGCCGGCGTACTCTGCTACGGCGGTCAGCTGATGGAGGAGCGCGGCGAAGCCGCTGCGGCTCTGGGACTCTACACCAAAGCCGGCGATGCGGGATCGATTCTGCGCGTGCTCGAGCGCGACGGGTTCGCGCTCTTCGAACGCGGCCATGCCGAGGCGCTCGCGAGGGCGCTCGACGCCGTGCCCGACGCCGCCCGCAATGCTCACGCGGCCGCGCTCGGTTTGCGCGCGACCCTCGATGCGGCGCGGGGGCACTTCGAGTTGTGCCGGCGCGGCTTCGTTGCATCCATCGAGCGCTGTGAAGACGAAGCGTTGCGCCTTTCGCTCGTACATCGCTACGCGCTCGAACTCGTGCGGCACGATCGCGCGTGCATCGAGCTGCTCGAGCCGTACGCGACCAACGAAAACGTCGAGCCGGCCATGCGTGCCCCGCTGCTCGGTACGCTTGCTACTGCGTTTGCGCGCGTCGGTCGCGTCGACGAAGCGATCGCAACCGTGGATCGGGCGCTCGATTCTATCGACGGCTCGACCGACGACGATACGCTCGCGCGTTTGTACCAGCAGGCCGCATACGTCTATCG
This sequence comes from Vulcanimicrobiaceae bacterium, assembly GCA_035656415.1. Taxonomy (GTDB): domain Bacteria; phylum Vulcanimicrobiota; class Vulcanimicrobiia; order Vulcanimicrobiales; family Vulcanimicrobiaceae; genus JAFAHZ01. The sequence continues at coordinate 38,131 of DASRSM010000021.1, read as the reverse complement.
TCTCGAGCCGGCGCGCGATCGGGCACAAGACTACGCAAATCTCGCGGTCGAACTCGCGTTGCAGCGCAACCTCAATGAAGTAGCCGTTCGCGCGTACAGCGTGCTCTATCAAATCGCCTACGACGACGGTGACGAGCCGATCGAGTGTCTGTCGATTCTGGACAAACTGCTCGAGTGCGCGCGCAAGGGCGGCAGCACGCAAGCGCGCCTCTACGGCCTCCTGGCAACGCACGCCATCGAAGCGGAGCGCGGAAACGAAGCGGCCCTCGAACGGCTCGATCGCGAGCTGCAGGCAATCGTCGGCGGTTTGCCGCGCGTGCGCGCCGAGGTCTTGTTGCCGGCTATGGCGTTGCGCGCGGGGTGGGAACGCGACTTCCGCCGCGCGTACGAGCTGCTCGCCGGCACGACCGAACTGCAGACCGACGACGAACGGCGCGCGTATCGCGCGTCGGAGCTGGCACTCTACGCGCTGGCTGCCGGTATGCATACCGAAGGCGAAGCGGCGCTGGAGGAAGCGCTTGCGGCGTTGGAGTTATGCCGCCAGCCGACGCGACGCGTGTTGCGTGCGCGCGTCATGGTCGCGTGCGCCGAGCTGCTGCGGGGACACACCGCGTCGGCGCACCGCTACTTGACGGAGGTCGAACGCGCGCTCGTTCCATCGATGCGTTGGCTGCGCGCGTTCGCGCACGTCGCGCGTACGCTCTACCGGCTGGCGCTGGGTCAAGCCGATCGTCCGGTGCTCGCGGGCGCGCTCGAGCGGCTGCGCGCCGAACAGCTGGGAGGTATCGCTCGCTTGCTCGAGGCGATGCCGTTTGCGCAAAGCAGTGAGGGCGGTTATTCGACGCTCACGCCGGCAGAGCGCGAGATTCTCCATTTGCTCGCCACCGGCGCCAGTACGAAGGAAATCGCCGCGAAATCGGGGCGGAGTCCCCGAACGGTCGACACCCACATTCGTTCGCTCTGCCAAAAACTGCGGTGCAGCGGCCGGCGTGCCGCGGTGGCGCTTGCTACGGGTTCGGGATGGGTACAGACCTGAGAACCTTGCTACGCTCGAATCGGCTTGCGGCGCTTCTTGCCGCCTTATCGCTGGGGGCCTGCAGCAGTGCGCCTTCGGCAATGGTTCCGAACGCGACCCGCGGTGCAGCGACTGCGCCGCGCATGCATCCCGCCGAAGGTGCGAACGCGCTTCCCGGTGAGGGCGCAAACGCGTTGCCGGGCGCGACGCTGCCGTGCGGGTTCAATCCCGCGCAAGGTCAAGCCAACTGCACGATCGCGGTCAATACGACGATTCCGCCGCTCAACGATCCGACGCATCCGGCGTCGTTGATCCCGGGTCTGCATCCTGCCGATCTCATCAGTGCGTATGCGTTGCCGTCGAACAATGCCGGCAGGCCGATCGCCATCGTGGACGCGTACGACGATTCAACCGCAGAATACGATTTGAACGTGTACCGCGCGACGTTCGGTTTGAAGCCGTGCACCACGTCGAACGGATGCTTCCGTAAAGTCAACCAAACCGGCGGCACGTCGTCGTATCCGTCGGCAAACTCCGCGTGGGCCGACGAGATCGCCCTCGATATCGAGATGGTTTCCGCGGCCTGCCCGAACTGTCCGATTTTGCTCGTCGAGGCGAACTCCGCGTCGATCGACGATCTGGGTAGTTCCGTCGACGAAGCGTACGCGCTCGGCGCGCGCGCGATCAGTAACAGCTACTACGCGTTCGAGTGGGCGGGCGAAACGTCGGAAGACGCGCACTACCATCACAACGGCGCCGCGATTACCGCCAGTTCCGGCGATGCGGCCGAAACGTTCTACCCGGCGGCTTCGCCGTACGTCACCGCCGTCGGCGGAACGTCGCTCAAAGGCGGTTCCGGTTCGTGGACCGAGTCGGGCTGGTCGTTTGCGGGAGGCGGCTGCACGTCGTTCGAGCCGAAGCCCAGCTATCAATCCGGCGTGAACTGCGACAAGCGTTCGTCGGTTGACGTCGCCGCGATTGCCGATCCGCAAACGGGCGTGGCGACGTTCGCGACGAGCGCGGGCGGATGGATCGTCGCGGGCGGCACGAGCGTCGGCGCGCCGTTGGTCGCTGCAGGCTACGCACTATCCGGAGATCTCAAAGGCCCCGGATACTCCTACGGAAAGCGCAACGCGTTCCACGACGTGCTTCCGGCCGGATACGATTTCCGCACCGGCCTGGGAACGCCGAATGGAGTAGCCGGACTGTAGGCTAACCCTGCGGGCGTTTTCGCCAGCAGTCGTGGCAAACCAGACGCGATACGACCTGTCCCGTCTCGAGTCGAATCAACCGTACGGTCGCGCACCTCTCACACGCGCCGTGTACGTCGCCGTCGGCGAAAAAGCAGATCATATCGGTGCGGTTGCCGCACGAACAAACGAGGCGCATCCGCTTCATGCTCGAAGTGTGACTCATTGCGTCGTCGGGCGCTCTGTGTAATTCTGCGTATGGGCGTGCCGCTTGCCGGCTTTTATTGTACCGGTTTTGCCGACCTGACGATCCCTTGGCCGTCGGAGCCGAGATACAAATAGCCGTCATTCCAGCGGATCCCCCAGAAGCTGTGCGCGATGAGGTCGCGATCGAGGCGCTGCCAGCTCGATCCGTCGTCGGTCGAGAGAAATGCGCCGCGCAGCGTCGTTAATGCGACGTACGGTTGCCTTCCAACCCGGGCGGCGTTGTAGAGAATCTGACGCGCCGGCGAATAAACGAACGCCGGAGGCGGCTGCGTCAACCGTTCCGCTAAGCCGGCATCGACCCGGCCGCGCAGCAGCGGCGCGTTGGCAACGGTTGCGACGCGGGTAAACGTGCGTCCGCCGTCGGTGCTGCGCAGCACGAAGACGTCGTTATTCGCAGCGACGCTCGTCGCGAGGACCAGGTTGCCGTTTGCCGGTGAAATCGTCGCCGCATACCAGAACGGCGTTACTGGAACGCCGCGCGACGTCGCCCACGTTTTGCCCCCGTCGAACGTCACCCGCAGCGACGAGCGCTTTTGGCTGGCCAAATCGCCGACGATGATGTGCGACGCGTCGTGGGAGTCGATGACGATCATTCCCGGCTCGAAGACCGGCCACGGAAGGCGCCGAAAGGTCGCGCCGCCGTCGACCGTAGTGAAGACGGCCCGCGGCGCTTTTGCGAAGCCCGCGCCGACGATGTCGCCGGAAATCACGTACGCCTTATGCGGATTCTTCGGATCGAACGCGAGCGGCGTCGTCATGAGGCGGCTGGAGAGCAGCTTCGCGGCTTGCGCCGACGGCGATCCGTACGTCGTGCATCCGTCGTTGGAAACGAGGAACCCCGACGCTTCGTCGAACGCGTAGCAAACGTTCGGATTGCCCGGCTGGATCTCGTTGAAGCCGTCTTCGTAAAGGGCGAACTGGCGCGACGCCAGCTCTCTCCAATGCGAACCGCCGTCGTGCGTTACGTGGCTATCGAAGTCTTGCAGCGAGACGACGATCGTTCGTCCGTTCTGCGAAATCGCGAAGCGCCGCGCCAGACCGGTAGCCACCGTCTTGCTGGCGACGTCGTCGTTTCGAGAGCGCGAAAACTTCGAACACGCGGGAACGTCGTCGAGCCCTTGATCGCTTGCAATCCAGCAACGATCGTCGCCGCCGTTCGGGAACGTCCATATATCGCGCAAATCGATAACCGAAACGTTCGCGGCGAGCTGCATCGAGGGATTTGCAGTACCGTCGGCGTTCATCGCCAGCAAACCGCCGTCGAGCCCGACGTAAAGCAAGTGCGGATGCACGCGACTAAACGCGATCGTTTGCGTACCCAGACCGAGCTGGTAGTAGTTGTAGCCCCGATATGCCGGGACGACGCGATTCCAGGAGCTTCCGCCGTCGGACGACGCGCTAAGATTCTGATCCCATCGGCCGTCGTTGGCATTGGCGTAAATCAACGACGGATCGAATGGGTCGATCGCGATTTGATGCACGGCCGGCGAGCTGCCGTCGGTGCCGGTATGCGCTCTATGCGGAAGCTTTCCGGATGTATGCCATGCACCGGCCGCGTAGCGCAGCATGGTACCGTCGGTCATGCCGGCGAACAGCGCTCCGCCGTTGGACGAGACGGCATCGATTGCCGCCGGATACCCCGTTGCAGTCGCAGGATACGCGATTGTCCAGCGCTTGCCGGCGTCGGGCGAGCTAAGAATGCCCGCCGCCGTCGTAGCGTATACCGCGCCGCGATATGCGGCGAACTGCGCCGCTTGCGTCGTGCGATACACGTTTTGCCACGACGAGCCGCCGTCGGTCGAGCGGAAGATCCCTTCGTACTCGGTCGCCGCCAACAGCGTAGCGTGATGCGTGGGATCGATCCAAAGCGCGTTCACGACGGAATCGACGACGCCGTTACGATCGGTGAGTCCGTTATCGACGGCTTGCCAAGACGCGCCGCCGTTGCGCGAGCGATAGATGCCGGCCGATGAGTACGTCTCCAGACCCGTTCCGCGCCCGCTCGCAACGTACAGGACGTTGGCGTTCGACGGATCGACGGCAAATGCGTTGACCTTTCCGGAGTTGGGCACGAAGCCCGACGTCATACGCGTCGGACCGATGGGCACGAACGAAATCGACGCCGCCGAAGCGGCGTTACGGAGCGCGAACGGACCGGGCGGAAGGGCACTGCTCCCGCTGCCGCGGCATCCACCGAGCAGAATGAGTGCGAAGATGGAAGCGCGAGCGCGCATTAGCCTCCGGTGACGTCGAGATAGAGTTCGGTCGCGAAGGCGATCAAAAAGCCAAGCGTCATCGTGGCCGTCGCCATTGCCGTCAGTCCCATTCGACGCAGAACGCTCCACAACTCGCCGATGACGAAGATCAGCGCGCCGACGGCGATCGCCAGGAACAGCACCGAGAGTACCGGCGAGTAGAACTGATAGCCGATGATCGTGCCCGCAAACGTCGGGCCGCCCGCGATGAGTCCGGCTAAGCCGATCTGCGCCCACGACGGTACGACGCGCCCGACCAGTGGCGCGGCGATGCCGAACCCCTCGGTTGCGTTGTGCAGCCCGAATCCGACGATGAGCGCAAGTGCGATCGCCGTCGCTCCCGATGCGGCGGACGCGCCGATTGCCAAGCCTTCGCCGAAATTATGCGCGCCGATGCCGACGGCAATCAGCGCCGCCAGTACGACGGGATTGTGCGCGTGCTCGGCCGCGCTCTTGGAAAAATACGATGCCGCGCTTCCTAAGCCGACCAAGCCGATCAGCAATCCGAGCACGAAGACGAATACGAGCGCGTACGGGAATCCGGTCGATCCGGCGTGCCACTGCGTCACGGCTTGTGCGATCGGCACGATCGCGTTTTGGGCAATTTCGACGACGAGGTAGAGCAAGATGCCGATCGCGAGCGCGTTGAGCAGGGCGACGACGTCGGGTTTGAGACGGCGCGCGCGTGCGATGGGCAGTCCGAGGAAGATCGTAAAGCCGGCGATCGCGCCGAGCAACACGGTCATGCCGAAACTCAGGACGTGTTTGACGGGTCGCATTGCCGGCTTCATCGCGCCGTACATCGAGGCCAGCGTATTGGGCGTCCCGGTGTAATGAATCGCAGTAATCAAACCGTCGGGCATGCCGTTGGAGTCTTCGATGTGATCCATCACGTGGCAATGGACGAGCCACGTGCCGGGCTGCGCGTTCGCGTCGACGATTACGTCGACGCGCTGACCCGGGCCGACGAGTACCGTATCTTGGACGTCGCGATAGTCGACCGGCGCGGCATCGCGCGCGATCACTTGCTGATAGTGACCGTGCGTGTGCATCGTGTGGAACTCTTCCCCCGAAATACCCACCCAGCGAATGCGAATGCGCTCGCCCTTTTTCACTTCAAGCGCCGGCGCGAGGGGATACTCTTTGCCGTTGAGGGTGAACTCGTTTTCGACGCCGCTGCGAATCTGCCACGACGAGATGACTTCCAGATAATCGTGCGCGACGTTCTGTTCGACTGGGCGGGGATGTGTAGGCTCGACGATGATGGCGCCGTAGAGTCCCGAATCGAGCATCGCTTCGTTGTCGTGCGTGTGATAGATGAACGTTCCGGGCTGATCCGCGACGAAGCGATAGGTAAACGATTGACCGTGACCGACCAGCGCTTGCGAAATGCCCGCGACGCCGTCCATCGTGTCGGGTATGTCGTGAATGCCGTGCAAGTGAATCGAGTCGGGCGTTTCGCCGTCGTTGGTGTAGTCGATAACGACGGTGTCGCCTTGATTGACGACGATAGCCGGCCCCGGCACGACGCCGTTGTAGGTGTTGGCCATTACGGTCATGCCCGGCTTGAGCGTCCACGGCGCGCTGCGTTCGACGACGTGAAAGATCTTCGCGCGGCCGTGCACTTGCGGAATCGCTTGGTACGCGCCGTCGGGCCGGCGGAAGCTCTTGGACTCGCCCGGCGCCGGTGTTGCTGCGGGAATTGGGCCGCCGATCGGCTGCAAGCCAAGGCTCGTCGAGTTGGGCGACGCGACTTCGTCGGCATCGGCCCGCGCGGCGGCGGGAAACGCGACCGTTAGAAGAAGCGCGACGGCCAAACCGATCAGGCGCCTAGGCATGCCTAGCCATAGTATTAGGCATGCCTAATGACTGTCAACGACGAAGGCCGCGCGGTGCCCGATATTCGGCTTCAACGCCCGATCAAGCTGCCTCCCGTGCCGGCCTTCACGGCGTTGAAGGAAGTCCTTTCGCTCATCGCAGCCCAGGATGGGGCGTGGCGCGACTTTGCGCTGCACGTCTCGCTCGGAGATCTCCACCTTCCCGACGTCGGCTACGTTGCGATTCCGATCGCACTCGAAACCGGTGAAACGCACGTTGAGACGCGCTCGATCGAGGTGCGATTCTCGTCCGTCAACCACCCGGAATCGTTTCCACGCTTTAACGGAAACGCGGGTATCGACACGACGGGCCCGAGCGCCACGATTCTTTGGGTCGCAGGTGACTACGACGTGCCGCTCAACGTCGTCGGGAAGATTTTCGATCGTACCGTTGCGGCCGGCGTCGCTGAGCGCGCGTTGGAAAACTTCATCGACGATTTGGCCGTCGCCGTCGTCGCAAGCGTTGAAAAGCGCGAATCCGAATACGCGCGCTATCGCATGTACTAACGCACTTGAGCGCTATCGACACGGCAGTCTGCGTCGTCGGGGGCGGCCCGGCCGGCATGATGTTGTCGCTGCTGCTCGCGCGCGCCGGCGTCGACGTCGTATTGCTCGAGAGGCATCCCGACTTTTTACGCGACTTTCGCGGCGATACGATCCACCCGTCCACGCTGGACGTGATCGACGAGTTGGGCATGCTCGAGGACTTCCTGCGGCTGCCGCACCAGCGCGTAACCAGCCTGTCGGGCAACCTCGGTGGCGCGACCGTACGCGTCGCAGATTTCTCGCATCTCCCGACCCGCTGTAAGTTTCTGGCGTTTATGCCGCAATGGGATTTTCTCGACTTTCTGGGCGGCCGTGCGCGCGCGTATCCCGGCTTTCATCTTCACTTGCAGACGCGGGCGCACGATTTGCTCTTCGTAGGCGAGCGCGTAGCCGGCGTTCGCGCGCAGACGCCGCAAGGCGAGATCGAAATCCGCTCTAGCCTAACGGTCGCTGCCGACGGCCGGGACTCGGTGCTGCGCGGTCGAGCCGGACTGATACCTACCGAGATCGGTGCGCCGATGGACGTGCTATGGCTGCGGCTGACCAAACGCGCCGACGACCCGCACGAAACATTCGGTTACATCCGCGACGGTCGAATCGTCGCGCTCATCGACCGCGGCGAGTACTGGCAATGCGCCTACGTGATCGCAAAAGGAAGCTTTGAGGAGCTGCGCGTGGGCGGGATCGAGGGGCTGCGCGCGAGTCTTGCCGCCACAGTGCCGTTCCTGGCGGATCGCACCGCCGAGTTGCGCTCGTGGGACGACGTGAGGCTGCTCACGGTTCGCGTCGACCGGCTCGAACGATGGTATCGCGACGGATTTCTCTGCATCGGCGACGCCGCGCACGCAATGTCGCCGATCGGAGGCGTCGGCATCAATTTGGCGATTCAGGACGCGGTCGCAGCCGCAAATCGGCTCGCGTCCAAGCTTGCGCGGGGAGCCGTATCGACCGGCGATCTAGCCGCCGTTCAGCGGCGCCGCGAGTTTCCGGCCAAAGCGACGCAAGCGCTGCAAGTCTTCATCCAACGTAACGTGATCGGACGCGTTCTCGGCAGCGGTCACTCGCCGTTGCTGTCAATCGTGCCGAAGCTGGCGCGTTACGTGCCGCTGCTGCCGCGCGTTCCCGGCCGTCTTGTCGCCGTCGGACTCCGTCCCGAACACCTCAGAATTTGATTCCGGCTTCCTGAACTTCTTGGTAGGGAAGAAGCCAAACGAGCGACTCGTCATGCAGGTCGACAACTTGAACGCGGTTACCGAACGGATCGATGAAGTCGCAGCGAAAGCCTGGAATTAATTGAATTCCGTACTTTTTCGTAAGCGCTTCCCGAACCTCGGCGATCTGTTCTTCGTCGCGAACCATGAGTCCAAAATGCCGGATGCGCGACGGCGACGGACGGTCGACTTCGAACATCGCCAGAAACTGGTGTTCGCCGATCTGGAAAAACGCGTCGCCCTCGCCTTCGTCGAGTTTCTTTAAGCCGAAGACGTCTTCGTAAAACGCGACCGCCTTTTCGATGTCGTCAACTTCGATCGCAACGTGATTGATTCCGTAGACTCGAACGCTCATAATATCTCATAAGAAGTATGGGCATCCTAAAGGGTTGCGTCTGATTGGCGAAGCTTGCCGCGGGGAACGATTCGAACATGAGAGCGACGTGGAAGCCGCACGAAAAACACGGACGGCTGACGATGCAAAGTGACTTACCGAACAGCGTGTACGCGTTCCCGAAGCAACGTAAGGAGCCGCTTACGGATGCTCGTCACGTCAGGAACGCCGTCGCCCGCTTCGATCAAGTGACCGAGGTGTCGGACGACGACCGCGCTCGGGCGTTCGCCAATATCAAGAAGGCGGCCGCCTATTATGACGTAGATCTGGGCGAAAGCTCGTGGCAAGACCTGGGAGTTCACCCGCAAGCTAACCGTCGCGAAAGCGCCCGGAAGGGCGTCGCGACCCGTAAGCGCACGGGCGTAGCCAAAACAGCCGCGCGCAAAGGTGCGGCTACGCGAAAGCGCACCCAAAAGAAATCCACGCGAAAGAGAAGAGCGCGCTAAGCGCACGCGCAGCTCACGTGTGGCCGTATGGCTCGGTTGCCCGCCTTTCTTAGCGAGAGACGTCGGCGGTGCAACCGGGCCATTCTTTTTGGGAATAAACCGCTCGTGATTGAGAACCGAGGGTCAACGATAGTTGCAGCGCCCGTCGATCGTGTCTACGAGCTTTTTACGTATTTCCACCACTATCCCGAGTTCATGCGCCACGTAAAAGGCGTTTCGTATTACGACGATCAGAATACGCATTGGGCGGTCGACGTTGCCGGACGCCACGAATGGGACGCGATTAACGAAGGCTGGCAGCGCAACTCGCGCATCGGCTGGCGCGCGACCGGCGGCCTGAGAAACTCGGGCGAAGTGCTTTTCCAGTCACTCGGTTCCGAGGCGACCTGCGTTTTCGTTCGGCTGAAGTACGATCCGCCCGGTGGCGCCGCGGGCAGATTTGCCGCAGTCGTAGGCGGCGGTCGCGTCGTGGAACGCGCGCTGCAGCAAGACCTCGATCGCTTCGCCGAAGTCATCGGCGAGTCGCGCAGCGACGGTGAGACTCTCGACTGGAATACGATTCGTCGCCGCCGTCTCTACACGATCCGCGGCACGATCGAACGCGCCCGCGTCATTCCACTCCGCCCAACTTAGCGCATGCGCCGGTAGATCGGTTCGTCTTCAGAGACTTCGCGGAAGACGCGCTCGTGTGGTGTGCCCTTGATCGTTTCGTTGGGCCCCAGCGCGAGGAATCCCAGCCGGATGAGGCTGCTGAGAAACAGGTTGTGCACCCGAAATTGCAGCGCTTTATTGAACTGCGGTAATACCCCGCGCGCGACGATGAGGTGAAACTCGTTGATCGACTTGTCGCTGATGAGATTGTGCCGCGCGAAGATGAGATTTTTTTGCAGCTCTTCGCGAATCACGAGCGCGTGCTCTCCGATTTCGGCCATTTCGGCTAGCGCTTTGGTCGCGCCGCTCGCGCGGTGTAAGGCTTTTATCCCTTCGGCCGACTCGAACTCGAAGAGGCCGCGCTTGGCGGCGGCGACGGCGATCTCGCTCGTATCGGTTGCGTAGATCATCGTGCGCGACAACAAGCCCTCTTCGTGCAGTACCGCCGCTAACGAATAGGCGTCCTCGCCACGCGAACAGTTCGGGACCCAGATCCGGCTAAACGAGTAGGTGCGCAGCAGCGGCACGATCTTCGAACGAACCAGCGCGAAAAACGCCGGCTCGCGGAAGAGCTGCCCCGGACCGCCCGACATTGCGAAGACGAACCGCGCAAACGCGTCTCGATCGTGGAGCACGCGCTCCTGTAGTCCGGAGATCGTTTGGACCTTCTCGTCGCGTAGCCGCTCCGCGATCCTCCGCTTCAGCGTGGCTTGCGAATAATCGCGAAAGTCCAGGCCGCTGAAACGAAGAATCGCTTCGAGCAGCAGATTGAGCTCGAGATCGGTGAGCGCGGCTTCGCGCGCGGCGTCCTCCGGTTGGGGGCCGCCGTCGCGTGCTTGCTGCTCCTGTGCGACTACCTGTTCAACCATGCCCGCAGCAACGACACGAGTTGATCGGTATCGACCGGTTTGCTGATGTATTCCGAGGCGCCGGCTGCGATGCAGCTGTCGCGGTCTTGACGCATCGCCTTCGCCGTCAGTGCGATGATCGGAAGGTTCGCGAACTCATCCTTAGCGCGAATCCGCCGGATGGTTTCGTAACCGTCGAGCTCCGGCATCATGATATCCATGAGCACGATATCGATGCCCGGCGTCGTTTCGAGAATCGAAATGCCCTCCATACCGCTTTCGGCGCTGAAGATGTTCATGTCGTACGATTCCAGCGCGCTGCGCAAGGCGAAGATGTTGCGCGTGTCGTCGTCGACGATCAGCACGCTTCTACCCAACAGCGAGACGGCCGGCGAAGCGACGACGTCGACCGCCGCCCGCTTGCCTTCGGGCAGACGCAACTCGACTTGGCGCAAGAAGAACTGCGCTTCGTCCATGAGGCGTTCGGGCGAAAGAGCGTCTTTCACGATGACCGCTTGGCTGAGCTCGTTGAGGTGGGTCTCTTCCTGGTGCGTGAGGTCGCGTCCCGTGTAGACGATCACGGGCACCTTGACGCCGTTTGCCATCTCGCGCATACGTTTGATGAGCTCTTCGCCGGCGATGTCGGGCAGACCCAAATCGACGACCATGCAGTCGAAGCGCTGCTGCGCGATGGCGTCCAGCGCCTCGGCACCGGTTCGAACCGCGGTAACGGCCACCTCACCGCTGCCGATGAGATTGACCAGCGCGTTGAGTTGCGTGATATCGTCTTCGACGACGAGCAGATTCTTGGAACCGTTGGGCGTGAAGCCGAGCAGCGAATCGAACGTCTGGGTGAGCGCCTCTTCCGTGATCGGCTTCCTCAGGTGCGTGACCGCTCCGGCGTCGAGCGCACGTTGCCACTGCTCTTCACCGGAGATGACGTGCACCGGAATGTCCGCCGTTACCGGATCGGCCTTGAGCTCTTGCAGTAAGCTCCAGCCGTCGGCGTCGGGAAGACCGACGTCGAGCGTGATCGCGTCGGGCCGGAACTGTCTAGCCAGCGCCAACCCTTGCGCCGCACTGATCGCGACGATGCCTTTGAAGCCGCGGTCGCGTGCGAGCCCGAGCAAGATGCGCGCGAAGATCACGTCGTCCTCGACGATCAGGAGCACGCGATCGGACGGATCGATTTGCATGCGATCGTCCTCGATGCGGCTGTGCGGCGGACGCTCTTCGGCAACTGCCTTCGGCACCGAACGCATGATGCGTTCTTGCACGCCGCCGGAGATGCCGATCGTGCGTTGCGCGATGGTGGTGGCCACGTTGCGTTCGAGCGGATGGTAGAACGTGAAGGTGCTGCCCATGCCGAGCGTACTTTCCACCGAAATCTCGCCGCCCAGCAGCGCGGCGATTTCGCGGCTGATCGCCAGACCGAGTCCGGTCCCTCCGAATTTGCGCGACGTTCCCATGTCGGCTTGCTGGAACGCCTCGAAGATGACGTTGAACTTGTCTTGCGGGATACCGATACCGGTGTCGGTTACCTGGAACGCCACTGCCGGACCCGTAATCGTCGACAAATGGTGGTCGCGCAGCAGCTTGATGTGGAAGCTGACGCTGCCGTCCGTCGTGAACTTGAACGCGTTGGAGAGCAGGTTCTTGAGGATCTGCTGCACGCGGGTCGGGTCGGTGAAAACCGCTTCGGGAAGTTCTTCGTCGCAGCGAATGATGAAGTCGAGGTTCTTGTCGATCGCGATCTGATTGAACGTGCGCTCGACTTCATCTTGAATCTGCGAGAAGGTGATTTCCTGAAGGTCGATCGAGGTCGTACCCGACTCGATCTTCGAGAGGTCGAGGATGTCGTTGATGAGCGTGAGCAGGTCGGCGCCGGCCGCGCGAATCGTCCGCGCGTACTCGACTTCCTTAGGCGACATGTTGCCGCCCGGATTGTCGGCGAGCTGCTTGGAGAGGATCAGCAAGCTGTTGAGCGGCGTACGCAGCTCGTGCGACATGTTGGCCAAGAACTGCGACTTGTACTTCGACGTGAGTGCGAGCTGCTCGGCTTTTTTTTCGAGCTCTTGGCGAGCTTCATCGATTTCGCGCGTACGGCGTTCGACTTCGGCGTTGCGCTCTTGCAGCAGTCGAGCTTTCTCTTCAAGCTCGTCGTTGGTCTGCTGAAGCTCCATCTGCTGGCTTTGCAGCTCGATGGTGAGCGCTTGCGACTGCTTGAGCAGTTCTTCGGTCCGCATCGACGCGGCGATCGTGTTCAGAATAACGCCGATCGACTGCGTGAGCTGCTCGAGGAAGAGCAAGTGCGTTTCGCTGAAGTGCTCGGACGATGCCAGCTCGATGACGGCCTTGACGTCGCCTTCGAAGAGCACCGGCAAGACGATCAGCGAGACGGGCCGCATCGAGCCCAACCCAGAGTTGATCGCCATGTAATCGCCGGGAACTTCAGAGAGAAGAACGCGGCGTTTCTCGACGACGCATTGTCCGACGAGACCTTCGCCGCCGTGCACCAGACGCTGTGCCGCTTTGCGCCGCGACAGCGCGTAGCTGGCGATCAGACGCAGCAGCGGCTCGTCGCCGATCGGCTCGTTGAGGTAGAACGCACCGGCCTGCGCGTCGATCAGCGGAGCGATCTCCGACATGATCAAGCGGCTGACCGTCTTGATGTCGCGCTGTCCTTGCAGCATAGCGGTAAAGCGCGCCAGGTTCGATTTGAGCCAGTCTTGTTCGGTATTCTTGCGCGTCGTGTCGCGGAGATTTTGAATCATCTCGTTGACGTTTTGCGTGAGTTCGCCGACCTCGCCTTGGGCTTCGACTTCGATCGCTCGCGAGAGGTCGCCCTTGGTAACGGCCGTCGCGACTTCACCGATCGCGCGAATCTGCGAGGTGAGTTGTGCGGCGAGTTGGTTGACGGAGTCGGTGAGGTCGCGCCACAAACCGGCTGCGCCGGGAACCTCGGCTTGTCCGCCGAGCTTTCCTTCGAAACCGACTTCGCGTGCGACCGTCGTGACTTGGTCGGCGAACGTCGCCAGCGTGTCGATCATCCCGTTGATCGTGTCGGCAAGCTGCGCGATTTCGCCGGCGGCTTGCAGGGTGAGTTTGCGTTTGAGGTCGCCGTTGGCGACGCCGGTGACGACCTGAGCGATACCGCGGACCTGCGACGTGAGGTTCGACGCCATGAAGTTCACGGAATCGGTGAGGTCTTTCCACGTGCCGCTGACGCCGGGAACGCGCGCTTGGCCGCCAAGCTTACCCTCGGATCCGACTTCGCGCGCGACGCGCGTGACTTCCGATGCGAAGCCGTTGAGCTGGTCGACCATCGTGTTGATGGTGTCTTTGAGCTCGAGAATTTCGCCCTTGACGTCGACGGTGATCTTCTTCGAAAGGTCCCCGTTGGCAACGGCCGTCGTCACCTTCGCGATGTTGCGCACCTGCGACGTGAGGTTCGACGCCATCGTATTGACCGAGTCGGTGAGGTCCTTCCACGTACCGGCGACGCCTCGGACTTGCGCTTGACCGCCGAGACGGCCTTCCGAACCGACTTCGCGCGCGACGCGCGTGACTTCCGATGCGAAGCCGTTGAGCTGGTCGACCATCGTGTTGATGGTGTCTTTAAGCTCCAGGATTTCGCCGCGGACGTCGACGGTAATCTTTTTCGAAAGATTGCCGTTCGCGACGGCGGTAGTGACTTCGGCGATGTTACGAACTTGCGACGTCAGGTTCGACGCCATGAAGTTCACGGAGTCCGTGAGGTCCTTCCACGTGCCGCTGACGCCTTGCACCTCGGCTTGTCCGCCGAGTTTGCCTTCCGATCCGACTTCGCGCGCGACGCGCGTGACTTCCGATGCAAACGCGTTGAGCTGGTCGACCATCGTGTTGATGGTGTCTTTGAGCTCGAGAATTTCGCCTCTGACGTCGACGGTAATCTTCTTGGAAAGATCCCCTTTGGCGACCGCGGTCGTAACGTCCGCAATGTTGCGCACTTGCGATGTCAGGTTCGACGCCATGAAGTTCACGGAGTCGGTGAGGTCTTTCCACGTACCGCTGACACCCGCGACTTGTGCCTGACCGCCCAACTTGCCTTCGGAACCGACTTCGCGCGCCACGCGCGTGACTTCCGATGCAAACGCATTGAGCTGGTCGACCATCGTGTTGATGGTGCCCTTGAGCTCTAAGATCTCTCCGCGAACGTCGACGGTAATCTTCTTGGAAAGGTCGCCCGTGGCGACGGCGGTCGTGACTTCAGCGATGTTGCGGACTTGATTGGTGAGGTTACCGGCCATCCTGTTGACCGAATCGGTCAAGTCTTTCCACGTTCCGCCGACGCCTTTGACGACGGCTTGTCCGCCAAGCTTGCCTTCGGAACCGACTTCGCGCGCGACGCGCGTGACTTCGGATGCGAACGCGTTGAGCTGGTCGACCATCGTGTTGATGGTGTTTTTGAGCTCGAGGATTTCGCCGCGAACGGGAACGGTGATTTTCTTGGAGAGGTCGCCGTTGGCGACCGCGGTCGTGACGTCGGCGATGTTGCGCACCTGAGACGTCAGGTTGGACGCCATGAAGTTTACCGAGTCGGTCAAGTCTTTCCAGGTTCCGCTGACGCCGGCGACGGTCGCCTGACCGCCGAGTTTTCCTTCGGAACCGACTTCGCGCGCGACGCGCGTGACTTCCGACGCGAATGCATTGAGCTGGTCGACCATCGTATTGATCGTGTTTTTGAGCTCGGCGATTTCGCCGCGGACGTCGACGGTAATCTTCTTGGAGAGGTCGCCTTTGGCGACGGCGGTGGTGACTTCGGCGATGTTACGGACCTGCGACGTCAGGTTGGACGCCATGAAGTTCACGGAGTCCGTAAGGTCTTTCCAGGTGCCGCTGACGCCTTGCACCTCCGCCTGACCACCGAGCTTTCCTTCGGAACCGACTTCGCGCGCGACGCGCGTGACTTCCGATGCGAAGGCATTGAGCTGGTCGACCATCGTGTTGATCGTGTTTTTGAGCTCGAGAATCTCGCCCTTGACGTCGACAGTGATCTTCTTGGAGAGGTCGCCTTTGGCGACGGCGGTCGTAACGTCGGCGATGTTGCGCACTTGCGACGTCAGGTTCGACGCCATGAAGTTCACGGAGTCGGTAAGGTCTTTCCACGTACCACTGACGCCGGCGACCTGCGCTTGACCGCCCAGCTTACCTTCGGAACCGACTTCGCGCGCGACGCGCGTGACTTCCGACGCAAACGCGTTGAGCTGGTCGACCATCGTGTTGATGGTGCCTTTGAGCTCGAGAATTTCTCCCTTGACGTCGACGGTGATCTTCTTGGAGAGGTCGCCCTTGGCGACGGCGGTGGTGACTTCGGCGATGTTACGAACTTGATTCGTCAGGTTACCGGCCATCGTGTTGACCGAGTCGGTCAAGTCTTTCCAGGTTCCGCCGACGCCTTTGACGACGGCTTGTCCGCCCAGCTTACCTTCCGATCCGACTTCGCGCGCAACGCGCGTAACTTCCGAAGCGAAGCCATTGAGCTGATCGACCATCGTGTTGATGGTGCCTTTGAGTTCGAGAATCTCACCGCGCGCTTCGACGGTGATCTTCTTGGAGAGGTCGCCGTTGGCGATTGCGGTCGAAACCTCGGCGATGTTGCGAACCTGGCTCGTGAGGTTGCCCGCCATCGTGTTGACGGAGTCGGTCAGATCCTTCCACGTGCCTGCGACGCCTTTGACGACCGCTTGACCGCCGAGCTTTCCTTCGGAACCGACTTCGCGCGCGACGCGCGTAACTTCCGATGCGAAGGCGTTGAGCTGGTCGACCATCGTGTTGATCAGCTTACTGGAGCGTAAGAACTCGCCTTTGAGCGGGCGCCCCTCGGTATCGAGCGCCATGCGCTTCGTCAAGTCGCCGTTGGCAACGGCGCCGAGAACGCGACCTGCTTCGGCCATCGGCTGGGTGAGATCGGCGATGAGCGTGTTAACCGACTCGACGTATCCGCGCCAGGATCCGGCAACGGAGCCGAGCGACGCGCGCTGCGTGATGCGTCCCTCGCGTCCGACGACCGTGCTGACGCGTTCGAGCTCGGCTGCAAGGCGAGCGTTCTGCTCGATGCAATCGTTGAACGCCTCGGCTATCTCACCGTCGATGCCCGAAAGGTTCAACGGGAGCCGAGCCGTAAAATCGCCGCGGCGAAACGCGCGCAGCGCGGCGAGTAATTGACGTTGATCCAACGTCTTTAACGCTCGCTTAGGAGGAGCTATAGCCATCTCGGACCTCCACAGGGTAGCCCTCGCTTATTTCCCCTCCGACGCGGGGTTTAATCATTGGACTCTCGGGAAAGAAACTAGCTGTGCGCTCGCTTGACATCTCGGCGGAGCGGCTTAACGTCGTCCTAGATCTGCTGTCTAGGGCGGGGCGGGCGTTGACTGCCTCCTCAGATATCGTCGAGACGCTGACCACCATTGCCGAATTGTGTGCGAACGCGTTTGCTGACCGGTGCTCGATCCGAGTTGTGATCGAGGCACTGGAGTCGGACGAATTCGTGGTGGCCGCCGGAAATCACCCCGAGCAACCAATCGGAGATCAGGGTCGAATCAGCGAGCGGCTTACCGCCGGCCGGCACCATTTCGGCGAGATCGTGTGCGAGACCGCCTCCGCGGAGGGCTTCGACGAAGCCATTCGCCAAGCGGTGCAGCTCCTTGCGCTGCAACTCGCGGCAGTAATTTCCGGCTACGCCGCGACGCTGCGCGAACACCGGGTCGCCGATCGCTTCCAGCGAGCGCTGTTGCCCGAAGTCTTGCCAAAACAACCTGAGTTCAGTTTTTCGGCAGCCTATCGGCCGGCCAGCGAAGAGGCCGACGTCGGCGGCGACTGGTACGACGCATTTTCGTTGCCGGACGGTCGCATCGCGATTTCGGTCGGCGACGTGGCCGGTCACGGCATCGACGCCGCCGTGATTATGGGTGAGGTGCGTCAAGCGATTCGCATGGCGGCGATCGGCAGCGAGTCGCCGTCGGCGGTCCTCGATTACGTCAACGGCGTCATTCGGTTGCGCGAGTCGATCGGCATGGTGACGGCGATCTTCGGAACGTACGATCCGGTCAGCAGCGTGCTCGCCTACGCGGCCGCCGGTCATCCGCCGCCGATTCTTGCGCTCGGGGACCCACCGCCGCGCCGGTTGCCGACCGGAGGTCTGCCGCTCGGCTGCGCTCCCGGAGTCGACGCGCTCACCTGGCGGTTCAGCATCCCGCAGGACGCGCGCGTCGTGTTCTATACCGACGGTCTGATCGAAAACGAGCGCGACGTGATCGCCGGCGAAGAGTTGCTGCTCTCGGCCGTGGCCGGACTGCGTGACGACGATCGCGTTAACGCTGCCGAGATCGTGCAGGAACGCGTTTTCGGCGAGAGTTCGAATCGCGACGACGCAGCGGTTCTGGTACTCGAGCGCATCGCGCCGGTGCGCGACTACGTCTTTTCCGCGCTTCCGATGGTGTCGCCGCTGGCACGCGCCATCGTCACGCGCGTGCTGAGCCCGCTGCAAATGTCGGCGGATCGCCGATTCGGTGTCCTCGTTGCGCTCGGTGAAGCGATCGCCAACGCGATCGAGCACGGATATCGCGGAGAACCCGGCGGAGGGCTCATTTATTTGCGCATCGACGTGCAGCACGATCATCTCGTGCTGACGGTCGAAGACTTCGGTCGCTGGCGGCCCTACGTTCCGCGCGAGGAACGCGGCCGCGGCATCGAGCTGATGCACGCATTTACCGACGGCGTGCAGATTCGCTCGAGCCGCGAGTCGACGACGATCGTCTTGCGCATCAAATTAGACGAAGAGCAAGCATCGTAGAACAGGCGCTCCGCCTAATGCAAGATCTTTCCGGTGTTCACGACTTCGAAGTTGCTGCCGCTTACCGATTTTAGCTGATCGAGGTCGTTGTCGTTCCAGCACGCGGCCTCTCTGCCGCCCTGGCCCTGGAAGTACCAATTCGAGCCGTTGTCCGCTACGAACATTCCGTATCTCTTCATTGCCGTCAGGATGATTTTCGAGACGCGATTGAAGCGGGAAATGTCGAACGACGCTTTGAGACGGAAACGCGCGCCCATCGGCGGTACGTTCGTCTTGCTACTGCCCGCATCGTGCCGCGCAGGCGTGATGAATCCACGATACGTCTGCTGAAACGTCACGCGCAGCGGATGGTTAATCGCGCCGGCACTTACTTCGTCACACTTGATGAGCGCGGGAAGAATCGGTAAGCCGGCGGCGTCTGCAGAAGTCCAGCCTTTTGGCCGCATTTTGTTCGAGTTGAGATGAAAGACGGCGCCGTTAGCGGCGTTCCAAGACGTGCCGTGATTTTTTTCGACGGCTTCCCACATCTCGTAGAGCGTACAGGTGCCTTGCTGCAGGACCAGCAGGTGGCGATCTCCGCTGGTATAGCGCGGTTGGCCCTCGACTTCGGCGTTGGGCGGAATCGGATACGGTCCCGGATTGCTCGACGACGGATAGTTCAGAAAACGTACCGGCACGTTCTTTTGATTGGCCGGGACGATGTTGAACGGAATGCCGTAGTACGCTTCGTGGCCGAAATCGGGATGCAGATTTCCGGGAAGTTGCGCGATGTACGTCGAGGATTTCGGATCGACGGGATACTTCGAAATGTCTTGATTCCACCAGTCGTTGCCGGTCGGTCCGCTCGGCGGCGGCGTGGGAAAGATTTGGCATCCGCCGACGTTGGCCACGACATGGGATGCGAGGCGCGAAGCAGCCGCTGTGGGGTTGGCTCCAGGCGGAACCGCCGAAACTGCGTTGCAAGCGGGTAACACCGTGCAAGCGACGAGAAAGCAGGCGATATGACGCATCGAAAGTCCCCCCAATGATACGCGGAATTATTGTCGGCGTGGTCCTGAGCGCAGCCGTGCTGCTCTTCGGCGGCTATTTCGGAGTGGAGCGCGGACTCATACCGGCCAATGCCGATGCGAAACCGTCGGGCATCGAGACCTGGGCGGCAAAAACGTCGCTGCGCGCCACCATCGCTCGGGACGCGCCGAAAACGCCGAATCCGCTGCCGCTCGACGACGCGAATCTGCTCGCCGGCGTCAAGCTCTACGGCGAGAACTGCATCGTCTGTCACGGCGGCGCGAACGGTGCTGCATCCAATATCGCCATGGGTCTCTATCAAAAGCCGCCGCAGCTGGGCAAGCACGGCGTGGAAGACGACCCCGACGGCGTTACCTACTGGAAAGTCGACCACGGCATCCGGTTAACCGGGATGCCGGCGTTTGGCCAAACGTTGCAAGAGCGCCAGCTGTGGCAGCTGACGCTCTTCCTCAAACACATGGACCATCTCTCACCCGCGGCGGACAAGGCTTGGAAGGCCCTCAAGAGTCCCGCCGCGCTCGCTCCAGCTCGGCCCGAGGAAGCCGGCAGCGACTAGTACGTGCCCTGGTAGTCGTCGGAGCTCTTCTCGATAATCTTCGCAGCGAAGATGAGCTGATCGGGTTGACCGTTCGGCGACGCACCCGAGTTCGAGAACGCCGGAGCCGCGGTGGGCGTTGCCCCCGAGCCCCCCGTGCCCTCGGGATAGAGCTGCCCGCGGAACGAGTTATCCGAGTTCATGGTCGCGACGACGTGGAGCCGGTTGCCGGGTCCGATCCCAAAGCCTAAATCGACCAGGGTCGGTCCGATATCAAACCAGATGTAGTTGCCGTCGCGGCCCCCGACTACCTGAATGAACTCCTTCTGAAAGGCGTTGTGGTAATAGCCACGCACGATGCCGCTCGGGAACATCTCGAGATCGAGATGGCCGGCGACCGGATAGTTGGAACCGTAGAACGGCGTCACGCTGGTCGAGTAGTGCAACTGCGTGGGAGCGCCGGTCGTCGTTTCTTGAGCGCCCGCGTTGAGCGGCAGCGCTGCCGCAATCGTCGCGGCGAGCACCAATGTTGCCATACGAACGGCAAACAAGCGAACCATGCTATCGAATCCTCTCGAATATGGGCGGAGCGTTCATCTAGGAAGTAGAGCGCTCAGGCCGCCGAGAACGTGACCGTGTGACTGAATCCCCTGAAATCGACCTCCGCGGCACTGCCGTTTGGGACCGTCCTGCAGTGGTCGAGGAGGCGCTAAATCGCCTTCCAACCGGTTCGTCCCTAACCTTTATAACCGAAAACGAGCCCCGGGGGCTATCCAGCGGCATCGCCGGCCAGCGGACCAACGGTTACCTGATCGAGACGCGGCGCGTCGCCCGGAAGGTTTGGCGCGTGAGCATGACGTCGCGCGCCGCGGCAACCGCGGTCAAGCGCCACCCGCTGATCGCCCATTTCGAATCGTGCGCGGCCTTCACGTCGCTTGACGACGCAGCGCTCGACGAGTTGGCCGCCGCTGCCATTCTGCAGACCGGGCGCCGCGGTGAAGTGCTCGTCGACGAAAACGAGCATTGGCCGTACGTCGGGATGGTGATCGAGGGTATGGTCGCGCGCGCCAAAGGCGGCGAAGATCTGCGCGAGCGCATTCTCTACGCGATCTTTCCCAACGAGCTCTTCGGCGTCGCCGAGTATTTCGATCGCGGCCTGGAAAACGCGCGCATCGTCGCGTTTTCGAAAACCGCGCGCATCGTAAAGTTACCGTGGCAACTCCTCGACGAGATCGGGGAGCGGCATCCGGAGCTCGCTCGCGCGCTCGGTGTGATTCTGGCGCAGCGTTTGCGGCACGTCAACGACACGCTGTCGGCGCAAGGTTCGCAGCCGATCATCGCACGAGTCGCCGGCGCGCTCTTGCCGTACGCGGTTCCGGAACGCGGGCTCGCACCGGCAGTCGCGTCGCTGGCAGCGATCACGCAGTCGCAGATCGCCGCCGCGGCCGGCACGGTAAAGGAAGTTGCGGCGCGCGCCATCGCCGATTTGGAATCGCGCGGTGCGCTGCGGCGCGAACGCGGCCACATTCGCTATCTCGATCGTAGCCGGCTTCTGGAGCTCATTCGCGAACCGTCGTGACGATTGCCGGAGTGGGCGCCGATCGATTGGCGCTGCTGGTCGGTTTGTCGCTGTTTTTCGGTTTCGCGTTCGAAGAGTTTTATTCAGGGGATCTGCCGCGCCACCCGGGCGGCGTGCGGACCTTCCCGTTGTTGGCGCTTGCCGGCGGCGGACTGTTCCTGGTCGAGCCGCATTACGGTGCGGCATTCATCGCCGGCCTTCTCGTCGTCGGTACGTGGATTTACGCCTACGTGCGGCGCGACTTGTCGATGGAAGAAGATCACGGCGAAGGAACGTTCATCGTACCCGTATCGAATCTGCTCGCGTACTCGCTGGGGCCGATTGCCATCACGCAGCCGCTGTGGGTTTCCGTAGGTCTTGCGGTTGCAGCGGTGCTGCTGCTCGGCGGGAAGCGGACGCTGCACGATTGGGCGCATCGCGTCTCCGACCAAGAAGTCCTCACCGCCGGTAAGTTCCTCATTCTCGTCGGAGTCGTTCTGCCGCTGCTCGCGGGGCTGCCGGCAATTCCGCACACGACGATTACCCCGTTCGGCGTTTGGCTGGCGGTGGTCGCGGTGTCGACGATTTCGTACGCAAGCTACTTGCTGGCAACCTACGTCTTTCCGCAGCGCGGTACGCTGTTGGGAGCGGTTCTCGGCGGACTGTATTCCTCGACGGCAACGACCGTCGTGTTGTCGCGCCGTTCGCGCGACGAAGGCATGACGCCCGAGCTCGAAGCCGGCATCGTAGCCGCGACGGCGGTGATGTACCTACGGATTCTCGTCGTTTGTTTTTTGTTCAACGTATCGCTGGGGACGAAGCTCGCGCCGCCGATGCTCGTTTTGGCGGCGCTGAGCGCGATATTTTCGTGGCTGCGTTCGCGCGGCGAAAAGAAAACGGTCGCGACCACTCGCGCGCCAAATCCGTTGCAGCTTGGCACGGCGCTGGTCTTTGCGGCTCTCTTCGTACTCATTGCGTATATCGTCGGCTACGTGCAAGCGCATCTCGGCAGCAGCGGAGTAATCGGCCTCGCGGCGGTGGTCGGCGTTACCGACATCGACC
Source organism: Vulcanimicrobiaceae bacterium (assembly GCA_035656415.1). Taxonomy (GTDB): domain Bacteria; phylum Vulcanimicrobiota; class Vulcanimicrobiia; order Vulcanimicrobiales; family Vulcanimicrobiaceae; genus JAFAHZ01. Next base: position 15,413 of record DASRSM010000021.1, on the reverse strand, counting down.
CGTTCGTGCTGAGCATCGCACAGAATCAGGGAGCGCTGACCTTGGCGGCGGCAGCGATGGCGATTTTGATCGCGGCGTCGTCGAACAACGTGCTCAAGGCAGCCTATACCGTCACGTTCTCGCGCCGGCGTGAAAGTGCGATACCGGCATCGGCGCTGGGGATTCTGGCAGCGCTCGGCGTCGCGGCCGCGTTTATTGCCGTCAGGTGACGTTCTTACTGAAGTGGCTTGGACTGGGTAAGCCCGCGCCTGCCGTCGGCTTACGTCCGCATCGCGACGTCGATTTGCCGCTCGATTACGACGCTGCGTTTGCGCGCGTTCTGTCAAAGATCGAGCTGACGCTCGGTGGAAACATTACGATCGACGATCGTCGCACGGGCTTCCTCGAGGTGGCATTCGGTTTGGTTAACAGCGAACGCGTGCGCTGCACCTTCGAACGCACCGACGATTCGCATACGCGCGTTCGCATCGAAGCGTTCTTTCCGGCCGGGGCTATGATTCAAACGCAATCGCGCGCGGTCGACGCCCTCGCCGACACCCTGACGTCATCCTGACCGCTTATTGACGGTCGCGTAGGCGATGCTTTTTGCTTCCGACTCGAGGATGTGCTCGCCTTGGCATGCTCGCATGGTACCCAAAGGCGCTCAACGCGGCGAGATTCTGTCGAACTTGGTGTAGGGCCGCAAGACGTTGGGGACGAGAACGCTGCCGTCGGCTTGCTGATAGTTTTCCAAAATCGCCACGAGCGCGCGCCCGATCGCAAGTCCGGACCCGTTGAGCGTGTGTACGAGCTCGGGTTTCGACTTCGGCTCGCGCCGAAAGCGAATCGCGCCACGCCGCGCTTGAAAGTCGATGCAGTTCGAACACGAGCTGATCTCGCGGTAGGCGCCGGCGCTCGGGAGCCAGACTTCGATGTCGTAGGTTTTCGTGGCGTTGAATCCCACGTCGGCCGAACAGAGCGTCATCACGCGATACGGAAGTTCGAGAGCCTGAAGCAGCGCTTCGGCATCGGCCGTCAAACGCTCGAGCGCGTCGAACGAAGCCTCCGGAGCCGCAAGCCAAACTAGCTCGACTTTTTCGAACTGGTGCAGGCGAATCAGTCCGCGCGTGTCTTTTCCGGCGGCACCCGCCTCTTTGCGAAAGCAAGGCGTATACGCGGTATATCGCCGCGGCAGATCGTCGACCGATAGAATCTCGTCGCCGTGCATTGCGGTGAGCGGCACCTCAGCGGTCGGAATCATGAATAGATCGGCGTCGACGTCGGCGAACATCGCATCGGCAAACTTGCTGAGCTGCCCGGTCGACCACATCGTCGAACGGTTGACCAGCAACGGCGGATTCACTTCGAGATATCCGGCGTCCGAAGCTCGATCTAAAAAGAAATCGACGAGTGCTCGCGACAGACGCGCGCCGGCGCCGCGCAATAATGCAAAGCGGCTTCCCGAAAGTTTCGCCGCGCGTTCGAAATCGAGAATGTCGAGCTCTTCGCCGACTTCCCAGTGCGGTTTGGGCGAGAAATCGAACGCGCGCGGCGTTCCCCACGTACGCGCGACGACGTTGTCGGCTTCCCCAGCACCATCGGGAACCGAATCGTCGAGAAGATTCGGCGAGTTCTCCAAAAGGTCGCGCAACGGCGAGCCGGCAGCATCGGGCGCCAGCGATTTCGCGCGTTCTTCGCCGCCGGCAATCGTGCGGCTCAGTTCGTCGATGCGCGGGCGCAATTCGCGCGCGGCGGCGGCTTTATCGGCAGCCTTTCCGATTTCGGCGGAGAGGCGATTTTTTTCGGCTTGCGCCTGCTCGACCGCGGAAAGTGCCGAGCGGTACTCCATATCGTAACGCAGAACGTCATCGACGAACGACGGATCGAGCCCGCGACGACGGGCCGACCGTCGAACGCGATCGGGATCGCGGCGAACGACGACGATATCGAGCATATGGAAAAACGCGCCATTACGCACTCTGCAAACGCACTCCTACCCGGCCGCGGTTTCGACGAAGAAAAGCTCGTCGCGCCGCGGCAGGCTATGGTTACGTTTTTCTCGCGCGTCGCCGTGCCGCCGCTGCAAACCGAGCGCGTCCCGTTCGAACTCGCGGCCGGGCGCGTTTTGGCCGAAGACGTTTTCGCCGACGACGATTATCCCAGCGTTGGACGTTCGGCCATGGACGGCTTCGCGGTCCGCGCGGCATCGACGCCGGGCTCCTTCGACATCGCGGGCGACGTGCGGATGGGTTTCAGCGAGGTATCGCTCGCGCCGGGACGTGCGGTTCGCATACCTACCGGCGGTGCGCTTCCCGACGGCGCCGACGCGGTCGTTCCGATCGAGGACGCGACGGTTTCGGGTGCGACCGTTCGCATCGCTCAGCGCGTCGATCCGCGCGAAAACGTAATTGAACCCGGCGCGGACATGCGCCGCGGCGAGCGTATTCTCACCGCCGGACGCCGGATTGGAGCGCCGCACGTCGGCCTCTTCGCAACGTTGGGCGCAACCGAAGTTACCGTCTATCGACAGCCGCTCGTCGGCGTGTTGTCCTCGGGTGACGAAATCGTTGCACCGTCACAACGTCCGCGACCGGGTGAAGTTCGCGATTCGAACCGCTACGCGATCGCCGCATCGCTGCAAGCGATGGGTGCGACCGTAGCGCATTTCCCGACGCTTGCTGACGAAGAAGAAACGTTCGATCGTGGACTGCGCGCAGCGCTCGACGAGTGCGACGCGATTGCCGTTACCGGCGGATCCTCGGTTGGCGAACGCGATCGGCTTCCCGCGGCAGTCGCGGCGCTGGGCGAACCCGGCGTCGTCGTTCACGGGCTGAGGGTGAAGCCAGGCAAACCGCTGCTGTTGGGTGCGGCCGGCGGCAAACCGATTCTCGGTCTGCCCGGAAACCCGACCTCTTCCCTCATGATGCTCGAGGCGGTTGCCTCGCCGATCGTGGCGGCGCTGACGGGCGCGCCGATCGTCGCGTCGTCGGTACGAGCGCGACTCGGCGAGCCGCTAAGGAGCCGTTTGGGTTGGACGTGGTACGTTCCGGTCGCGCTTGGGGATGAGCCCGGGGCCCCCGTGGCGCATCCACTCCCTCTACGCTCGTTCTCGGTAAGCCTAACGGCGCGTGCCGACGGATACGTCGTCATGGACGAGCGCGACGATCGTTGGGCCGCGGGCACGATCGTCACCGTGTACCGCTTTATCGGGAGTTGAAAGGAACAAGTTGATTCGCCCCACCCCCGCCGTCGAGGCGATTCCCGCAACCGTTCCGTTCGTTGGTCCCGAGCAGCTCATGCGCGAGTCGGGCCGCAGCGAACTGTTGCGTTTAGGGGCGAACGAAAGCGCGTTCGGGCCGTCGCCGAAAGCGATCGCCGCAATGACCGCCGAGCTTTCGCGATTGAGCTGGTACGGCGATCCGGAGTCGCTCGACTTGCGGGACGCGCTGGCGGCGAAGCATCGCTGCTCGCCGGACCAAGTTACGATCGGCTCGGGCATCGACGACGTGATGGGCCTCGCGGTGCGCGCCTTCGTCGCGCCCGGTGCAGCCGCGCTGACGACGCGCGGCACCTATCCGACGTTCAACTATCACGTCGTCGGTTACGGCGGACGATTGCTCTTGGCACCCTATCGGGACGACGGAATGCTCGACCTCGACGCGATGCTCGATATCGCGCGCCGCGAACGACCGGCAATCGTTTACCTCGCCAATCCGGATAATCCGAGCGGAACGTTTATTACGCGCGACGCAATGGCACGATTCTTCGAACGGCTCCCGCACGATTCGATGTTCTTACTCGACGAAGCCTACGCCGATTTCGTCGAAGAAACCGATTTGCTGCCGCCCAACTTCGAGGACCGCATCATTCGCATGCGCACGTTCTCGAAAGCCTACGGCATGGCGGGCGCCCGCATCGGATACGGACTCGCGAGCGCTGCGAACGTCGAAATCTTTCAAAAGATTCGTCTTCACTACGGCATCAATCGCAACGCGCAAATCGGCGCGCTGGCCTCGCTCGAAGACCAAGCGTTCCGGGACTACGTCGTTCGCGAAACGGCTCTTGCGCGCGACGACTACTACGCGCTCGCACGCGAGCTGACCCTCGGTTACGTCGACTCGTGCACCAACTTCGTCTGCATCGATCTGGGCACCGCCGAACGCGCTAGCGCCATCATGAACGAGCTGCTGCGCCGCGGTGTTTGGATTCGCAAACCCGGCGCGGCGCCGCTCGATCGCTACGTGCGAGTGAGCGCCGGTACGCCGGAGATGCGTCTGGAGTTCGCCGAGGCGTTTCGCGCGGTGCTCGCGGCATCGCCGGTGGAGGCGGGGTGATGCGTTACGCTATCGTTTCCGACGTTCACGGCAATCTCGACTCGCTGAAGATCGCCATGGCGATGATGGAACCGGACGATCGCGTCATCTCGCTCGGCGACATGGTCGGCTACGGTCCGAATCCCAACGAGTGCGTCGCGCTGCTGCGCGATCGCTGCACGCACGCCGTGCTCGGCAACCACGACCTTGCGGCAACCGAAAACTACGGCGTCGAATATTTCAACGACGCGGCCCGCGAAGCGATCGCGTGGACGCAATCGGTGTTAAACGACGAGAGCCGCAAGTGGCTCAACACCCTGCCGTACGAGCTGCGACTGCCGGAGTTCTTACTGGTACACGGCGCGCCGGTCAACTACTTCGAGTACGTTCTCGACAAACGCACGGCTGCCGCAGCGTTCGAGCGAACCGACGCGCCGCTGGTGTTCGTCGGCCACACTCACATCGCCGAATACTGGGTGCAGCAAGCCGACGGCGGAATCGGACTCAAGCACATGCAGAACGGCGGCGAGCTCGAGCTGGATCCGACCTTGAGGTATATCGTCGACGTCGGCAGTGTCGGACAACCCCGCGACCTCAATCCGGAAGCGTCGTTCGTCTTCTACGAGCCCGAAAAGCGGCGCGTCGAGTGGGTACGCTATCCGTATCCCATCGACGAAGTGCAGCACAAGATTCACGAGTGCCATCTTCCGGGATATCTGGCAGATCGACTGAAAATCGGGCGATGACCGCGTCGGGCGAAATTCCGTTTGACGATGGCAATTGCTTTGCGTGCGGACCGCAGAATCCAATCGGTCTGCATTTACATTTCGACCGCGCGGAACCCGAAGGCGTGCGTTCCAACGCGCTCCTCGCGTCGCAGTTTCAAGGCTGGCGCGGTATCGCGCACGGCGGGATCGTGATGGCGTTGCTCGACGAAGCGATGGCGCACGCGGCGGGTTTTGCCGGTCATCGCGGGGTGACGGCCAGCGTCAACGTCCGGTTTCGCAAGCCGGTTCCGCTCGAACGGCCGATCGAAATTCGTGGCCGCGTGACGTGGCGTCGGCGTAACGTGTTGGGAGTTGAGGCCAAAATTCTCGACGAAAACGCGAGGGTGCTTGCCGAAGCCGAAGGCAGCTTCGTATCGCGCGGCCCGCTTGAAGCGGCCGACGATCGCCGCAATCCGGGTTTCGCCCTTTGAAATCGAAGCAGCAGCGCGTTCAGGTGAAGGAAGAGTCCAAGAAGCACAACTCACCGACCATCGACAATCGGCGCGCGCGACACGAGTATCACATTCTCGAATCGCTCGAAGCGGGTCTCGTGCTCACCGGCACCGAGGTCAAGTCGATCCGCGCCGGCGGCGCGAGCTTGAGCGAGGCGTACGCGCGCTTTCGCGACGGCGAAGCGTGGCTGTTGGGCATGCACGTGCCGGCCTATAAGCAGGGCAGCTTTTCGAACGCCGATCCCAATCGTCCGCGCAAGCTGCTTTTGCATAAGGACCAAATCGCGGATCTGCAAGGACGCGTATCCGAGAAGGGTCTGACGATCGTTCCGCTGCGCCTCTACTTCACGCGCGGCATGGCGAAAGTGCAGCTCGGGCTAGCGCGCGGCAAGAAGTTGTGGGACAAACGCGCCGACGTCGCCAAGCGCGACGTAGAGCGCGAGATAGCTCGTCACGTGCGCTAGCAGGCCCGCCGCGCGCCGTCACCGTTGCTTGGCCCAAGTGCTTTGCAGTATGGCCAGACCCGGCCGCGGCGCAAGAACGTCGACGGCGTTTCCGTTCTTCTTGACCGCGTTGAGGCCATACCAGCCCTGATCGTCGCTGCAGCCGGGGAAATAGTTTTTAAAGACCAGACTGCCGTAGTGGATCGACGGATCGCCGCTCCCGGCTTTCCACCACTCGTCGTTCCATTCGAAATAGAACCCGCCGGAAACGACGCCGTTCTTTTTCCACGCCGAGTAGAGCAGCGACGCGTCGTTTTGGATGAGGTCGACGAGACCGGCCATTTTAGGATTTCCCGACGCGGGCAGGTCTTTGACGTCGCTGCGCGTCGTCGATCCCTTCGGGTCCGCGGGCGTGCATACGCCGACGCCGTCGGGCGCGTTCTGCCATGAATACGTATTTTTCCAACCCGGGTGAAACGCAGCGCTCGCGCCCCACTCCGTAAGCAGCACCGGTTTCTTCGTGTACTGCTCGATCTGCGTAAACAGCGTCGTGAAGGTTCGGCCGCGATAGATGTTGACGCCCCATACGTCGACGGCAGCGCCATTCTGCTCGCCGTACCGTACGACGGCGATATCGCCGTCTATCTCCGACGTCGTGACGATCTTGCCGCTGCCGCCCCCGTCGTCGAACCCTTTGCGCGCGGCGTTGGCGACGACGTTGAAGTTCTTCCACCACGTTTTATTCTGAATGTAGTTCGCCAATCCGATTTCGTTGGAAATCGTGATGCCTAATACGGCCGGCGACTTGGCATATTTGGCGTCGAGGTCGTGATACTTTTTTGCAATCGCGGCGGTTTCTTTGGCGTCGAGCAGCTTGTCGCCGGTAAAGTAGATGCTCATCAGCACGTAAATCGGCTGTTTGCCGCCGTTGTAGGCGGCCGTAAGGAACTTGGAAATCGGCCCGGTGGATGTATCGCCGGGCGGACCGACGACGTTGTAAACGTGAATCGCGTTAACGCCCATCGCGCGCATCTTGGGCAAGTCGCGCGACCAGATCGCCTGGTTGCCGTCCCGCAGCGGATCGTCGAGCAGCGGGGCGTCACCGACGGTCTTGCCGATCGGCGCAGGCGAATATGCAACGCCTTTGACGAAGAACCTAATGCCGGCCGCGGGGATGGCGTAAGCGGACGCAACCGTCGTTGCGGGAACCGGCCGTATGCCCCCGCAGCCGCCTACTGCCGTCGCGAGGACGAGCGCGGCTATGCGTTTCATGTGTGGCAGGCTATTTTGTGGCCGCCATGCGCCTGCCTGCGCCATGGACGAATCGCAAGGGAGTTGAAAGAGATCATACGTGCGAGGAGCCAGGCCGCAAGGTGCTTTAGAGCAAGCGATCGAGCGCGACGGAATTGTCCGCCGCGGCGAACGCGTCGTCGTGGCGTGCAGCGGCGGCGCCGATTCGGTTGCACTGGTCGCCGTGCTTCACGCCGTCGCGCGTCCGATGGAGCTGGCACTTTCAGTGGCACACGTGAATCACGGGACGCGCCGGTCGGCGTGGCAGGACGAATGCGTTGCGTTGCGCGTCGCGGCAACGTTCGAGGTGCCGATCGACGTCGTCGCGCTCGACGCACCGCCGGACACCGAGAACGAATTGCGCGGTCGACGCTATGCGGCCGTTGCCGATGTTGCGCGCCGGCGCGCCGCGGACGTCGTGGCGACGGCGCACCACGCCGAGGACCAAAGCGAAACCGTGTTGCTGGCCCTGTTCCGCGGAGCGGGTCCCGAGGGTCTCACCGGAATGGCGCCGCGCCGTACGCTCATCGAAGGCGTCGATCTGGCGCGACCGCTGCTCCGTTTTCCGGCGAGCGAACTGCGTGAGTATTGCCACGCCGAAGCGCTGCCGTATGCGGTCGACCCCACCAATGCCGACGACGACCGGCGGCGCAACGCCGTCCGGAACGCTCTCGACGCCTTGCGGCCGCTCTTTCCCGGGCTCGACGGGGCGGTGGCCCGAGCCGCTCACTTGGTCGGCGACGAGGCTCGGGCTCCCGAGCGCGCCGAACTGCGTCGCAAGGTTCGCGCGCGGCTAGCTCAAGACGACACGCTTCGGGACGTCGACTTCACCCACGTCGAGGCAGCCGTGCGGGCGCTCGAAAGCGGCAGCAGCGGCAGCTTCTATATGAAGGCTGGGATTTGGCTGGAGATCGAGGGTGGGGCGATAGCGGGTATCACCAAAGCATGAACGGTGGCATGGAGAGGCCGGCGCTGGGCCGGGAGCTCTACAGCCGGGAGCGTATAGAAGCCGCCGTTCGGAGATTGGCGGCCGAGATCGCCGTAGCGTATCGTGGGCAACCGCTGATCGTGCTGGGGGTGTTGAAGGGTGCGCTATACTTCACCGTGGACTTGGCGCGCGCGCTCGCGGAAATTGCGGGCGGCCCAAGCGAAATCTTCGTGGACTATCTCTGCGTCGTCAGTTATGAAGGCACCGAGTCCACCGCGAACGTTCGGCTGCTGCTTGAGGAAGCGACCCCGTTGACAGGGCGGCACGTGTTGATCGTGGAGGACATCGCCGACAACGGTCTCACGCTTGCGTACCTCCAGGCGTTGCTCCTGGAGCGGCGCCCGGCAAGCCTGCGGACGTGCACCCTGTTCGATAAGCCGTCGAGACGGAAGGTGAAGATTCCGCTGGATTACGTGGGCCTCTCGGTGCCGAATACCTTTGCCGTAGGTTACGGTTTGGACTACCAGGAAAGGTATCGAAACCTGCCCTACCTGGCGGAATTGGAAATACAAGAAAGTCAACGCGAATTAACGTGAGCAAACATCTCCGGTCGATCTTCCTCATCATTCTGGCTGCGGTCGTAGTCTTCATCATCGTGGAGCGCTTCGTGCAGCCGACCGAGGGAGCGACGCGCCTCGATTATGGCGCCTTCTACCAAAAACTCGAGGTGGGACAGGTTCAGTCGTTCCACGCGGTCGGTCTATCCGCAAGCGGCGACCTGGCCAACGGTGCGAAGTATACCGTCGCGGTTCCGAACGTCGATCAAACGTTCGTCGACGAGGTCTACAAGCGCGTCAAGAGCGGTCAGATCAGTTTCGACCAGCAGTCGAACACGGGGCTCTTCGCGAGCCTGATCGGCCTCGCGCCCCTTGCGATTACGGTGCTCCTGCTGTTCTTCATTTTGCGGCAGGCGCAGAGCGGAGGAAGCCAAGCCCTCTCGTTCGGACGGTCGCGCGCGAAGATGCTTTCCGAGAATCGGCCCAAGGTGACGTTTGCCGACGTGGCCGGCGTCGACGAGGCAAAAGAAGAGCTTGCCGAAATCGTCGATTTTCTGAAATATCCAAAGAAATACCAATCGCTCGGAGCGCGCATACCCAAGGGCGTGCTGCTGCTCGGGCCGCCGGGCACCGGAAAGACCTTGCTCGCGCGGGCGATCGCGGGCGAAGCCGGCGTGCCGTTCCTTTCGATCTCAGGTTCTGATTTCGTCGAGATGTTCGTCGGCGTCGGTGCGTCGCGCGTGCGCGATCTCTTCGATCAAGCCAAGAAGTCCGCACCCTGTATCATCTTCATCGACGAGATCGACGCGGTCGGACGGCAGCGCGGTGCCGGCTTGGGCGGGGGTCACGACGAGCGCGAGCAGACGCTCAACCAGCTTCTCGTCGAGATGGACGGGTTCGATCAAAACACGGGCGTGATTCTCATCGCCGCGACCAACCGCGCCGACGTCCTCGATCCGGCGCTGCTGCGACCCGGTCGTTTCGACCGGCAGATCGTCGTCGGCCGCGCCGACTTCAAGGGCCGGCAGAAGATTCTCGAAGTACACGCACGCAACAAGCCGCTCGGACGCGAAGTCTCGCTCGAGACGCTCGCCAAACGAACGCCGGGATTCTCGGGCGCGGATTTGGAGAATCTGCTCAACGAGGCCGCACTGCTTGCGGCGCGCCGCAACAAGAACATCATCGAGATGATCGATTGCGACGAAGCGATCGACCGCGTCATGGTCGGTCCCGAACGCAAGTCGGTGGTGATGTCGCAGAAATCGAAGAGCATTGCCGCTTATCACGAGTCGGGCCACGCGATCGTCGGCGGTCTGCTCGAGAAGGCGGACCCGGTGCATAAAGTCACGATCATTCCGCGCGGTATGGCGTTGGGTTTGACGTGGTCGCTGCCCGAAGACGATCGCTATCAAGTCACGCGCGAAGAGCTGATCGCGCAAATCACGATGGCGCTTGGCGGACGGCTTGCCGAAGAAATCAAGTTCGGCGACGTGACGACCGGTGCGAGCAACGACTTCGAGAAAGCGACGGAGCTCGCGCGACGGATGGTCACGCAGTACGGCATGAGCGAACTCGGCCCGATTCAGTACGGGCGCGGGCAGCATCAAGTGTTTTTGGGACGCGACATCGGCGAAGAGCGCAACTACTCCGAGGAGGTCGCGAGCAAGATCGATTCGCAGGTGCGTCAGATCATCGAGTCGAGCTACGAGAACGGCAAGCGCATTCTCAACGAGAACTGGGACAAAGTCGAACGCATGGTGACGTCGCTGCTCGATTACGAAACGGTCGAAGCCGACGAAGTGAAGGCGATTATCGAAGGCCGTCCCTTCGAGCGGGGAACGCCCGCCGAAGTCCCGCCAACCGAAAGCGAAAGCGAACGGTCCGCGAGCGACGAGCACAAGCGTGCGGAGAAACCCACGCGACTGCCCCCGAAAATCTCGCCGGAACCTGCATGAAGGCTGCGGCACTTTTCGTGTGCGCGGTGCTGCTCGCGTCGGCACCGTGTAATGCCTTGCAATCGATGCAGCAGCGCGGCGCGCTGCCGCACGGCGGGTCCTACGTCCTCGATCCCGACCCGACAATCGGCGCGGCCGCGATAGATCTGTGGTTTCGCGCGCCGGGCGCGGGATATGACAACACGGCTCCGGGTATCTCACGTCTCGCCGCGACCGCGGCCGCGGCCGCACCGCTGGACAGCGGGAAGTCGCTCGTCGAGCTGGTGCATAGCCTCGGCGGCGTGCTGACGATCGACGTCTATCCGGACATCGTCGGTATCGGGGCGGTCGTTCCGTCCACGGCGGCGCGGCGCGTGGTCGCCGCGATGACAGCCGCGTACTTTGCACCGGCGATCAACGACGAGTCGGTGAAGACGGCGCAGCGCGACTCGGCCGTGCGCGCGGTGGAACAGCGCTACTCCGCCGACCAAACGTTGCACGATCTGCTGTTCAAACAGATTTTCTCCACCGGCCCGGCGCACTATCCGCCGCTTCCCGACTCCGTGTCGGCATTGACGAAAGTTCCGATGGCCGACATTGCGGCGTTTGCGAAGCGCGCGTTTCGTTCCGACAACGCGATCTTGACGGCATCGGGTAACGTCGACGCGACGACGCTCGAAGCGGTAACCGACGGGCAAGGCTCCGGATCGATGGATCGCCCGTTCAACTCGAAACTCTCCGGCGCGGATGGAGCGACGACCGAACAAGGAACGATCGACGGCGTCGGACTGGCGTGGGTCGGGCCGCCGATCGTCGATACGAAGGCCGCTACCGCTCTCGACTTTATCTCGGACTATCTCTTCCGTGACGAAAGCGGCATCGTTTCCAAAGCCATGGACGCTGTCAAGGGATCGACCTATGTCAGCGGTCAGTTCGTTACGCTCAACGATCCCGGCGTCATGCTCGTTACGATCAGCGGCGACGATACCAAAACGGCAAAGGAGCGCGTTATCACCGAACTGCAAAAACTCGAGCAGCCGCTGGACTCCAAGGCGTTCGCGGCGGCTCGCGAGGCCTTTCTCTACCATATCGCCGCCGATACGCAAACGCCGCAAGGGTTGGCCGACAATTTAGGCTGGTATAGCGCCGAGGGGAACGCGTCGTACGCTCCGGGCGACACCGGCGGACTGTACGAAAACGCCGCGCGCTCGCTCGACCCGCAATACGTCGCCGGAATCGTGCAGCGCTACTTGAAGGAACCCGTCGTCATCAACCTCGTTCAGGCAAAGGCTTCCGCATCGTGAACGCGCGCGGTACGATCAACGCTCTCTTCGCGTTCGCCGTAGCGGCGATGCCGCTCGCGGCGCGCGCTGCCGGCGAAACGCCGGTACCCGCGCCGGCGATCGAAACGGTCGGCGGTACGACGATCGTGCAGCAGGCCGACGCACGGATGCCGCTGGTCGGCGTCGAGGTCGTCGTTCGCGCCGGTCTCGACCGTCAGACGCTCAAGCAGAACGGTTTGGCGGCGCTCGTCGCCGCAGCGATCGTGCACACGCCGGTCGCGCGGACGGCCGGCGAAACGCCGGAGCCGCTCGATCAGGCGATCGCGGCCAACGGCGGGAGCGTGCGCGTAAACGTGGATCCGGACGACGTTCGCTTTTACGTCGAATCGCTTTCGACCGACGCGCCCACCGCCGTCGATCTCTTTCGCCGCGCGTTGGCGGCACCCGACTTCAGGCCCGCCACGATGCGGGCCGCTCGCGCGTCGCTGATGACGCAGATCGCGGCGTCGCAAGCATACGCGCTGCAGGTCGGCATCGACATGCTCAACGCGGCTTCGTCGTCGCAGGCCAATGCCGGCATGCCGTCGCTGGGTACGCCCGCATCGCTGGCACAGCTCACGTCTGCCGACGCGGCTTCGTTCTACCGCACGTACTATCGCCGCGGCGGAAGTTATGTCAGCGCCGTCGGACGCTTGGATACGCTCGACGCCAACGCGTTGCGCACGCTTGCCGAAGCGCTCGCCGAAGGCAGCACCGCGCCCGTGAACGTGCACGTGAGGCCGCTGCAAGGCTCGTCGCGGGAAATCGTCACGCATCGCGACATCGCATCGCCGTGGCTGATCGCGCAGTATGCGGCTCCGGGCATCGACAGCCGCGATTTCGGTCCGATGCTCGTGCTCGCGGCGTTCGTGAAACGCACGCTCTCGGACATCGCACAAGTCCCGGGCGTCGTCTCGGAAACGTTCGCGTCGCGAGCGGTCGGCACGGTCTATTCTTACGACCGTTCGCCGGCGCGTCTCGTGTTGTACGTCAACGGCGGTATCGGCAATCCAAGCCGGGCCTTTGCCACGGCGCTTTCGGTTGTGAACGTACTTGCCGCGACGCGGCTGGAAGGTTCGATCGATCAGTTCAAGGCGCTAGCCGCCGGCGACTTCGCGACGTCGGCGACGACGCTCGAGACGCGTGCATGGCTGGCGACGGTCTTCGCGCGTGAAAGTACGTCGCCCGATTACCTCGACCGGGCGCTTCGCGCCATCGCTGCGACGACCCCAGAAGACGTGCAGCGCGTCGCGAAGACCTACATGGGCAAACCGACCATTGCACTCGTTCTGCCTCGATCCGGGTCATTGCAGAACTAGTAATCCCCGCCATCCTAAGCGTAGCGAACGGAGTGAGTGAAGCCGAAGGGAGCGTTGCGCTCGTCCACGACTACCTCAATCAGCGAGGCGGCGCGGAGCGCGTTTTTGCCCGGATCGCACAAGGCTGGCCCGAGGCACCCGTCTATACGGCACTCTACGATCCGGCGGCGACCGGCGATCTGATCTCACCCGAACGCGTACGCGTTTCGTATCTGTCGCGCATTCCGTATTCGCGCCGGTTCTTTCGCGCGCTCGCTCCGCTCTATCCGCGCGCGTTCGAATCGTTCGACCTCGCTGCGTACGATACGATCGTCAGCTCGACGACGGCGTGGGCGAAAGGCGTCATCGTTCCGCCCGGAGCGGTGCACGTTTGCTACATCAATACGGTGAGCCGCTTCACGTTCGCTTACGACGAATACGTCGGCACGAAGTTGGCGCGTCCGCTCGTCGACCGGCTCGTCGAGTGGGACCGACGGGCAGCGCAGCGGCCCACGCGCTTCGTCGCGAACTCGCGCAACGTCGCGGCGCGCATCCAAAAGTATTACGGACGCGATTCCGACGTACTGCACTGTCCCGTCGAAATCGATCGCTTCACGGTCGGAAGCGGTGGCGGCGATTATTTCTTCATCGCGTCGCGCTTGCTGCCGTACAAGCGCGTCGATTTCGCCATTCGCGCCGCAGCGCTTGCCGGCGTACGGCTGCTCGTTGCGGGCAGCGGTCCCGCCGAAGCGGCGCTGCGGCGTCAGGCAGACGGGACGACGACGACGATGCTCGGATACGTCGACGACGCGCGCGTGAACGCGCTCATCGGCGATGCGCGCGCGGCAATTCTGCCCGGCGAAGAAGATTTCGGTTTGGTTCCACTCGAGGCGGCGGCGTGCGGGCGTCCGACGATCGCATTTCGAGGCGGCGGCGCGCTGGAGACCATCGTCGACGGCGTCACCGGCGAGTTCTTCGACGACGCGAGCGCGGAGTCGCTGGCGTCGGTTCTGCGAACTTTCGATCCGGCGCGCTTCGACGCCGCGGCGTTGCGCGCGCACGCCGAGACGTTTGCGCCTGCCAGGTTCATCGAGCGTTTGCGCGCGATCGTCGCACGCGTGCGTGATGAAGCTCTTACGCCGGCTTAGACGCCGCCCTGCCGACGCAGATCCGGGCTTGGCGCGCACGGTGCTCGGTGCCATGCGCGAAGACCGCGGACGGTTTGCCGATCTGCGTAACGCGCGCGTCTTGCTCTATTGGCCGCACGGCCTAGGCGATTGGGTCCATCTCGGCGCGATCGCGCCGCTGCTCGAACAAAGCAATGCATACGCGATCACGCGATTCGGCGACGATTACGTCAGCGTGATGGAAGGCAATCGCTTCCTCACGCCGCTCCGGAGCGGCGTGAGCCGGCCGGGCGACGGTACCGAGCTCGGCGCGAAGCATTTCGGCATAACGCTGGACGACTGTAACGGGCGCAAGGTTTCGCTCGCACTTCCCTGTCCGCTGGACGAAGAAATCCTTCGCTTCGCGCCCGAAGCGCTGCTGTGGACCGATTATCCCGAAACCGAAGGAAGATCCGCATATCCGTTTCACACGAAGGCGCGCAACCTCGCGCGACTTCTCGTGCGTCGCGAGCGTCTGCAAGGCTTCGACCTGTCGCAGCCGCTGCCGAGCACGATCGATTTTTCCGTTCCGGACGACCTGCGCCGTCGCATCGACGAACGTTTGGCACGATTTGCGCCCGCCGGGTCGCGCATCGCCGTGGTCTCGCGCGCCGGCGTCACCGCGGCCCGAAAAAACTGGGGCGATGGCTCAGAGTTCGCGGTGGTTGCCGCCGCGCTCGTGCAGCGCGACCCGCGATGGCGCTTTATTTCGATGGACGAAGAGACGCCGGAAACTGCGGTCGTCGGATTTCGCGCGCTTTTCGGCGATATCGACGAGCCGTTCGGTCGCGTCTTGAAAGCGGTGTTCGCGCGAACTGACCTAACGATCGCGGTTCCGGCGGGTCCGCTGCACGTCGCGATGGCGCGTGGCGCAATCCCGATCGTCGGATTGTGGATCGCGCACCATCCCGATTGGTACGACGAGCCCAATCCAAACGCCGTACATTTGGTCGGACGCTACGTT
>DASRSM010000020.1:0-2209 GCA_035656415.1 Vulcanimicrobiaceae bacterium | reverse complement strand
GCTTTCAAATCCGAGCACGCCGACGTAGAACTCACGCGCACGGCTTCTTCGCCTGCCGGCATGGCGAGCTGTACGTGGTCAATTCGGGTTAACTGCGCCACCCGTTCCCCTTTCGGTGATTCCATTACCTCCAAAACCTTTACGCGACTTCGGTCGCAGGAGCTGAAACGTTTCGCTCGCGAAGCGGCAGTAACCACAGCGCGGCAAGTGCCGAGAGCACCGCACCGATAACGATCGTCGCCTGAACTCCAATGAAAGCTCCCGCGTAGCCGCCAACCAGTGCTCCCAGCGGCATCGTTCCCCAGACGAACGTACGCATCGTCGCGTTCATCCGGCCTTGCAGACGCACGTCGACGAGGGCCTGGCGATAGCTGATTTGATTCACGTTGTAAATCGGTATCGTCAGCGCCTGGATGGAGCACACAATTAACAGCGTGACGTACGGCAGTGCGAGCTGCGCGAGCAGCCAGCCGGCGTCCGCTAATGCGGCAACCAGTAACGCCGCGATCAGCGTCACGCGAAGGCCCAAGCGCTTGCGCACGCGCTCGGCAAACAGCGCCCCGACGAAGCCCGAGTTCGCAAACGCGAAAACCAGACCCAACAGTCCCGGCTGCAGGTGTAGGATCCGATACGCGTAGATGAACATCACGGCCGTCATCATCGATCCGCCGAAGTTCACCGTTGCAGTCGCGCCTAGAATCCAACGCAGATCCGGCGACCGAAACACGACGTCGAAACCCTCTCGCAGCTCCCGGAACCCTTGGCGCAGTGAAAGTGCCGGCCCGTCGTGAGGAGGCTCGCTCACCCGAATCCACGCAAGCGACAGCACGGAAATTACGTACGAGAGGGCGTCGATCCCAATCGCAGCCGCGGCACCGAGCCACTGCACGAGCGCACCTGCCAGCGCCTTGCCGAGCATGTCCGAACCGGAGTTGGAAAACTCGAGTTTCATATTGGCATCCGTCAGGCGATCGACCGAAACCACGACCGGCAGATAGGCCTGGTATGAAATACCGAAAAAGGCCGAGGCGCATCCCGTTACGAGCGACACCGCATAAAGCTGCGGCATGTGCAAAGCGCCGAAAACCGCGGCAATCGGTATCGTCGCTAACGCAACGAATCGCACGATGTCGGAAACGATCATGATTTTGCGTCGCGAGAACCGATCCGCGAGCACGCCGACGATCATGCCTAATATCGGGAAAGGCAAGGTCTCCACCGCCACGAGGACCCCAACCTGCGATGCCGACGCGTGCAGCGTCAAAATCGCGAGCGTTGGCAGCGCGAAGCCCGTCAATACCGTCCCGACAAGGCTAACGGTCTGCCCCACCCAGAGCTTATTAAACTCCGACATTCCTAAACCCAAATCCGGTAGACCAAGGCTTACTCCTTTCTAAGGAAAGAATCGCGCCAAGCCTGAAGTCCCGGCGCAGTGATACCGTCGCCGTCACCCTCGCCGGGGCCATGCACGCAAGGCGCCGTCGCGTCAATCTCCGATCGGCCCGGACTCGGACGCGCGCCGGCAACGAACGGCGCTGCGTGCGTTGCCCTACCCGGAACCGTCCTCATCGAAGCCGGCTATCGCAATCAGACGACGGCCGGTTCGGGAACGCAAACGTTGTCGACGGTTCCCAACGTCGTGGTGCGCGTCGGATTGCGCGGCAAGAACGAAATCGTCGCGGCGCCGCCGGCGTTCTCATCGCGCAACGGCATCGACCTCGCGAGCGGCTTTTCGCCCGCAAGCGGCACGCAAGACGTAGGCATCGGATTCAAACACTTGCTCTTCGACGGTCAAGTCGTGCAACACGCGCTCAATCTTTTCGTGACGTTACCAACCGGCAGTCCGAATAGCGCGTCCGGCTTCACCGCCGGCCTGCCGACGTATACGCTCGGCTACAGTGTCGTAGTAGCTGCGTCGAGCCGCGTCGGGTTTTCGACGACCCAAAACTTCATTGCCAACGCCGCGCCTAATGCGTCGGGATCGCCACAGCGCTTTTTTACCTATCAACCTGCGATCGCGGGATCCTACGCGCTATCGCCGAGTTTTACGTTGCTGCTGCAGAATCAATGGTCGTTTCCCAGCGGTCCCGGCGCCGGAGCCGGAGATCGCGCGCTCGCCGGTCTGCAGTTCAGTGCGTCACCAAACGTCGTGCTCGACGGCGAGTTCGAAGCGAATCTCCTTCCGGCGCCGGGACTGTCCCAGCACGCC
>DASRSM010000019.1:0-9131 GCA_035656415.1 Vulcanimicrobiaceae bacterium | reverse complement strand
CGACGCGCCGCGCCCCACGATGACGACGTCTCCGTGCGCCGCATATTCGCGAACGGCTTCCTGCACGCCGCGCAACATCTCTTCGTCGAAGTCCTCCGCCATCGAACCCTGCGCCAGCTCCGGCGTTGCCCGCTCGAGGCTGGTGATCCAGCGCTCGCCCAACGTTCGCCCGGTGTCTTCGCTGGCTTCAACCGCTTCGGGCGATACGCTCAAACGCTTCGCCACGACGACCGGCAGCTGCCGGTCGACGTACTCGTACCCAAGCTCGCCTGCAACGCGTTGGGCGACCGCGAGCGCGCCGCATCCGTACTCGTTCGAGACCGTCACGATCACCAAGATCCTTTCTGCCCGCGCCGAAGCTTGTCATCGTGCCCATCATCGAGACGCGCGACTTGCGCAAGGTATTCAGATCGGTTAAGCGCGTCCCGGGACCGTTGGGGGCATTGCGTACGCTCTTCTCGGCCGAATACGAGGATCGCGTCGCCGTCGCCGGCGTCACCGTCTCCCTCGAACCCGGCGAGCTCGTCGGCTACATCGGACCTAACGGTGCTGGAAAGTCGACGACCATCAAGATGCTCACCGGCATCTTGGTTCCTACGTCGGGCGAGGTGCGCGTCGCGGGTCTCGTACCCTGGCAGACGCGCAAGGAAAACGCGCGCAACATCGGCGTCGTCTTCGGCCAGCGCAGCCAGTTGTATTGGGATCTGCCGCTGATCGAATCGTTCGAGCTGCTGCGCGCGATCTACAGCATCCCGCGCGAGGTGTACCGGCGCAACCTCCACGAATTCGTCGAGCTGCTCGAAATGAACGATTTCCTGCGCACGCCCGTGCGTCAGCTCTCGCTGGGCCAGCGTATGCGCGGTGATTTTGCGGCGGCGTTGGTGCACGGACCGCAGATCGTGTACCTCGACGAACCGACCATCGGCCTCGACGTCGTCGCCAAAGAAGCGATTCGCGAGTTCATCGCTCGCATCAACGCCGAGCGCGGAACGACGATCGTCCTGACGACGCACGACCTGGCCGACGTCGAACGGCTCTGCCGGCGCATCGTGCTCATCGACGAGGGCGCAGTCATTTATGACGGTGACATCGAGCGAATCAAGAGCGAGTACGGACGCTATCGCACGCTCGTGCTGCATCTGGCCGATAAAGTAGAATCGCCGGCACTCGACGGCGCGGAGCTTACCGGCACCGAGGGCAATACCGCGCGCTTTCGATTTGATCGCAACCGCCAACGCGTCGACGTCCTCGTACGCCAAGCGAGCGAACGATATCGCGTCGAAGACGTCAGCATCGAAGAACCCGCTTTGGAATCCATCATCCGGCGCATTTACGTTGAAGGGTACGCGCGCGACAAGGAGACAGTCCAGTGATCGTATCGAGCGGAACGAAGAAACCGAAGATTCATTCCAGCACGTACGTTGCGCCCACCGCGACCATCTCCGGGGACGTCACGATCGGCGCGGATTGCGCAGTGCTGCACGGCGCGATTATCGTTTCCGAAGGCGCGCCCGTGACGATCGGCAAGGAGACGGTAGTCATGGAAAACGCCGTGCTCAAAGCCAGCGGCGGCAGCGCGCTGCAGTTTCCGTTGAGCGTCGGCGACCGGTGCATCGTCGGTCCGCACGCGTACGTTGTCGGTGCGACGGTCGGCAACGGATGTTTCGTCGCGAGCGGCACAAAAATTTTCAACGGCGCCGTCTTGGAAGACGGTAGCGGCGTCGCGCTCGGCGGCATCGTGCACGTGAACTCGCTCTTGAGTAAAGGCAAGTCGGTTCCGATGCAGCACATCGCGTTCGGCAACCCGGCGACGATCTATCCTCCGGAAAAGGCGGCGGAAATACACGCAAAGATAAACTTCTACGAAGCCGTGTTCAACATCGAGGCGGGCGACGACGTTCGCGCGCGAGCGGCACGAGCCTATGCGAAGTTTTTGCGTAAAACGCACGCGCAGGACAAAGCGCTCGACGAGCACCGGACGGTCGCTCAGCCGCAGCGACGTTCGGGCGAAGAGCCACCGCCGACGCAGGCCACGCAGGTCGATAAGGTCGTCGACGTGATGATGCTCGAGCTCGAAGAGATGGAGCACCGCCGCCAGGAAGCGATCAAACGGCAAAAGGGCAAGTAAGCTGGGGACGACACACGTACCGCAATACATCACTACATATATGTAGTGACAACACTACGGATTTGCGATAGTTTAGGCTCATGTCCACGCTATTCGGATCCAAGACCCGAACGGACGTCCTCGTCGCTATCGCCCGTCTCGACCTCACGTACCCGAGTGAAATGGCGCGGGTGCTTTCGCTACGGCTCATCGAGGTTCAACGGGCAATCTCTTCATTAGAAAGGGCCGGCGCCGTGGTCTCTCGTCGCGTGGGAAATACTCGCACCCTCAGCCTCAACCGGCGCTTTCCCGCAGCCGACGAGCTATATTCGCTTCTTCTCAAGCTCAGCGAGGATCCGTGGTACGAGGATCGCTGGGCGGGGGCTCGCCGGCGTCCGCGCGCCATCGGGAAACAGCTGTGAATCGCACGAACCTCACGCTGGCCGAGGTTGGGATAGTCGTCTGCCAAGATTTACGCGACGCCCCGTACGTCGACCAACGTTCCATCCGCCGGGTCGCTGCGTGGGTCCACTGGTCTGATTCACAGTCGCTCAACGTTGCAGAACGCGCGCTGGCGGCCTCCCAAAAAACGATCAGGTCCGATCGTTTGATCTCGGCGATCGATTCGATCGAAACCGACGATCGGCGAACGGCGGAACGACTGGAGCTTGCGCGGAGCCGCCTTTCTAAACTTGCCGGGACCGGTTTATGAACTTCGAGCCATACGTCGAGTTCGCGCGCAAAGCGTTCGCACGCGAAGCGACGTACCGCATGGAGGTGCTCACCGAGGTCGGCTCGCTGGTGTTGCGGGTTTACATTCTGCGCTCGCTCTGGACCGCGCTCTACGCCCAAAACATCGCGCCGGTCAACCTGCCGCTGCACGGCATGATCACCTACGCCACGGTCGCGATGCTGATGTCGCTGATCCTCGAAGTCGACGGCACGCGCATGATTCGCGAGAAAGTGCGCGAGGGAACGATCGCGACGGACTTGATGAAGCCGATCAGCTTGCCGCTGTACTTTTTCAGCGACGGGATCGGGCAGACGCTGCTGCACGCACTGCTGGTGATTCCATCGCTGGTCTTCGCGTTGCTGCTCGTACACATCGACGTGCCTGCGCCCGCAACGTTCGGCGCGTTCTTAGTTTCGTTTGCGATCGGCTACTGCGTGAACTTCTTCCTCAACTTCCTGATGAACTCGATCGTGTTTTGGACGCTCGAAACGTTTGCGATTCAGCTCATCGTGCGTTGGGCGTCGGATCTACTCTCCGGACAGATCATTCCGCTGACGTTCTTTCCGGGACTTCTCGGGCGCATCGTCTTCGCGTTGCCGTTCGCGGCGATTTACTCCACGCCGCTGCTGATCTACGTCGGTATCATTCCGCAGAGTCAATGGCTTGCGAGCTTCGGCGTGCAGCTGATGTGGCTGGCACTGTTCGCCGGTCTCTCGTCGTTCGTCTGGCAGGCCGCTTCGCGCAAGGTCGTGATCCAGGGCGGATAGCTACGCCATCACCTCGTCAACGTAGCACCAGCGCCAATCTTCGCCGGGTTGGAACGACCGGATCACCGGATGGTGCGTCGCGTGGTAATGTTTGGTCGCGTGCTTGTTCTTCGAGTCGTCGCAGCATCCGACGTGACCGCAGGTCAGACAGAGACGCAAGTGCACCCACGAATCGCCGGTCTTCAGGCACTCTTCGCAGCCTTGGGGCGTGCGCGGAGCCGGATCGCCGGCTTCGCTAATATGCTCGCATTCCATCGAAACAACTCCCTTCGCCGTCCCGTATAGAGGCCATGAATCGATTTGCAATCGCCGTTGCGGCGTGTGCCGCCGCCGCTTCTTTTACCCTTCCGGCTGCAGCCCAGACTCCCGGGGGAGCCGGCGAGGTTGCACGTACGCTGCAGCAGACGCGGGCGACGCTCGGCGCCGCAGCACTCGATCGCGGCGGGACGCTGCAGATGGCGGGTACCGTTGCGGCCAACGGTCTCAGGGGAACCGGCACGTCCGGGGGCCAGGTCGGCGGCGTAAATTTCGCGGAGCGCTCGTCGCTGCCGCCGACCGTTCAGGCCGACGGATACGACGGTTCGGTTGCGTGGAACCAGGATCAGTCGGGCCTGGTTTGGGTCGACGGCAGCGAGGGCGGCATTTCGCAAGAGATCGATTCGGCGTACGGTTTCAACGATACGCTCTTCACGCGCGGCTCCGGAGGAGCGCCCGTCACCTGGGGCGGCTACAAAAACGACGGCGGACATCGGTACGCGGTACTTTCGGTAGCGCCGCCGCACTCGCAACTGCCGATGCAGGTCTGGATCGACGCGGCTACTCACCTGCCCGTGCGTTACGTCGTGGCAATCGGACCGGTTCAGTACGTCACCACGCTTTCGGATTACCGGCGCGCCGGCGGCTTGATGGTTCCGTACCGCACGCACTCGGAATCAACGCAAGGTAACTCGTCAGACGTACACGTTACTTCGGCGAAGATTGTCGCTAATGACGAGTCCGCCGTCGCCAAGCCGGCATCGAACGTCCAGGATTTTTCGATGACCGGCGGCGGCGCGTCGACGACGATCCCCATCGAGCTGGTCGACAATCACGTTTATCTCAACGTGATGCTCGACGGCAAGGGACCATATCGCTTCATCTTCGACACCGGCGGCAGTAACGTCATCGATCCAGCCGTCGCGCAAGAGATCGGCGTACGCGCAAAAGGCTCCTTCCAAGGTTCCGGTGCCGGTTCGGCCACGGAGTCGTTCAGCTTCGCCAAAGTCGACTCGCTCGGCGTCGGCGACGCCATTCTGCACGATCAAATTTTCGCGGTGGTCCCCATTCGTCAAGGCTTCGGCGTATCGGCGGGCCAGCACGTCGACGGGCTGATCGGATTCGAAGTGCTCGCACGCTTCATCACGACGTTCGACTACGCGAATCGCAAGGTCGTGCTCACCATGCCGGGCGCGCAGCCGCCGGCGGGCGCCGACGTGTTGCCGTTCGTTTTCGGCGGAACGCAACCGCAGTTTGCCTGCGGCATCGACGGCGTCGCGGCGCGTTGTGCCGTCGACACCGGCGCGCGCGACTCGATTACGTTGCTCGGACCCTTCGTGGCCGCGCATCCGCAAGTCGTTCCGGCGACGCGCACTGCGGAAGGCGTCAACGGATTCGGCGTGGGCGGCGGTGCTAAAGGCATGCTGGGGCGGCTTTCATCGCTGCAAGTTGGAACGTTTACGCTCAACGATATCATCGCGGACTACTCGACGCAGACGGGCGGCTTCTTCGCCTCGCCGTTCCTTGCAGCCAACGTGGGCGGTAACGTTTGGAAGCGCTTCACGGTCACGTTCGACTACGGCAAACAGATGATGTCGCTGCAGCCGAACGCAGGCCTTGCGGCGCGCGACGCTTACGAGCGCGCCGGTCTTTTCCTGATCACCAACGGCGGAAAGGTCCTCGTCTACGACGTGCGTCCGGGAACGCCGGCAGCCGAAGCCGGGCTCGTGAAGGGCGACTCGATCGTTTCGATCGACGGAACGCCGGCTACGCTGCAGGAAGCGCGCGACGCGATCAACGGGTCGGCCGGAACCGTCCTCCACCTGCAGGTTGCGGCGAAGGACGGCACGACGCGGACAGTTACGGTGACGCTGCGCGACTGGGTATAGTCAGGCGCGCCCGTTCTAGGGAAGCCGGTACCGCTTCACGACGGTCTCGCGCGCGTCATGTGCGATGTCGTGCCCGTGCATAGCCGCACGGATCGCCAGGATCTCGGCTGCAGAGATCCCGTCATCCTCGATTGCGGACATCATCTGATCGCCATTTTTCCAAATGAAGCGGGCATGCTTCGTCATCGCAACCTTCCCTCCGGGCAAGTCGTCGACGTGCCACATGTATTTTCCGTAGGGACCAGTCCTGGGATCGTCCTTCTCGGCTGAGATCGAGAACGTACGGCCTCCGGAACGTTTGTAATCGAATTGCAGCGCCGGCGCAGACTTAGACCATACGCGTTTGGCTTTGTCGTAGATGAGCGCGGGCATCGTGTCGATGCCGGTGAAAACCGCGTCGGGCGGTAAGCCTGCCGGAGGAACGATCGTGAAGTCCACCTTGGCTTGTGCGGCGGCCAGGGAGAGCTGCTGCGACCTTTGCGCTTCGTCGAGCGCCTTCGGCGGCGGTGGCGGCGGCGTCCAGTCCATGAGACGGTGCGCCGCGGCGTAGCTATTGACCACGATGCGTTCGAACAATGCAAGCGATGCCTTCGGAAAAATCGCGAAGAACAGTACGATCGCTGCCGCCGCGGCTAACGCGTATCGCGCGACGTGATTGGAGCGTCGAGCCGCCGGCACGATCGGCGCAGCCATGCGAACGCGGATCGCGGACATCGGTGCCGGCGGCGCGTCGGTGCCGCCCAGCATCGACTCCATAGCGGCAGAAAGCCGGGCGTCACCGTACATGTGAAAGTACCTCATCGGAAGTCGAACTCGGTTGTGAAAGCGCTTTCGCAAGCGCGCGCCGCGCGAGCATAATTCGGAATCGAACGGTCGGAGCGGCAACGCCCAAAACGGCCGCGATATCGAAACTATTGAGTCCGGCGTAATAGTGCAGCACGAGCGCTGCACGCTGATCGATTGGCAGCGCCGCCAGCGCATCGTACAAGTCGAGCGCGTCGCTTGAATCGAACTGCGTGCTGCACTCCGAGACCGCGTCTATCGAAACCGTCGGCCTGCGCCGGCGAGCAGCGCCGATCGCGTAGTTGCTGACGATTCGGTAGAACCACGGCGAGAACGTCTTTACATCTTTGAGTCCGTCTAGCGAACGCGCCATCGTGGCGCAGGCTTCCTGAGCGACGTCCTCAGCGAGCGTGCGATCGCGTAATATGCTCGCGGCGAGGCGGTACGCTTCGGGCCAGACGGCAACGATCAGCAGTTCGAGCGATACGTCGTCGCTTCTCGCCGCCGTTACGAGCGCGGGATCAATAGAAAGCGCCATGCCCTATAGACGCACGGCGCCGGCTAAGTGTTGGTTACGCGACCGCCGGGAGATCCCAGAGGACGAGTTCGCCGGAGCCCTTGATTGCCAGGCGCTCGACGTCGAAAAGGCGCACTGCATCCCCGGCTTTGAGCGCCTCGCCGTTGACTTCGACGTTTCCATCGGCGACGAAGAGAAAGCCGTAGCGCTTCGGCGCAAACTCCTTGAGCAGGCTCCCGTTCTCCAGCCGTGCGACGGAGAACGTCGCCTTCTGCGTGATCGGGATCGGCGCATCGACGCCTGGGTCACCGCTCACGATCGTCAACCACGTATTGCGGCGGTCGTCGACGCTGAAATCGCGTTGACCGTACGAAGGAACCGTACCGAGCTTTCCGGGCAGCACCCACATCTGCACGAAGTGCAGCGTCTCGTCGGCTTTGTTGTTGAACTCGCTATGGCGCACGCCCGTGCCGGCGCTCATGAACTGCACGCCGCCGGGCCCGACGACGCCGTGGTTGCCCATGCTGTCGCGATGCGCGAGCTCGCCGGAGAGCACGTACGTGACGATCTCCATGTCGCGGTGGGCATGTGGCGGAAATCCGGCTCCTCCCGCGACGCAGTCGTCGTTGAAAACGCGCAGCGCGCCCCAATTCTCGTTATCGGGATCGTGATACTCAGAGAAGCTGAACGAGTGATACGTCTTGAGCCAGTCGTGGTCGAAGAACGCCCGCTCGCCGGAGCGCTGAATTGCAAAGACGGGGGAGGTAACCGCAGCCATGATCCTACGGACCGGGGGCGTCGGGGGAAAGGTTGCGCAGCCGCCCTAGGAGCAGGTGATAATAGAGCATGCCGCGCGCCGGGCCGAGCGTTTCGAGCACGAAATCGAGGTCGACGCCCTCACCGGCCAACAACGTGACGCTGCGCGCTACGCCGGAATCGCGCAGCGGAAACGTATCGAGCCGGCCCATCCCGCGCAGCAAGATGACGGCGGCGCTCCAAGGACCGATACCGCGGATCGTGCACAGCTTCTCGGCAGCTTCGCGTGTCGGTAGTCGTTCCAATTCCGCTTCGTCGATGTCGCCTTCGGCAAACGCAGCCGCCACCGAGCGCAGGTGCGCGACCTTATTGCGCGACAATCCGGCGGTTCGCAACTGCTCCTCGCTTGCCGCCAACCAGCACTGCGGCGGCGGAAACGGGATGCACCGTACCTTGCCTACCGTCACCGGCGTCCCGAGCGCCTCGATCGTACGCCGCATAATCGATCCCGCCGCATGGATAGAGATTTGCTGGAAAACGATCGCGTGCGCGCACGCCTCCCATAGCGTCGCATAGCGCGGCGGCTTCACGCCCGCGAACGCTACCGCTAAGCGATGCACCCACGTAATGCGCGCGCTGCGTTCGTACCATTGCGTTAAATCCGCTTGTGCGCCGAGCATCCGAGCAAGCACCGGAACGAAACGCTCTGCGTCGCCGGCCGAACGGACGTCGATCGATCCCGCATCGTGCTGGCGAATCGCGACGACCGCGGTTCCTCGGTCGTCGGCAAACGCGCGATAGTACGTTCCGACGTCGACGACGTCGACGACGTTGGCGGCGAGACGGCGCAGCGCGTCCGTCGTGAGATCGAGACGAAAAGGCGCGCGGACCGGAAGGGCCGTGAGCTTCAATCGTCAGCCTCTACGATCATTCGGGGCATTCCGGGCGGGTACGATGACGGCGACCGCTCCATAAACTGCTTTGAAAGGACCGCTAGGTACTCGAAGTTCTCCCAAACGCCCGGGTCGCTGCGCCGGCGAATGCGGGTGACGGGAACCAGCGCCTCCCAGCTGGCGAGAACCACACCGCACCATAGGTCGCACGCGATGGTCCGGTCGATAATGTTGAAGCGCACGAACGCGCCCATCGACTCGAAGAAGTTAGCAACGTACCCCGCGGGGCGCAGCTCTTTGGGAAAGACCGGGGCGGCAAGTTTTACGCGAGTTTCGGGATCTTTCAAAAGCTCGGGCAACGTGATAAACACGAAATACCGCGCCTCTTGAAACGTCTCGGACTCCAGCGTTTCGCGACACTCGGTCAGCGC
>DASRSM010000018.1:0-7283 GCA_035656415.1 Vulcanimicrobiaceae bacterium | reverse complement strand
ACGAATCCGTGGGCCCCGTCACCTGCAGCGTGCGCCACGCACGCCGCGGTCCCGGATCTTCGATAAAGGAAAGATCGCCTTCGGTGCGCGCGCTCGCGGCAGAAGCGATCGAGGCCGGAACGCCGGGACATTGCGCGGCTTGCGCCCAGGTCGACGCGTCGGCAAAAAAGGTTTGAAGACGCTCGAGCTGTCCGAGCCCTTCGCGTTCCTGTTGCGCTCGGGCGATCTGCCGCTCGATGCCGACGGTAAAATAGACCGTTATCGAAACGATCGGGAGAACCACCACCGCCACCAACAAAGCGACGAGCCATGGTGCGCGAGTACCAGGCGTCATCCAATTTGCAAAGTTCCCCGCCGCCGGGACGTCTCCCGCGAAGGCCGAATGGCCGCAAGATGCTTGCTCTGCCCGAACGCGTGGTTTTGTTATCGTTCGAGGGTCCCGATCCGTACGCAATGGTGGGCGGGCTCGGCACACGCGTCGTCGAGCTCAGCGCGGCGTTGGCCGATGCGGGCATCGAAACGACGCTGGTCTTCGTCGGCGATCCCGCGAAGCCGCCGATCGAGCGTGCCGGGCCGCATCTCGAATATCGCCGCTGGTGTCAATGGATCTCCGCCTATCATCCCGGCAACGTGTATGACGGCGAACACGGCAAGAGCAGTGATTTCAAAGTAAGCGTGCCACCATTCGTCGTCGAGTCGATCGTTCGTCCTGCAGCCGAGCGCGGCGAACGCGTGCTGGTGATTTCCGAAGATTGGCAAACCGCGCCGGCGGCAATCGAGCTCGACCGCATGTTGCTGGTTGCGGGATTGCGCGGCAGCGCAATTTTGCAGTGGAACGCAAACAATACGTACGGTTTCGACGCCGTGGATTGGGGCGGGCTGACGCGTGCGGCAACCGTTACGACCGTAAGCCGCTATATGAAATTCGAGCTGCGCGAGCGCGGCATCGATTCGCTGGTCATTCCGAACGGTATCCCGGAGCGGCTTATCGGCGGACCGCCTCAAGAGCTCGTGCAGGGCGCGGCCGACGCGCTCACCGCGCGCCCGTTGTTCGTCAAAGTCGGACGCTACGACGAGGATAAGCGCTGGATGCAGGCGATCGAAGCGTTTGCGTTAGTGCGGCAGCGGCATTCGCGTGCGACGCTCGTCGTGCGCGGCGGGCGCGAGCCGTACGGCGAGACGATCTTTGCACGCGCCCGTGCGCTCGGATTAGAGATCGAAGACGTTCGCGCCGAGTCGCGCGACCCGCAGGCAATGCTCGAAAAGCTTTCGAAAGCAACGGCGCCGATCGTCAATATCCGCAGCTTCGTTCCCGAAGAGCTGCTGTTCGCGCTGTACCACGTCGCCGACGCGGTGCTCGCGAATAGCGGAAAAGAACCGTTCGGACTCGTCGGGCTTGAAGTCATGGCGGCCGGCGGTCTGGCCGTCACGGGCTCCACTGGCGAAGACTACGCGCAGCAGTTCGAAAACGCGATCGTTTGCGATACCGGCGACGGCCGCGAGCTCGCAGGGTACCTGGAAGTCGTCCTCGGCGACGCCGCGCTCGCGCACGCAATCCGCAGCGCCGGCGAAGCGACGGCAGAGCGGTTTACGTGGCCGACCGTCCTCGACATTCTCGCGCGCAAGCTGGAAGTTTGACAACGCACAGCGCTGCGCTACCCTCGAGCGAGTTCTTCGATTCGCGTGGCGATTTCGTCGACGTATTGGTGCGCTTCGTCGTCGGAGCGACCTTCGGCATAGACGTTGAAGAGCGGATCGGATGCGTCGGGAATCACGAGCACCCAACCGCCCTCGCGGCCGAGGCGGATGCCGTCGGTGAGATCGACGCTCGCGCCGTTCGTCTCGTCGAGCAGGCGGCGCATGATTTGTCCCTTACGCTCCCACGGACAGTGATCGCGTCGCGAAGCGAGATGCCATTCGGGTAACCGATCGACGATTTCCGATAACGGCTGACCTTTGCTCGCGATGAGTTCCATGATTTTGGCGCTCGCGTACAGCGAGTCGAAGACCGGCTGAAACTCGGGGAAAATCAGCTCGTAGTTCGCACCGGCTGCGAACGCGAGCGAATCGCCTTGATTTGCGGCCAACGCCATCAGCGAGCGACGATCGGTTCGCGTCCGAATGACCGAAGCGCCGTACGCTTCGGCAACCGTCTCGATCGCAGCCGGTGCCATCACGGGTACCGCGATACGCGCGTCCGCGAGATTGCTTGCGATCAGCACGGTCAGCAGCGCCAGCAGCCGGCTTCCTTCGATAATACGGCCGCGATCGTCGGCGAGCGCGAGCGCTTCGCCGTGCTGGTCGAGCAGAATGCCTAGCGTGGCACCCAACGAGGTCGTGACGTTGCTGAGCTGGTCGAGGTGTTTGCCGCGGTTCTGTCCGAACGTCAGGACCTTCGCGTTGTCGAAGAACGCGTTGAGCGCGACCATCTCGATGCCGAGATTGCTCAGGATGCGCGGCAGAATCAACGATGCGTTGCCGTACGCGTAGTCGATGATGACGCGCAGATTGCTCGTCGAAATCGCACGCGGTTTGAGCGCGTCCAGGAAGCCGCTGGTGTACGCCTCGATAATTCGTTCCGGGAAGCTCAACGTACCGACCGACGCCATCGGCGTGCGGCGGAAGTCCTCACGAAAGAAGATGTTCTCGATCTTGCGCTCGGTGTTCTTGTCGATGTTCACGCCGTGCGCGTCGAAGAACTCGATTAGGAACTGATCCGGATCGTGCGGCGAGATGCCGGTGTGCACTCCCGCGTCGCCCGAGGTTCGCACCGCGAAACGCGACACCGGCGTCGGATTCTCGCGTAAATCTTGTACGTTGACGCCGACCGACAGCAAGCCCGCGATAATGCATCGGTTGGTCAGGCGCGATGCGGGATGCGCGTCGCGGCTGGTCATGACGTTCTGTCCGGGACGCAGCACGGAGCCCAACGCTTGGCCGAGCTTGAGCGCGAACTCCGGCGTTACCTCGATGTTGGCGAGCCCGCTTACACCGTCGGCCGCAAACAGCGAACCCGGCCATTTGATACCGTAGACGAGCGACATCGAAACGATCGAGCCGGCGGCGACCGATTTGTCGGGCCAGAGCTTGATATTCGACGGGACGGTTGCGCCGCTTCCCAGCGTGCTGCCGCGTCCGATAACGGCACCTTCCATGACGGTCACGCGATCCTTGACGATCACGCGGTCGGCGAGCGTGCAGCCGGTAAGCGACGCATTTTCACCGACGTAGACGTCTTCCCAGGCGATCGTGCGATGCAGGCGCGCGTTCTCGGCAACGATCGACGACGATCCGATCGACGTAAGCTCTTCGATGACGGCTCCGGGCTCGATCGTCACGTTGCGACCGATGCACGCGGGGCCCTGAACGTGTGCGTCTGCGGAAATGCGCGCGTTTTCGCCCACCCACACGCCGGGACGAATTTGCGTTCCGGGAATCTCGACCCGAACCGCACCCGAGAGCGCGTCGTAGTTGGCTTGCACGTACTGCTGCAGGTTGCCGATGTCGCTCCAGTAGCCGCCCGTGACGTGCCCGTACAACGGTTTGCCGTCGCGCAGCAAGAAGGGGAAGATGTCACGCGAGAAGTCGTAGCTCTTGCCCGACTCCATGTACTCGAACACCTCGGGCTCGAGCACGTAGATTCCGGTGTTGATCGTATCGGAGAAGACTTCGCCCCACGACGGCTTCTCTAAGAAGCGCGTGATGCGGCCTTGATCGTCGGTGACGACGACGCCGAACTCGAGCGGATTCGAAACGCGCTGCAGCGCGATCGTGGCGGCCGCGCCGCGCTTGACGTGATAGGAGACGAGCTCGCCGAGATCGATGTCGGTTAGAGCGTCGCCCGAAATAATGAGGAACCGGTCTTGACCGAGCAACGGCTCCGCAAGCTTGACGGCGCCGGCCGTGCCGAGCGGCGTATCTTCGACGACGTACGACATCGAAATGCCCATCTCGGAGCCGTCGCCGAAGTAGTTTTCGATTTCGTCGGCGAGGTAGTGCAGCGTCGAAACGATCTCGGTGATGCCGTGACGCCGCAGCAAATCCACGATGTGGTGCATCACCGGTTTGTTCGCGACCGGTGCGAGCGGCTTGGGCCTGCTCGACGTCAGCGGTCGAAGGCGCGAGCCCTCGCCGCCCGCCATGACCACGGCTTTCATGTTTGAAAGGCGCTTCGGCCTAGCCTACGCGCCCCCCGCGCTGCGTGCGGGGCCCCCAACCCACGGGGTGCAATTGACGTTACTGTCAAGCAAAACTCTCCCCTAGGGCACCCCTAATTCACGTTTTCTCGTTACCGACCTGGGTCGTTGAAAATAGCGCCGATTTTTTCCAATAGACCCTTTCGTTCTATTTCTTCAAGGGTGGCGATATGCTTGCGGCGCCAGTTAGGGTGTTGGTCGGTGGTGCCCGGGACGTTGATCGCTTCGACTTCCCCCAGTACGTCCTCGATCGCGACGACGGACAGCACCGACGGCGTCTTAGAAAGGAAGCGATAGACGGCGGGCATCAGTAGATCGTACACCGCGAGCGTACCTCCGGCCTCGGCGTCTGCGCGCAACCGCGCGGCAGTTTCCGCGCCGGCGCAGCCGTTCTGCTCGAGCACCTCGACGAGCATGAAGCGCGCGTGGCGGCGTTCGTTGGTCGCGTTGAGCGCCGTCGTCTCGTCCGGAAAGAGTCCGATGCGTTCGCGCAACCCCAGATCGTCGCCCGTCCACCATCCCGCCAGCGGCGGCAGGTCGTGCGTTCCGATACTGGCGACCGCGAGCTTCGGATAGTCCGACGGCGGGTGAAACCGGCCGGTGTGGTAGTCGCGCTCGAAGTACACCAATCGCGACGACAGCGTTCGCGCCGCTTGCATGCGTTCGCGAAAACCCTCGGGCACCGTGCCGAGATCTTCCCCGACGACGGCGCAGCGATTGAGCGCGCTTTCGAGCGCGACGATCGCGAGCATGTCGTCGAAGCGATAGTTGACGTACGCTCCTTCGCGCGGCGTCCGTCCGAGCGGAATCCAAAACGCGCGTCGCAGCGACATCACGTGGTCGATCCGCAAAATCGTCGCGTGCCGCATGTTCGCTCGCAGCAGGCGCGCGAGCGGTGCGTATCCCTGAGCCCGAAGCGCGTGCGGCGAAAGCGGCGGTAATCCCCAGTTCTGTCCGAGCGCGTTGAGCGCGTCGGGCGGCGCTCCCAACGAAACGCTTTCGAGGATCGTCGCGCGATCGCTCCAGACGTCGGCGCTGTTACGATCGACCCCGACGGCGAGATCGCGATAGAAGCCGACGCCCGCCGAGGCGGCGGTCACGGATGCGGCGCGCAGCTGCCGGTCGGCGAGCCACTGAAGATAAAGGTAGAAGTCGACGCGATCGCGGTTTGCCCGGGCAAAGTCGCGCACTTCGCTGCTTTCGGGGTTTTGAAACGGCGCCGGCCACTGGAGCCAGCCGAAACTGTTGCCGTCGCGCTTGCGAAAATGCTCGGTAAGCGCTTCGTAACGCGCAAGCCGTTCGAGCGACTCGCCGCCGTCGCGTACGAACGCGCGAAACTCAGCCGCGCGCGGGTCGCCGGGACGCTCCAAGTGCCGCCGCTGAAACGATCCGAAAAGCGGCTCGAAGACGGCGCGTTTGGCGCGCGCGACGCCGGAGTATTCCACCATCCTGCCGGAGCGAAGCCGCTCGAGTTCCTCGGCTGCAGGCGATTCGGCGAAATCGGGAACGGCCGTAACGTCGACGTACAGGACGTTAAGCCACGAGCGGCTCGATGGTGAATACGGGCTGCACGCTTGCGGCTCGCTCGGATGCAGCTCGTGCAACGGGTTGAGCGCGATCGCGTGCGCGCCGGCGCTGCCGGCGAGTTGCGCGAGCGTCCTCAGGTCCGTGAAATCGCCGATGCCCCAGTTGCGTTCCGAACGCAAGCCGTAGAGCTGCGTTGCGAGCGCCCAAATGCGACCCTCTGACATTTCTTCCGGCAAATAGCATTGCGGCGGCGCAACGATGACGGTGCGTTCGCGGCCGTTTTCGACGATCCGGTGGTAACCGAGCGGGAGCTCTTGCTGCGATTCGCCTGCCCTTCGACTTCGCTTATCCTGAGCGTAGGTGCGAAGCACCGGAGTCGAAGGGCTCAGGATGACAGACGAGGGATCACGATCCTCGCGTTCGAGTTCCTCGACGGCTGCTACGATCGAGGCGTCCGAAGAAACGTCGAAGCCCATCGCCTGCAGCAGCGCGGCTTTCGTCTCGTCGCCGACGAGCGTGACTTTGCCAAAATAGTCCGCGAAACTCGGGGCAATCCCGGCGAGCTCGGCGAGACGTTCGAACGCCGCCCTCACTGCGAGACGGAAGCGGCGCCGTCGCCCACGAGCAGCACCAGCGATCGGCCGATCATCGCAAGCGCCTCCGCGGGAGCGAATGCTTTGCGGTGCGGCGGAACGTCGGCGACGGCCGTGTTGACCATCGCCGTCCAGCGCGCAATGCCCGGCGTCGCGGGCAAAACGAACTCCATCGGATCGGGGTGTCCATTGACCAGAATCAGGAACGTGTCGTCGAGCTCGGGATAACCGTGAAGGCTAATGAAGCGATCGCCGGGATCTCCACCGAGCAGCGCGCCGAAACAGCGACGATTCGCATCTTCCCAGTCCCCGTGCGTCATCTCATGGCCCTCGGGCGCGAACCACGTGATGTCTTTGAGCGGGAGCTCCGTTGCGACACCGCGGAAGAAGCGTGGACGGCGGAAGACCGGATGCGAGCGACGGATCGCGATCAGGTTGCGCACGAAGACGAGGAGCTCGTCGTCGCGCCAGTCGATCCAGCTCAGATCGTTATCTTGGCAATATGCGTTATTGTTGCCGTTTTGCGTGCGCGACAACTCGTCGCCCGCCAAGAGCATCGGCAAGCCTTGCGAGAGCAAAAGGGTCGCAAGAAAGTTTCGCTTTTGGCGCTTGCGAAGCTCGACGATGCCGGCATCTTCGGTAGGGCCTTCGGCGCCGCAGTTCCAGCTTCGGTTTTCATCGGTGCCGTCGCGATTG
Source organism: Vulcanimicrobiaceae bacterium (assembly GCA_035656415.1). Lineage (GTDB taxonomy): Bacteria > Vulcanimicrobiota > Vulcanimicrobiia > Vulcanimicrobiales > Vulcanimicrobiaceae > JAFAHZ01. The sequence continues at coordinate 271 of DASRSM010000018.1, read as the reverse complement.
TCTTCGAGGTTCGCTTCGTTGTGCTTGTGGTCGTACGAAACGAGGTCTTCGAGCGTGAAACCGTCGTGCGCGGTGACGAAGTTCACGCTCGCTCGCGGTCGCCGGCCGCGCCGGTCGAAGAGGTCGCTCGATCCCGTCAATCGCGTCGCAAGATCCGGCACCGATCCGTCGCCGCGCCAAAACCGGCGCACGCCGTCGCGGAAGCGATCGTTCCATTCGGACCAACCGGCCGGAAAATCGCCGACGCGATAGCCGTCCGGTCCGAGGTCCC
>DASRSM010000017.1:0-8023 GCA_035656415.1 Vulcanimicrobiaceae bacterium | reverse complement strand
AGCGGATTTAACGCGAAAAGGAAACGCGTACTTTGCGAACATTGACGATGCGACCGATGGCACGTTGGTCTTTCAGATAACGCGGGGCAATCAAACAGCGTTTGTCCGTTTGGTTCTCGAGCCAAATGGCAGTATCAGCATCGGATCGACCTTCAAGCGGCTCGATGCCACAATCCAGCTTTTCGAGCAAGCCGATGTGAGCGGCAGCCTTTTCTGCCCATTACCTACGCTAATAGAGTGCGCGGAGGCGGGAAGCAAGCGCTTTTTGCCGAATTCCGCAAAAGTACCGGCTTCTTATATGAGGGCTTGCCAATCATGCTGTTTTCAACCCAGCGCTGTGCGCTATTTCTCGCCGCGGCGATCGCGTTCGCGAGTTGCGCTCCGTCCGGGAGCGGCTCGAACGTCGGCGCCCTGACGCCAAACGGGCCGGCGACCGTAAGATCCAACGGCGGGATGGCGCCGGTGGTTTACGTTGCTAACGAAGCCGGGAAGCCGAACGGCGGTACCGTTACCGTGTACACGCAAACCGGAAAATGGCTGCGCACGATGCACAAAGGCATTAAGGCGCCGACGGCTTTTGCGTTCGATACGGCACACAACGTGTACGTGCTCAACGCGCCGACCGCGGGTGGCGGATCGGTCGCCGTCTACGCGCGCGGCGGGAAGAAGTTTCTCGGACATATCGCAGCCAAAGCGATGAAGAAACCGGTGGGCCTCGTGCTCGATTCGAAGAACAACATCTACGTCCTCAACGCAGCGTCTCCGTCGACCGGGCGCGGGAACGTGCTGGTGTTCAAAGCAGGATCGACGCAGCTCATCGCGACGATCGTCAAAGGCATTTCGCAGCCAACCGACATCGCAAGCGACTGCCACGGCAACGTGTACGTCTTGAACAGCAAAACCGTCACGGCGTACGGTCCCAAGCACAAGCTCAATCTGACGATCCGCGGTATGAGTGCGGCGACCGGTCTAATGGTCACGTGCGCGGGCACCGTATACGTTGCGCAATCGCTCGTCCCGCCGGCCATGAGCGCCCACATTTCGCATAGCGCGACGCCGACGCCCAGCTCGTCGCCGACCACGGCTCCGCCCACGGGACTCGTTACGGAATATGCGGCCGGGAGCACGACTGAAATGCTGACGATTCAGCTTTCGCAAACCATTCCTTGCGGCATGGCACCTAACAGCGACGCCTCGATGATTTGGGTGATGGGCTGTCCGGCCTTTACCAGCACGAGCACCACGATGTCGATGACGGCGTACATGGCCGGTTCCGGGACTCCAGCGACGACCATCGATATCGGCACGACGTTTGACATGTTCGCGTTCTACAGAAATCCGAACGTCATACTGCAGACGACGCTGGCTATTCCACGCGTGGCCCCAACTTCGGGTGCTCTTGCGCCGCACAGCGGTTCGTCGTATGCCATGCAACTCGCGGTGTACACCATCGGCTACGCCAGCGGCAGCATCTCGGCGTATACGATCGACGCCGTCGACGAGTCGACTCTGGGCGTTCCGGTCGCGATAGCGTCAAACTAAAGCCAAGCAGCGCCGCGCACGCCGCTCGAGTCGCCATGCATCGCGGGCACGACCGTTACTTTGCCGCCGTGACCGAATACGTAGTCGTCGACTCGCTGCGGCAGCACATTGTAGAGCCGTGTGACGTTCGACATCCCGCCGCCGAGTACGATGATATCGGGATCGAGAAGATTGACGACGTGAGCCAACGCCCGCGCTAGTCGATCTTGGTACCGGGAAAGTAGTTCTGCGGCACCGCGGTCGCCGCTTTCGACACGCTCGACGATCTGCGGCGCGCGCAGTCGCTGGCCGGTGAGCTCGGCATACTGACGCTCGAACGAGGTGCCGGAAATCCACGTTTCGATACATCCTCGACGTCCGCAGTAACACTGCGGTCCGGGATACTCGTCGGCGGTCTGCCACGGGAGCGGGTTATGGCCCCACTCGCCGGCAACCGCGTGCGGCCCCTCGTGTATGGCGCCATCGATCGCAATGCCGCCGCCGCAGCCGGTGCCTAAGATCACGGCGAAAACGACGCGTTTGCCCGCGCCGGCGCCGTCGGTCGCTTCGGAAAGTGCCAAGCAGTTTGCGTCGTTGGCGCAGCGGATTTCGCGGCCGAGCCGCGATTCGATATCGGCTTTGAACGGCTTTCCGATCAGCCAAGTCGAGTTCGCGTTCTTTACTAATCCGGTCGACTGAGCTATGACGCCAGGAATTCCGATCCCAATCGTTCCGGGGGAGCCCGTTTCTGTCTCAGCCCGGCGGATCAGATCTACGGTTGCGCTGACTGAGGCTGTGTAGTCGTCGCGCGGCGTAGGAACTCTTTGACGCCAGAGCGTCGCGCCATCATCGGACAACACGATCGCTTCAATCTTGGTTCCGCCCCAGTCAACACCAATCCGCATGCTACGTTATAAGCGTTGAACGGGCACACGGGTAGCGCCTTCGCGACCGTGACAAGACCTTGCGTGCACGGTATCATTAACGAATGGACGTCGTAAGCATCCGTCAAGGGACCGTGCAAGAGTTACCAATCGCCGCCGACTTCTGGAACGCGATCGTCAAAGAGTCGTGGCGCGAAGACTGGGATGAAAAATATCCTAACTGGCGGGCGATGTTTTTGGCGGTAGTAGAAATGCGCATGGCGCAAGGGCTGCAGCGCTACTACGTCGCGGAGGTCGAGGGCAGCGTTGTCGGGGTTACCGGTGCTCAAGTCGGTGAGGCGTTCTTCGGAGCCGTCAGAGGCTACGTCGAAGGCGTGTACGTGTTGCCGGCCTTTCGACGTCGAGGCGTTGCGAAGCGATTAATGCGTGAATGCATCGACTGGCTGCAATCGATGGGATGCGACGCGGTACGGCTTCAGTCAACGGTCGAGGGCCGGCCGCTGTACGCGTCGCTGGGATTTGTGCCGACTGACGAACTCGAGCTTCGCTTGAATCCCGCGAAGAAGTCTTTCGCGGAAACGTACGGGTGATGCGCCTGCCCTCCTAATGCGTCCAGGCGCGGAGAAAGTGTAGGACGGGCATCGGAACGTCGGGGCACCTTTGGCAGATGCCGTTTCGCTTCATGGCCATGCCGACGATCGTCGCCATACATACGATCATCACGACGATTAAGAGCGCATCTTGTACGTCGCGCGCGACCAGGCAGCGCGGACACGACCACATCCCGCGATTGGTGTGGATCGTTCCGTCGCGTTTGCGGCAGTAGTAACAGATCCCGGGCCGCGTTACGGTAGGTAGCATTTGCCCGCTGGTCGTCTTCGACGCGTGCAGGCGTTTTGCTTACACGACGTCGTCGGGTTCGCCGTGGTGCTCGTCGAGTTGGTCGTCGCGATTGGGAAAGGTGCTGTCGTCGCCGTACTTATCGCGCTCGCGGCGGATGACTTCGGCCGGATCGAGAGGCGCGCGGTCGCCGTCGGCAACGTCGGGGCCGATGTCTTCCTCATCGTCGGGGTAGGGGCGGGGGCGTTCGCTCATGATTCCTACCTTTCCCAGGGGTTGCAACACCTCAACAGGCGCTCGGACTTTGGCTTCGGTGCTGCGGCCGCGTCCCGTTGCACGGACGGGGCTGGGGCGGGCGAGGGGGTGGCCGTTGACAGACTTAGAGGGTGCTTGGTATACTTAGCACATGCCAAAGCACTGAAAGGAAAGCGCAAGCACATGTCCGTCAACGTCGTTGAGTATTTCAACAAACTTCAAGAAGAGGGTCTGAAGACCCTGAAGCAGAGCCAGGATGCGAGCCTCGCGGCTTTCAACGAGTTCCGTTCGTTCTCGAAGGAGCTCCAGGAGAAGCCCGGCACGATCCCGTCGATCGAGAACCTCCCGACCCCGACCCAGCTCGTCGAGCTGTCGTTCAATTTCGCGAGCCAAGTTCTCGAGCTCCGCAAGGCCTACACGCTGAAGATCGCCGAGATGCTCGTCGAGACCCAGAAGCAGGCTGAGGCCACGGTGAAGGCTGCCACGCAGAACGTTCAACAGAACGGTCAGCAGAACGTCCAGCCGACCGTCCGCTCCGCCAAGTAAGCTTAACCTAGTACACAGTGCAAAACCGCTCGGCGTAAAGCTGGGCGGTTTTTGCTTTGCGCGGTATAAAAGGGCAAGCGATGGTTTTTGCGATCGCGGGTGTCGCGATGGCGCTGGTCGGCCTGCGGCCGTGGCGGCTCTCGCCGTGGATTTGGCCCGCGCTCGGCGCAGCATTAGCGATCGCTCTTGGAGACGAGCACGTCGTCGACGCTGTCGTCGCGGTCGCGCAGCAGTGGAACGTGCTGCTATTTATTCTCGGCTTGATGGGTTTGGCTGCGGCGGCCGAAGAGAGCGGGGCGTTCGCGTGGATTACCGCCGTTTTGCTGGAACGCGCCGGCGGTTCGCGACGGCGGCTGTTCGCGTTGCTGTTTCTTACCGGCGCCGCGCTCACGCTCGTGCTTTCGAATGATGCGACCGCAATTGGGCTGACGCCGATCGTGTATCGCGCGCTGCTATCGGCAAGCGCCGACGACGCGATGCCGTTTCTGTTCGGCTGCACGTTCGTCGCGGATACCGCATCGTTTGGATTGCCGTTTGCCAATCCAGCGAACGTGCTGATTCTCCCGCACGCGCGGTTTTGGCCGTATATCGTGCATTTAGGGCCGCCGCAGGTGCTGGCGATTGCATTGAACCTTGCAATTTTCGTGGCGGTGTTTGGGACGCGACTGCGCGGGCGGTACGAAGTTCGGCCGGCGGCGCCGCCCAGCGCGGCGGCGGTCCGGACGCTCGTCGTTGCGGCGTTGGTTGCCGTTGCGTACGTCGCGGCGATGGAGTTGCGGATTCCGCTCGGGCCGGTTGCGGTAGTTGGGGCGGTCGTGGCGATCGTCGTTGCGCGCGTTGCACCGGCAGATGCGATGCGGCACGTAAGTTGGAGTACGTTTGCGCTGCTGGCCGGCGTGTTCGTGCTGCTCGATGCGATCGCGCGCGCGGGCTTTGTGGATTGGGCGCTGCGCGAGCTCGAGGGTGCGGCTAGGCATGGCGTGTTGGCTGCCGATGCGTGGGCTGCGTTCGGTTCGGCTGTTGTGTCTAATGCGTTGAACAATTTGCCGGTTGCGGTTGCATCGTCGTACGTCGTCGCGCACGCGCCGAGCGAGCATCTTGGGTACGCGCTAATTGCCGGCGTCGATTTGGGTCCGAATCTCACGACCGCAGGTTCGCTCGCGACGATTTTGTGGATGGGCACGCTGCGAAAACGCGGCGTTCACGTCAATGCGTGGGAGTACATCAAGTTGGGCCTTGTGGTCGTGCCGGTAACGATCGGAGTCACGGTGTTGTGGCTGTGGCTGGTGCCGTGATCGCCTGCCCTTCGACTTCGCGCCCTTCGGGCGCTACGCTCAGGATGACAGATAACTGCGGCCGCTACGCTCAGGATGACAGATACCTGCGGCCCTTCGACAAGCGCACGCTGACGCTGGTACTATCTAGCTGATGCTTGTGTATTTTGTGCGGCATGGGATTGCCGAAGACGGTGCGACGTTCCAGGGCTCCGATGCCGAGCGGCCGTTGACCGCTAAGGGCAGCAGGAAGATGGCGGAGATCGGGAAGCGTCTGGCCGAGCTCGACCTCAAGCCCAACGCGATTCTCACCAGCCCCTTGGTGCGCGCGCGGCAGACCGCCGAGATCGTCGCGACGGAGCTTCGATTGTCGGCTCGCGTCGGCGACGACGAGCGTCTGGCGGGTGGCTTCAACGTCCAGCAACTCGGGGCGATTCTCAGCGAGCGTACGGACGCCGACGGTCTGATGCTGGTGGGACACGAGCCTGCCATGAGCGCCGTCATCGGTCACGTCACGGGCGACGCCCGCGTTGAGATGAAGAAGGGCGCGGTTGCGTGCGTCGAGTTTAGCGACCCCGCTTCAGCGCGAGGCGTACTCTTATGGCTGGCCACGCCAAAGATCCTAATCGGCTAGACCGCGATCGCGAGCGCACCGCGGTCGATATTTTTCGTTACGTTGCGGTTGTCGATGCGGTAGCGGTTCGGTTGGTGCGGCACGCCGCGGGGTTCGCGATCGTCGTCGCCGCGCTGATTCTCACGTACGGTTTGTGGGTCGCGGACGGATTCTGGTCCGGCACGCGCGACAGCGGTACGATTGCGGCGCCGTCGCTGGATGCATTCGTAACGATTGCGCGTGACGTGCGCGACGTTCCGCACATCGTCGCGTCATCGGAACGCGACGCATTTTACGCGCAGGGGTTTGCCGAAGCGACGGATCGTCTGTTTCAGATGGAGTTGACGCGGCGCTATGCGTTGGGCACGCTGGCGGAAGTTTTGGGTCCGCGCGCGTTGGCAATCGACGAAGAGCAGCGCGCGTATGGGGTTGCGGGCATTGCAGCGGGGCAATGGCGGCGAATGGATGCACGCGATCGCGCCGACTTGCAAGCATTTGCAGACGGGGTAAACGCCGGGATGACACAGCAGCCGTTGCCGGTCGAGTTTCGACTGCTTCTGTATCGTCCGCGGCCGTGGACCGTAACGGATTCACTTGCGGTCGCGTTGGCGGTTTCGATTGCGCTCGGCGATTCGTATCACGACGTACTCGAACGCAACGACGTGTGGCGGCGATACGGTGCGCAAGCGTTTGCGGCGCGGTATCCGTTGAGCGATCCGAAATACGATGTGAGTTTATCGGGCATTGCCGAGGGTGGCGCTCGTCCTTCGACTACGCTCGCTGACGCTCGCTTCGCTCAGGATGACAAGGCGCTCGCTAACAAGAGGCCACGGATTGGGAGTAATGCGTGGGCGGTAGGGGCGGTGCGGGCTGCCGGCGGGCGTGCGCTGCTGGCGAACGATCCGCATTTGGAGCTGACGATTCCGGGATTGTGGTACGTCGTCGATTTGCGCGCGCCGGGCATTCACGCTGCCGGTGCGGCCATTCCGGGAGCGCCCGGCGTTGCGTTAGGGCACAACGAGCGCGTCGCGTGGGGCGCAACCAACGCCGACGTCGCGAGCACCAGCGTGTACGCAGCCGGAACGCTCGCGCGCAGCGGATGGCACAGCGAACGTTTTGCGGTACGGTTCGGATCGACCGTTACGCGTGCGTATTATCGCAGCGGTGAGTTTTTCGGTGCGAACGATCCGTACGAGGCCAACCGGCTCGTGCTGGTACGCTGCGCGCACTTGTACGGCATTTCGCCAATCGCGACGTTCCTCGCGCTCGATCGCGCGCGCAGCGCCGGGGAAGCGACGAGCGTGCTGGCGCGCTACAGCGGGCCGGCGGAAAACTTCGTGCTTGCCGATACCAGCGGCGCGGTCGCGTATCATCTCGCCGGCACCGTCGTCGACGATGCGGCCTGGGGGCGCTACGTTCACGCAGTGCGCGATCGGGCCGTTCCGCTCGCACGCATTTCATACGCGCAGTTACCCTCGACGGCGTCGCGGCGCGACGCTGCGATCGTCAGTGCCAACAATAAGATGTACCGCGCCGGCTATCCATACCGGCTCGCCTCGTTCTTCGATCCGCCGTATCGCGCGTATCGGATCGCCGAGCTGCTCCACGAACGCAAGCGCTACGACGTCGCGTACTTCGAGAAGATGCAGCTCGACGAAATTTCGCCGATCGACCGCGAGTTTGCGCGCCGTTTGAGCGATTTTGCGGTGCAGAATGGGCAGCACGAGTTAAGCGACAAGCTGCGCGCGTGGGACGGATCTTTTTCGTCGAGCTCGCGCCTGGCGACGATCGTCCATTCGGTACGAACCGGAGCGCAGGATAACGCGCCGTCGTTTTACGCCGCACTGGAATCGCTGCGCAGCGGTGACTCAGGTTCTAATTTAGGCGTGGATCTCACCGGCGAGCTCTATTACGCGGGAAGCGTGAAAGAATCGTGGGGACGTGCCGGCGCGGTGAGCGTCGAGCATCCGCTGGCGCCGCTGCATTTCGGATTTCTCAACGGCGCAACGTTCCCGGGCGCCGGCGACGAGTACACGATCCGGCTGCAAGAGCCCGGCTTCGCGCAGAGTTTTCGCGCCGTGTGGGACGTG
>DASRSM010000016.1:0-2632 GCA_035656415.1 Vulcanimicrobiaceae bacterium | reverse complement strand
GGCTTCGGATTCGGACGGATTTAAATCGGCCGTGCCGGCGATCAGCGTCAAATGAGCCGTAAAGCTGGGACCGAACATCGTCGGAAACATATGGTCGGCGAGCACGTAGCGTTTGGCGATCGTCCAATACGGTTCGACGGCGCTGTGCTCGAGACGCGAATATGCGAAGGAGCCGATGGTTTTTCCGGCGCTGGTTCCGTTGAGATCGAACCGGTCCATTTTGCCGTTGTCCCAGTCCATGACGCCCGCCGAGAACCCGTGATCCATGTCGTGCACTTCGAACGGAATCGGTTGCAGCGGTTGCTTCTTTCCGTTGGACATAACGCCGAACGAAGTCGTGTTCGCTCCCGGAAAACCGTCGAACACGTTATCGAAGCTGCGGTTCTCCTGCACGGCGATGATGACGTGCTTGATGTAACCTCCCGGCCCGCGGGCGAGAACTCCCGGCACCGATCGATTCGGCAGCACTGGAACAGCCGGCGGCTGCGCTCCGCATCCGGGAACGGCTAAGCAAAGAACCGCAAGAATGCCTGTGCAAATCTTCGATCGCACGCTACCCTCCCAACGGCAGGTCATGACCGTACCCGCCTTGGGTGAAAACCTAACAAGCACTCGGACGACCGGCGTCAACCGCGGCGCTTTGGGGCAAACGGGATGGCGATGGATCGGCATCTTGACGCTATCGACGGTCTGCGCGGCATTGCCATCGCGCTTGTCGTTGCGTATCACTCGTGGCTGGTGTACGGCTTTAGTGCCGGCGTCGTTTCGCAGGGAGGCTTCTTGGGCGTCGAGCTCTTCTTCGCGCTGAGCGGCTTTTGCATGTTCTATCCGTTTGCGCGCTCGCGCTTCACCGGAAACGCTCCGCCGTCGTGGGCTTCGTACGCGTATCGCCGCGCGATCAAGATCCTTCCGTCCTATCTTTTGGCGTTAACCGTCTTCGCGATTGCCTACGCGCATCGCGACGGGATCGAACAAACCGCCTACGCGTACGCCGCACATCTGCTCTTCGTCCATCCGCTTCTGCCGCACGACTTTCAGGCGATCAGCGGCCCGTTGTGGACGATCGGCATCGAGGTCCAGTTCTATCTCATCTTCCCGGCATTGTGCGGTCTTTTCATGCGCCGGCCGTTATACGGCGCGCTGCTCGTGGCCGGCATCTCCGGCGCGTATCGCGGTTTCGTCATGCTCACGCACGCCGCGCCGGGCTTCTATATCAGCAATCAAGTCTTTGCGTTCTTGGATCTGTTCGCCGCCGGCATGCTGGCCGCGTACGTCGTGGCGTGGGTCCAGACGCACCCGCGCAAGCTCGTCATTTCGGCGATGGCGACGGCCGGAACGTTAGTCGCGGTTGCCTGCGGCATCGCCGGGATGATCGCGTTCACGCATTCCAGCGCGATGAACGACAACGGCGATTTCTTCTTGTGGCAAATGCAGTGGCGATTCGCGATTGCGGTGCTGCTGTTCGTTCTCGTTACGGCGGCGACGCTTTCGCTGCCGGTCGTACGCCGCGTCATCGCGAATCCGGTCACTGGTTTCCTGGCGATCATTTCGTACAATCTTTATCTGTGGCATCTCGAAGTTCTGTCGGTAGCGCAGCAGATATCGCTGCCTTTGCCCGTCGCGCTGATCTGCGCGCTCGCCGTCGCCGCGCTGGTTACGTACGCGGTGGAACGGCCGTTGTTAAGCGCGCGCAGCCGTCGCTCGCCCGCTCGGCCGCAATACGTACAAACGGCTTGACATAGTCCTTACAGCGTAGCGAGAGAGTGCGTACCTGCCGGCGTCGAAAACGAGGTGCCGGTGAAAAGTCTCTCGCTTCTGTCCTTAGCGCGGCGCGCTTTTTTATGCGTGGCCGCGGTCGCTCTGTTTTCCTTCGGAGCGCTTCCCTTGCGCGCTCAACAAACGGCCCAAGCGCCGTTGCGCGTACTGCCGTTAGGCGATTCTATTACTGCCGGAATCATTGCCGGCGGCCATCCCGGTTCGGGCGGTTATCGCGTCATGTTGGAACGACTTTTGGCGCAGTCGCCGCGCAAAGCGGTGCTCGTCGGTTCGCGCGAGGATATGTCGCCCGAGATGGCCGATCCGTGGCACGACGGCTTTCCCGGCTACGTGATTCGCAACACGAGCCCCGGCGCGCCCGGCGAGCTTTACGGAGGTCTCGCCAAAGACATCGTCGCCGAAACGCACCCGGACATCGTGCTGCTGATGGTGGGGACGAACGACTTCCTGCGTTACGAGGCGACCAACGGAAGCTACTCGGTCGACGAGATGGTGCACAGCATGGATATGCTGCTGAGCGATATTTATTCGGCCGCGCCGAAAACGCACGTGATCGTCGGAGCGATCGTCGACAGCCCGAAGGTCGACGCGTGCTACGTCGAGCGCTTCGACACCGGCCACAGCACGTGCGACACGGGAGCGCATCCCAGCCTCGCGGACCTGGTATCGCAGTACGCCGCGCGCGGTTACGCGATCTCGTACGCCAGCGGCCTATTGCACGCCGTGCCGCGCGATATGTCGCACTTTCCCGACGGCATCCATCCGGTCGAGGGCCCGCAAGGGTACGACGCGATCGCCCGCGTGTGGTTCGACTCGATTCAAGGCGTGCTCAACGAAACGAACCAAATCGCTTCGC
>DASRSM010000015.1:0-3276 GCA_035656415.1 Vulcanimicrobiaceae bacterium | reverse complement strand
GGCGATGCCCATGCCCGTCCGTTGCCGGCGCCTCTTCGTCGCCTTTTTGCTGCTTCTGACCGCGTGTTCGCACGCTGGAGTCCTACCGCAAACGCCGCCGCCCGGCGGAACGAACGCCATTGCGACGACGCATGGGTTGATCGCCACGATCGTCGTTCGCATCCCGAAGGCGATGGTTGGTGAAGACATATTTCCCGCGCTGATGCATCAAGCGTTCGTCGCCGCGTCGACGCGTGGAGCGCTAGTACGCGTTTACGAACGCGGCAAAGACAAGCACCCGATCGCGTCGATCGCCGCAAATCTCTCTGCAACGTCGAAAGACTGCAAGAAAACCTCGAAGGGCCGTACGTGCTCGATCGCAGTCGACATGCCGGCCGCCGGAACGTACGACTTCTCGATCGATACCTACGACAAAGCGCCCAAGCACGGTACGTTTCAGGGAGCCAAACACCTCGCCGTCAGCTTCGCTACCGACAAGATCGCCAAGAGCCGAATCATTGGCGTCGTTCTCGGCGGCATCGTCGCAAGCACGCAAACGGCCTTCGGCAAGGCGTCAACCCCGGCCATCGATCCGTTTTCCGCATCGGTACTCGCCGTCGCGCGCGACGCCGACGGCAACGTTATCGTCACCGACAAATACGTCGACAAACGCGGAAAGGCGGTCACGTTGACGATGACCGGCGGTGCCGGTGCCGGGACGACGCTCGCGTTTACGCCGCCCTCGTTCGACAAGCCGTCGTCCGTGACGATGAAATACACTCCCGCCGTTATGTCGAGCGCGCAGGCGAGCAGCGGCTTCGCAACATCGCTGATTGCGACGGCAACCAACGGCGCGCCGCCGAGCGGACCGACGCTGACGTTCACCGCGCCAAAAATGCACTTCTACCCGATTACGACCAGCAACAGCAGCCCGCTCTTCATTACCAGTGGTTCCGACGGCGCCATGTGGTTCAGCGAGTTCAACGTCAATCAAATCGGAAGAATCAACACGGCTGGATCCATTCACGAGTATCCTGCCACATCGACTGGCGCTCAACCTAAGAGAATCATTCGCGGACCCGACGGCAACGAGTGGTTTGTGGCGCAGAGCGCAAACACGATCAACCGCATTACGGCCAACGGCGTCGTTACGTCCTTTCCTATTCCAACCGCTAACAGCTCTCCCGAGGGCCTAACCGTCGGCCGTGACGGCAACTTCTGGTTTACGGAACACGCGACGCCTTCGAAGATCGGTCGCGTATCGTCGGCCGGCACGGGCTTCGTCGAGTTTACACTCGCGAGTACCGCAAGGCCGTACGGCATCACCAATGGCCCTGATGGTGCTTTGTGGTTCGCCGAAGAAGGTACGAATCAAATCGGACGGATTACTACGTCCGGTTCGCCGATCAACTCGTACTCTAGTAGTATGTCGACACTTCCGTACGTCGTCGTTGCCGGCACCGACGGCGCCCTTTGGTTCGGCGGATGCAGCAACTACATCGGCCGCATGACGACCGCCGGCGTCGTGACGACCACGCAGATTCGCGGCACCGGAGAGGCCGGCGACATAACCGTTGGCCCGGATGGCGCGATTTGGTTTACCGTTTCGACAATTCCCTCGGAAACGCAGAGCGTCGCACGCATCTCAAACGGCGTCGTGACCTACTACAACGTCCCGGGATCGAATCCGTATCCCAGCGGTATTACGACCGGCCCCGACGGAGCCATTTGGTTCCTCGAGCTTAACGCCAATCAGGTCGTGCGACTACAGTAGCGTTGCGTGCTCCGCCACTTGAACCGTGCGCTTTTCGGATAGTCAATAGATAGGCAAACAGCTATGATTTGCCTCGCTAGGAGAGGAGCACGAAGAATGAAGAATGCGTTTGTTATCACATTCGTCTTGGCAGCGTTGCTGGGCGTTCAAAGCGCATGTCTCGCGCAGCAGCCTCCGGGGGGCGCTCAGGGTGTGATCGCTACGGTTACGGCAAAAATCGTCGCCATCGACCACGATTCGCGCATCGTCACGCTGCAAGACGCGCAGGGCAATATTCAATCGATCAAAGTGGGGCCGGAGGTGACGCGTTTCGACGCGCTCAACGTTGGGGATACGGTCACGTTCCGCTATCAAGAATCGGTGGCATATGGAATCGCGAAGCCGGGCACCGCTCCGGCTGCGCAAGCGACTCCGTCTCTCGAACGTACGGCCGGGGCGAAACCGGGTGGAACAATTTCTCAGACGCAAACCGCGCTGGTAACTATCCAAGCGATCGACGCTTCGGTTCCCAGCGTCACCGTGAAGACTCAAGACGGACATACGATCACAATGCTCGTCAACGACAAAGCGAATCTTGCGAACGTAAAAGTCGGCGACGTCGTTCAAGTCACGTACAGCCAAGCGTTGACGATCAGCGTTCAATAGCCGAAACCGAGTCCTATGGTGGGCCTGGTAGGATTCGAACCTACGCGCAACCAGTTATGAGCCGGCCGCTCTACCGCTGAGCTACAGGCCCCTCAGCGCTCGCGCCGTTCGAGAAGTCGTCCGTGAGTCCCTCGGATTTACGAAGCCGGCTACATTGGCGGATAGCCGTCGAACTTCGGCATCGCCGGATCGAGGAGATCCCATGGCTGCGCGTCGGCAACGTGCATATCCAACGTGGGCCGAAACTGCGCCGGATCGTCGAGGCTTCCGGCGACAAGTCCGATGCCTTGGTCCGACTCGCCGCCCGATATGCGCGATCCGCAGTTCCCGCAGAATCCGCGCTTGTGGTCGCCGCCCGCTAAGCTCGGCGTCGAAAAATGCGTCAGCGCGCCCTTCGTGAGTCGAAAGTCCTTGCGCGCAAAGTACAGGACGGGTGAATAGGGGCCGCCGGTGACGTGCTGACAATCGCGGCAGTGACACTGAAACATCATCATCGGCTGCGCGTCGCACTCATAGCGAATCGCACCGCAAACGCAGCCGCCGGAAAACATTGCCATTGGGCCGTCCTTTCGTTAACCCGAACCGCCGATGAGTATACCCGTAATAAAGACGAGCACCCCGCCGACAATCACTTGGAACGCGGCCCGCAGCAGCGGCGTGTCCATATACCGGTTGCGAATCCAAGAAATCGCCGCGAGCTCGAACGCAACGACGATAATCGCAACGACGAGGGCCGAGTGAAATTCCGGGATCAAGAACGGTAGCGTGTGGCCGAGTCCGCCCAGCGAGGTCATGGCACCGGTGACGATGCCGCGTAAGATCGGACTGCCTCGTCCCGTTAGACTTCCATCGTCGCTGGCCGCCTCCGCGAAAGCCAT
>DASRSM010000014.1:0-3106 GCA_035656415.1 Vulcanimicrobiaceae bacterium | reverse complement strand
ATCGGTGCCGATCGAATCGTCGTAGAGATTCTCGACGACCTTTACGCCGGCGCCCTGCGCGATCGAGTAGAGCAGCTTGGGACTATATTCCGGCTCGCTGAACACCGCACGCACGCCGTGCTGCTTGCCGAGATCGATGAGATTGGCGATCTGCGCCGGATTGGGCTCCTGTCCCGGATTGCGTTCGACGAAGCCGAGCGTCGTCAGCCCGAAGCGGTCGTTATAATACTGAAACGCGTTGTGGAACACGATCATGTATCGATGCGACGGCGGAATCGTATTGATCCGTCCCTGGATCGTGCTCGCGAGAGCGTCGAGCCGGCCGTTATATTTGAACGCGTTCGAACGATAGGCGTTGGCGTGCTTCGGATCGACCGCGATGAGCCCGTCGCGAATCGCCAGCACGTAGTGCTTGGCCATCGCCGGATCCATCCACAGATGCGGATTGTTATTGGTCACGTTCAAGCCGTAGGCGCAAACGACGGTTTTGAGGTTTGCGTTGCCGGCGTTCTGCAGCATGCCATTGAGCCACGTTTCGAGTCCAGCACCGTTTTCGACGATCAGCTGCGCGTCGGCGACCGTCGCTACGTCTTGCGGGGCGGGCTGAAACGTTTCGGGCGAGGCGCCGACCGGGATGATGTTCTGCACGTGCACGTGATTGCCGCCGACGCCTTCAACCAGCGAATTCAATGTTGAAATCGTCGTCGCAACTTGGATCACGCCTGAACGGGCAATTACCTTTCGGTGGGATGCCGAGCCGGAGCAGCCGACAGTCAACGCGAGCAGCGCTGCGAAAAAAACTCTCACCGGCATGCGCGGCACCGTCCGAAAAATTCCATCGCATGGCCGTCGAGTTGAAAGCCGCTGGTTGTGCGCAGCGATTCGGTAAACTGTTCGATCGCGGTGCAGTCGACGTCTTCCACGCGTCCGCACGCGCTGCAGATGGCGTGATGGTGATGGTGCTCCGGCTCGCACGGCATGTAGCGCGTCTCGCCGTCGGCCTCGGTGCGCGCGGTCAGCTCGCCCTTGCTCTGCAGATGCTCGAGGTTGCGATAAACGGTCGATAGCGCGACCTTCGCGCCACCTTCTTCAAGCAAATGATGGATCTCCGCGGCGGAGAGAAACCGCCGTTCGCGATGGAGGACGGCGGCGATCTTTTCGCGCGCGCGGGTGACGTATTCGGCTCGCATAGCCATGATGCGACCCTATTTGCGAACGGTTTGCAAAATCCCTTATGGCGAGGCTGAAGGGGCCGGGGACGAACTGCCGGACGGCGCCGGTGTCGGGCACGTCTCGATCGCTGCCCGGGCCAGCTTGTTCAGGTTGTCGCGCCAGTAGGCGGAGGTGTCGGCCCAGGGGGGCAGCGTCAGCCCGAGCGCCGTGGCGCGCGTCTGAATGCGGGGGGCGGCGTCCGATACGTCCTTGGGCACCTTCCCGCCGGCATCGTTCACCAGCATACCGAGATCGAGCCATGCCTGCGCGAGCAGCGCCGTGGCCACGCCTTTGGCGCCGGCCGGGCACGGCTGGTTGATTCGAAGCGCGACGTCGCTTTCGAGCGCCAGCGCGTAAGATGCCATCGCCCCGATATACGCAAAAAGCGGCGCTTTATCGGCCTCGGTCGTGCAGAACGTGTCGATGACCGTGCGCTCTTGGCTAAGAGCCTGGAGCAGCTGGTTGATGTCGTTGAAGCGCTTCTGCAGGTCGCCGACGTTGTCGCTGGGCGGATGCTTGTCGAAGTTGCGGACCTCGTCGGCATAGTCGCTGATCATGCGCGAGTTGCAGCGGCTTGCCGCAACGAGGCTCGACCCGGTGGCTTGGACGGGAACGAAAGTGCTCGCAGCAAGCACAAAGGCAGCAACGACGAGAAGGGCTCTGAGTTTCATCATTATGATAGTGCCGCGGGCTGGCGGCCTACGCCTTCCCCGCAAGCGGCTCTTGCTTCGCATGTACTCGGTGTGCGCGCCTACGCAACGAAATCGCTGTCGTTGCGACCGGCGTCCTCGGCCGGTTGTGGCTCACTCATGAGCGCCACCTGCGCTCGCCGCCGGATCACCAACGCCGCTTGTACGTCGGCATGGCAGCAAAAGCCGCAAGCCACGCACGCAAAGCGCCTTCTCCGCCGGTTCTCCTTCGCAATGAAGCCGCATCTGCTGCACTCCCGCGATGAGAAACGTGCATTCACCTCAACGATCGTCTTGCCAGCTTCTTCCGCTTTGCTCACGATCATACGTCTAAGCAACCCAAAACCTGCCCCTAAAATCGAACGATTCAAGGCCGCCTTAGCAGCAACGTTCTTGCCGGGTTTGCCGGCTGTACCGCGTGCCGTCCGCGTCATCCCGCGCACATTAAGTATCTCAATGGCGATTACCGCCGCGCTATTGACTATTTTTCGCGCAACTTTATGAGCGTTATCGCGCCGCTGATTTGCTTGGCGCTCTTTAGCGCGGGCTAGCCTTAGAACAGCGGCCTTTCTCTCATTAATCCGCACGATTGCGCACCCGCCCCGCCTCGTCTCGATCGGTCGCAGCCTCGAGCAATCGTTGAATCCTCGCTATAGACCTTTGTTGACGGGCGATTGCGCTAGGCTGCCGATGCAGGACGCCATCACTCGTTGCAGCGAGCACGTGAATCCCACGGTCAATTCCCACAAGCAGCGCCGGCATCGTGTTCGGCTGTACTTCGCGTTCAACCTCAAAGCAGGCCCACCACCGGCCGTTGCGCTCGACAACCCAGGCCCGACCGCACAACGGTACGGGTCGTCCTTTTCTCAAGCGCACGCTCCCCACCCCAGGAATGATGACCCTCGATTGTTTCGAGTTGAATCGCAAGGCTCGTCCGCCATGCGAAAACTCGAGCTGCTTCCAACCGTTCGCACCTTTAAAGCGCGGAAAGCCCGCCGTGTGCCCGCGCTTTACCCGTGAGAAGAAAGCGGCAAACGCGAGATCGAGACGATGCAAAAACCGTATCCTCAGTGAGTGGCGCGGGGAATCGCACCCCGCGCTCTCTCAGAACCGTACGTGAGCTTCTCAACTCATACGGCTCCCATTATCCAGCCCCCGTCGGCAGCAGCGCCCAGTGCGCAAAGAGGGCCGGCTGAAGTCGTTTC
>DASRSM010000013.1:0-6216 GCA_035656415.1 Vulcanimicrobiaceae bacterium | reverse complement strand
GATCCCAAGCAGCAGTAACTCCCTTAGATCCGGAGGCGCCGCTGTGACTCCCGCGACCTGAAGCGACTCCCGAATCGCTCGAAGTGGAACCGCAGCCACGACACCGTTTCGGGATCCGATAACGAGGGACTCGTTGAGAATAATCGGTGATGCTACGTTCACCCGCATATCCGTTTTGACGCTACCGATCGTCAGTCCGGTTCTGGCATCGATCGCCCACAGATATCCCGCAGAATCGGCGAGGTAGATCACCCCGTTTACTGCCGACATGCCGCTCTGCATGATTCCGCGAAGCCGTGCCTGCCATCTCACCTTACCGGTCCCAGGATCGAGCGCGGTTAGAACTGGAGCCAAGCCGCTGCCGACGTAAAGCGTTCCGGCGTAGATCAAGGGAATCGCCGCTTCGTTTTTCGCGGGAATGATTCCGCGAACGTTCGGCAACTTTATATCCCACCGGACGGTACCATTCTTGGCGATGGCATACACGTGCTGGACCGCGGGACGAAGATAAGGCCGGAACGCGAGCTGCATCGGACGGATTTGTCGGACGTACATCGCGTAGAGCGTCTTGCCGTCGAAAGCGAGCGGACAATCCGAAAAGGCGCCATCGTACGTTGCGAAGAGATGTCGCCAAAGCACCGTTCCGTTTGTCGGATCGAGGGCGAAAACGCCGTTCGGATATGACGCAGCGAGATAGATGCGGCCGTCCGCGCCATCCAGGATCTGCGACATGCTCATGTCAGAATGAAGATAGGTTCCCAGCGATAACTGCCGTCGGCTCGATTAACACCGAAGACAATTCCGGCGCCATTGCCATGAATCAATACCGGTCCAACGAACGCGGGGGTTGGCATACCCGTGCCCGGAAGCTGAACGCGCCACAAAATGTTACCGTCGCGGAGGTCGAGCGACAAAAGCTCCGACGGTCCCGCACCAATTAGTTTGTAGAAGGGCGCGCCCCAGAAAGTGGATCCCGAGTTGCCGGCGCCGACAAAGGCGGTTTTACCTTCGTATATCGGCTGCGTCATCACTTCGTTCGCTGCCAAAGTTCGCCAGCGTACCTTGCCCGTACCGGCACCGATCGCGTAAACGTGACTGTCGTTGTTCGCAAAGAGAAGTGCGTCGCCGGCCACGCTTGGTGACGATGAGTAGGTCCCTCCCGTCTCGACGCGCCATTGCGGTTCCGCAGGAACGTTTGGATTTTCGACCACGACGTTAAGTCCGCCGCCCAGCCGAAACTGCTTCCAGCCGTTCTGCCTGTCGGAGTGAAATGCCGACACGGCCGGGTCCCGATACGGCGCGAACGTACGATTCGGATGCTGCACTTGGCAACTCGAGAGAAAAGCTCCAATTGCCAGGGCTATCGCCGTTCGTCGAGCGGACTTCATCCGGTGCCGGCACGATGGGTCGATAGCTATTAACGCGTCGCTTTGGGACGTGCGACGATCACCCATTGGTATCCGAGCAGCCGCGGGAAGATGCCGGTAAGGAAACATAGGGCGCGATTGAGCACCTTCATTATGCCGCGCTCCGGCGCAACGTCGAATACAAATTCGAGCGGCATTACCGACACTCGTTCCTCGACGATGTCGTAGCCGCATCCGTCAACCAGCGCTCGAAGCGTCTTGCTGGTGAAGAATCGCAGGTGCGCTCGATCGAGAATGCCGCGATCCCCGTATTCAAATTTGCCGAACGCAAGCGCCGCGCGGACGCTGAGGTTGGCGACGTTCGGAACGGACACCACGACGAGCCCGTTAGGCTTGAGGAAGTCCTTCGCTTCGCGCAACGGCAACTCCGGATTCGGGAGCTGCTGCAATACATCCATCAAAAGGACGCGATCGAAGGAGCGTTTCGAAAGTCCCTTAGCCGGCGGCGTGAGGCCTTGTCCGAGATCGCCGCACGCGTACTGTTCGAAAGCTTCGCGGTGACTGGGAGCGGGGATGATGTCGATCCCGGAGACCACGTTCCCGTTTTTGGACAGGGCCGACGCGAAAAACCCTTCGCCGCACCCTACGTCGAGCACGTCTTGATTCGGACCCACGAGCGAAGAAACGATGCTGTGACTGGATCCGTGCGATGCCTTTACGTTGTAACGCGCGTAATACTCGGCGAACTCCGGGAATTTCCGTGCGGAACGAACGGTGGAGCGATAGCGTCGTACGGCACGCACGACGTCCCAAGCGTACTTCATTCCGTTGACGTAGCAAATCTCGTCGCCGTAGTACGTCGGGATCGGCACTTCTTTGATGCGGAAACGCTGGTGGTGCAGCTTGATGATGATTTCCGTGTCGAAGTGGAAATCGTCGGTCATCGCCGACATATCGATCTTCTCGAGCGCGTGCAGATTGTACGCACGGTAGCCGCTATGGAACTCGGTGAGGCTCATCCCTAGCGCGCGATTTTCGAACGTCGACAGAATGCGGTTCCCGACGTACTTGTAAAGCGGCATACCGCCCTTGAGCGGACCGTCGAAGTCCGGCATCATGCGCGATCCCAAAACCGCATCCGCGTTGCCGGCGACGATGGGGTGATACAGATGGTGCAGGATTTCGGGAGCGTACTGGCCGTCGCCGTGAAGCAAAACGACGACGTCGAATCCCTTGTCCATGAAGTACTTGTAGCCGGCTTTTTGATTTCCGCCGTAACCGAGATTCGCTTCATTTCGCACTACGTGCAGCTTGTACTGCTCGGCGAGCGTCTTGTATCCGACGGCAAGTTCGTAGGTCGCGTCGTGGCTTGCATCGTCGAAAATTGCGACTTCTTCGATGTTATCCCAGACTTCGCTAGGGATGCGCCGCAATACGGGCGCGAGCGTACCCACGGCATTGTACGCCACGACGAGGATCCCGATCCGCATACCGCAATTGGCGGCCAGATCGGCTTTTAACGTGCCGACACGGCCGGCAGTCGAAAGAC
Source organism: Vulcanimicrobiaceae bacterium (assembly GCA_035656415.1). Taxonomy (GTDB): domain Bacteria; phylum Vulcanimicrobiota; class Vulcanimicrobiia; order Vulcanimicrobiales; family Vulcanimicrobiaceae; genus JAFAHZ01. The sequence goes on along the minus strand of DASRSM010000013.1, from coordinate 3,300 downwards.
TCCGCTCCCCCACCCCGTCATTCTATCACAAACCGAAATACGGCCACGGGCTCGAACCGCCCCGGGTAACGCGATTCCGATAAGAGACGGTAACGCGTCTCCAGGCGCCGCAGCAGCCGCCGCGTCTGCCGATAGGGGTTTTGCGCAGTAAGCGCCCGCTCGTCGGCTACCACGGTCACGTATTTGAAGAAAAGCGCGTCCCTCTCTATCGTAGCGATCGCACGTTCGACGACGTGCGGGTCCGTCCAATCGCGTGCGTATCCCTCCACCCGAAATATCTGCGGATCGTCGACTCGAACGAACCCGCGGTACGCTACTGGGTGATCCCGCGTATAGAACGCAAACGTAGCCGCCATATAATCCGGCGCGATCACGTAAAGCGTCGAACGATCCAAGCCGCTCGACGCAAACGTGGCGATTCCGGATTTGGGAACCGAAGCGTTCTGGAATGCGTATGCGATGTCGCCGGCAGCGAAGACGGCCGCGAGTACGACGGGCACGAACTTTCCGAACCGCTGCCACGCTGCCGGATCTTCACGCGCAAAAAGATCGAACAGCGCGAAGGCCGACCAAGCGATTGCGACGTAGAGCAAGCCACAGTAAGGAACGGCGTATCGTTCGTAGGGCAGACCCGCCGCCGTCGTAAAGAACAGCATCGCGACGAACATGAGGCCCAACGCCGCGGCATCGTTTCGCCACACGCCGCGCCGCACGATCATGACGACCGCGACGACGAGCAACAACAAAAGCGCGCACTCCGCTTGGAACGGCCGGCCCGGCATAAACTCCAGAAGCCATTTGGCAAAGAACCACGCTTTGAGCAGTGGTACGATCGGAAATTGAAACGGCACCCCGATTCTGCGCTGCGCTAAGAATACGGGCAGCCAGAACAAGAACGCCAAGGGCCCCGCGGCCAATGCGGAAACGAGCATCATCGCTTGTCTAGGATTTGGGCGCCCGAGAAGCGACCAGCCCCCAAGGAGCACGATAAAAATCAACGCTACATAGTGACTGAACGCCGTCAAGATGGAGACCGCCGCTACCGCAAGAAGCGCGTGCGTCGACGGCACCTCGCGTCGCGCGCGCGTTACGAGCCAGGCTAACAACGCGGCGAGCGCGCCGGTCAGCGGATAGACGTATTCGGTGGAGTACTCGATCGGCAGCGGAGCGAGTGCGTATATCGACGCCGCCAAGAGTCCAACCTTCCGGGAGGCCGCAGCGGTTCCGAGAAGATAGACCAATGCCGTGGTTGCGACGCTGAAGGCGTACGGGAGCATCGTGAGGGCCAGCGCACTGGTTCCGGCGACGTGCGACCACGCGTACGCGAGCAGAAAATACAGCGGCGGATGCCACTCGGTCTCCGTCACGCGGTGAAAAAACTCACCGAAGGTCGACGCGGTCACGTCGATGTAGACGTAGGCTTCGTCACGCCAAATGCCGTCGTGGAGGAACGACGGCAGCCGGATGAGTGCCGCGAGCGTCACGACGATGGCGACCCAAAGCCTCATTTTCACGGAAATCGCCAAACGCAGTCGAAATACCCGCTGGTGCGAAACGTTACGCTGTCGCTGATGTTTGCGGCGTTGGCAGCCTGTGCGGCCCACTCGCCGGATCGCGCGACGTTCGTACCGTCGGGCGATCCACGAGTGACCCTCTTTCGATCCGACGTCCAGACGGCGTGGCCGCAGTTCCGCCTCGGCGGCGGCCTCAACGTTGTCGTAGCAAATCCACAGTTGCCGGCCGAACCGGCGTGGCGCGTTGAAACGAACGGCCAGTATTCGTCCTCGCCGAGCGTTTCCGGTAGCACGGTCTTGATGGCCAACAACAGCCGGAAACTCTACGCGCTGGATGCACGTACCGGGGCTACGATCTGGATCGGCTCGGCGGATAACGAGATTATGTCGCAGCCGGTCTATGCCACCGGCGTGGTCTACGTCGGCGCCGGCAACTCGCTAGTTCGCATCTGGGGCGCACCGCGATACAAACTCATGGGAACGGGCGCAAGCGATCTTCTCGCGTTTACCCTTGCAAAGGGAGAGCCGGTATGGCGTGCCGGGCTTCCCGGCAGCGGAATGCCCACGCCGGCTCTCGTCGGACCGATGCTGGTGCACGGCGACGGCGCGGGAATGATTTACGCGTTTCGTGCTGTCGACGGTGAGTATCTCTGGCACCATTATTTCGGTTCGGACATGGACATGTCGCAGGCGCTCGACGGTGCCGACGGTCGCATCTACGTTGGGGGTTCCTATCCGAACGCTATACTCGCCCTAAACGCTCGCAACGGCGCCGCGATCTGGCAGCACCGTTTCGATACGTACGACGGCGCCCTCTCCGACTGCCCGCTAGCCTCGGACGGACGAAATATCTACGGCATGTACGTGCGGCAAACTTCGCCGATGCGCTTGCCGTTTAGGCCGGACGGACGCAATGCGGATCAACACGTCTACGCGTTGAGCGCTAAGAACGGCTCCTTGCGGTGGGATACGACGCTACCCGGAGTTCGCGGTATCGTTCCAAGATTCAACGAGGCTGCGATACCGCTACTGTACGGCGGCACGCTCTACGACGGCAGCGCAATCGCACCGGTCGTCACCGCCCTCGATCCCCAAAATGGCAGCGTACTATGGCAACTACAGGTCGAAGGCCCGGTAAAGGGTGGGATTACAGCACGCGATGGAGTGCTATATTTCGGCGATCTTGCGGGTTATCTCTGGGCGGTCGACGCGCACCAAGGTCGCACGATCGGCAAAATCAAGACCGATACGTCATTCAACGTCGGCTCCCCGATTATCCTGAACGATTCCCTCGTTATCGGATCGGGCGACGGCAGCGTTATCGCACTTCCCTTGCGTGCGATTAGAACGTCCCAACCAATGTCGGGCATCACGAATGCGGGGGATCTTTAGCGCTGCTGGCGGCACTTTTCGTAGGACGCAGTTGGAACCGATACACAGAGATCGGCTCCCAGCGGCCGGGGTAGTCCTGCCGGTCGACGAGCTCGTACTGCCGTCGCAACGCCGTTACTAGCTGCTTCACTCTGCCGAAAGGGATGCGATATTGATCGCGTGCGTTGTCGTCGACGACGACGTCGACGTAGCGAAACTGCGACGCTTCCGCTGCGATCGCCGCCAGAATTTTCCGAATCAGCGACGGGTCGTTCCAAATCGCTTCGTAATCGTCGAGAACGAAAATCTCCGGACGATCGATGCGCGCAAATCCGATAAACCGCGCACCACTATCGCGGGCATAGTAGGCAAACTCATTTGCCGCGTAATCGGGTGCGATAACGTACAGCGTTTG
>DASRSM010000012.1:0-4100 GCA_035656415.1 Vulcanimicrobiaceae bacterium | reverse complement strand
CCTGAATGATCTTATAGCGCGCGATCTGCGAGTTTGAAACGGATACGGCGAGATTCGGATTTTTGAGCAACGCCATGCCGATGACGTCTTGCAACGAAATGCCGACGAAGGGCTGCGCAACACCCACGATATGCGCCGGGGACGGAGCGGCTTTCGGCCTCCGGTAGCCCGGCGCCACGGTAGGCACGGCCGGAAGCGTCGGCAACGTCGCGGGCGTCGGGTACGGCGCAGCACTCTGCGCCCCGGCCGACGTAATCGGTGGTAGGGTCGTTAAGACTACTGCAAAACCGACGGCAAAGACAAAGGGCCGCGCAACGTTCACATTAAGTCCTCCTGTACGGCGATGCGTACGCTCGAACGCTGCGGTGCCCTTCTTCAAAAAAGAAAAGAGACGCCCGTTACCAGACGTCCCTCGAGAACGCGCGATTCGGCGCGCGCTCTATTTCGATGGAGGCGCCGTCGCGAGCGCCTGCGTTCCCAGCGTCCGTAGATCGACGCCGTTGTTCGCCAAAATCGTTCCCTCGACCCGATCGAGCTCGACGACCGACTTGTTGAGGTCGGTTTGCGCGAGCAGCTCGCGTCCCCGAGCTTGGTTGAGCTCGACCTGGCGTTGCAGCACGAGGAACGTCGTAGACGCGCCGTTATGGAATTTGCGCAGCTCGCTTTCGTAGACTTGCCCGGCAGCCTCGCGGCCTTGCCGCGCTGCGTTAAGTCGCGAGACGGCCGATTGATAGGATTGCAATGCGTTGCGTGCCTCGAAACTGATGCGCTCGGCAACGCCTTCCTGCAGCACGTCGGCTTGGTGCTGCTCTTCGGCGGCTTGACCTTTGAGGCCGTTCGCAACGTCGTTTTGCAGCGGGAAGCTTACCGTGAAGTTGACGTTGAACGTTGGGAAGAGGCCCGCCCACAGATTGTGATACGCATAGGCCATCGTACCTTGCGTCTGCGGCGGCGGCGTCGGACACGAGCTTCCGCCACCGGCCGCGCAGATCGTATTCAAGAACGGCGGAATGGGAGCCAGCAGCCCGGCAAAACCGTTGCTCATATACTGTGCCGTAACGTCGGCCTGGGGTAACGATTGGTTGCGCGCGTAGGCGCGATCGATATCGGCCTGTTGCCGTTTGTCGATTGCCTGCCGAACCTCAGGACGGTTCTTGTTGGCGACGGCGATGATAGTGCCGAGATCCGCTGCGCTCGGCAGCTGAAGAACCGAGGATGTCGGCACCAAGTTCGCCATCCAAATCGGGTCGGCGGGATCGGTGACGACGAGTCCCTTGAGTTGATTTTGGAGTTCGGAAACGTTTTGCAGTGCCGAGAAGACCTGATCTTGGAACTGGGCGACTTGCGTCGACGACTCCACGGCGTCGATCGGTGCTGCCGCGCCGTGCTTTGCTAATCGGACGTTGCTTCCTTGCTGCGCCACCGCATCCTTGAGTGCAGCCTCTTGGATGGCGACGTTGCGCCACGCCGATACGAGATTCCAGTACGCGTCTTCCACTTGGGAAATCGTGTTGGACGCATCGACGAGAGCCTGAGCCGACGTCGCGTCGGCGTTTACAAACGACAGTTTGTATTGGCGCTTTGCCGCATTCATCCCAAAATTGCGCAGCAGCGGCTGCGTAACCGACAAGTTCAACGACGCCAGATAATAGGGATCGTAGAGATTCAGGCTGGTGTTGTTGTAGGTACGGCTTTGCTGGATACCGGCTTGATACGTCGTACCGCTAATGGTTTGGCCGCCGAGCCCGTACTGAAGGCTGGATTGATGTTGAATGATGTATCCGGGACCCGGGCTGACGCCAGGTTGCGTTTCCACCGGAGCGCCGCCGGCGAAAAGACTTTCCGGCGGCTGCACGCTGAAGCTCGTCGACGGCTCGACCAGAAATCGCACGTCGAAGGGCCCCTTCGCCTGAACGACTTGGTACCGCGCGATTTTGACGTTCGAAGCGGATACCGCGAGGTTCGGATTCTTGATTAGCGACATCGCGACTGCGTCTTGCAGCGCGATGCCGACGAACGGCTGCTGCGTGACGCCGATGATGTTCGCAGCGGTCGGTGCGACTTTCGGTGCTGCATATCCCGGCGCGACGGTCGGTACCGCCGGCAAAATCGGCGACGGAACGGGCGTCGGAATCGACGCACGCGGCGTGCCTTGCGCGAATGCCGGTTGCAGCGGCACGACGGCCGCGAAGACCGCCAGCAGTGCGACGCCGGCAAGAACTGGTCGAACGGTTTTCACGTGATTTCCTCCCTACTCCGCGGCAACGTGTCCGAGACGCGGCCTGTTGAGCAGCAGCACCAGCGGCGTGAGCGCGATCGTGATAATCGCCACCCAGCGCGACGTGTCTGCGTATGATTGCACGGCGGCTTGCCCTGCTACCAAGTTACCCAATTCTATCTGTGACGTGGGCGAGGCGTCGGTCTGAAGGTAGTTAGCGGTCGGCGTGTGCGCCAACGTCTGGGTCGCGGCGAGCTCGGTCTGATGGAGCGTCGTTCCACGGACGAGCAGCGTCACCAGTACGGCCGTCGCGATGCTGCCGCCGACTTGACGCGACAGATTGAAGAACGCCGACGTCGCAGGAACTTCCTTATCCGGCACGCCGCCAAGCACGGCGATCGACAGCGGTACGAAGATCTGCGACAGCCCGATGCCGCTCAGAATCAGCGACGCAACGAGCGTGCCGAACTGCGTTTCAGGCGTCGTGACGCCGGCAAGCATCCAGTTGGAGATGCCCAGTAACACGAACCCGATTGCCGTCGACACACGCGGATCCACGACGCCGCGTCCCGCCAACGCCGCGGTCAGCGGCGTGAAGAACATGATCGCGGCGGCGCGCACGAGGATCGTTAAGCCGGACAGGGTCGCGGTAAAGTTGAGCGAGTTTTGCAAGTACTGCGGCAGCACGAGAATCGATCCGTAGAGGCTGATGCCGAGCACCGCGCCGAGCAAACTGCCCGCCCATACCTGACGCAAGCGCAGCACGTGCAGATCGACGATTGGCGTGGTCGAGCGCAGCGTCCGCCATACGAACGCGCCAAGGCCCGTCGCGGCGATCGCGGTAAACAGCCGAATATTGCCGTCGTCGAACCAGTCGTACTGTTGCCCTTGGTCGAGAACGTACTGCATCGAGCCCAATCCCATCGCGAGCAAACCCAAACCGATCCAGTCCAGCTTCTTGTACTGCGGATCCGACGGATTGCGCAGATAGAACCATATCAGCGTCGCGGCGACGATTCCGACCGGCAGATTGATGAAGAAACACCAGTGCCAGTTCCAGTTGTCGGTGATCCAGCCGCCGAGCACGGGCCCCAGCGCCGGTCCGACGATAACGCCCATCGCGAAGATGCCTTGCGCCTTACCCTGCTCTTTAAGCGTATACGTGTCGCGCAAAATCGCTTGCGACGTCGAGATCAATCCCCCACCGCCCAAGCCTTGGACGATGCGCCAGAAGACCAGTTGTCCGAAGGTTCCGGAAAGACCGCACATCAGCGAGGCGATCGTGAAGATGACGATCGATGCGAAGAAGTACTGGCGCCGGCCGAACCGCGCCGCGAGCCACGGCGTGATCGGAATCACGATGACGTTGGCGATGATGTAGCCGGTGACGATCCACGCACCCTGATCGACCGCGACGCCGAAGTTCCCTTGAATGTTCGGCAAAGCGACGTTGACGATCGTGGTGTCGATGATCTCCAGCAGGGTCGCGGCAATCACGGCGACGCTCACGATGACCCTGCGCAGGCCGGTTTCGGCCACGCTGCGTTCCATAATCCGAGGCTTTCGTTACTTGACTTTAACCGACGTTTCGACGCTCATTCCGGGTCGTAACGGCATGTCCGAACGCGGATCGTCGATCGAAATGCGTACCGGTATGCGCTGCGTTACCTTCACGAAGTTGCCGGTAGCGTTTTGCGCCGGCACCAGCGCGTAGGTGTTCTGCGACGCCGGGTTGATCGACTCCACGTGACCGTGGAACGTCGCGCCTTTGTACGCGTCGACTTTAATGTCGACCGGCTGGCCGACTCGCATGTTGCCCATCTGCGTTTCTTTGAAGTTCGCAGTGATGTACACGTGATTCGGAATCAGCGTCAGCAGCGTC
>DASRSM010000011.1:0-6494 GCA_035656415.1 Vulcanimicrobiaceae bacterium | reverse complement strand
GTGATTCGTAGGATCTCCGGCAGCGCCACGTTTGCGGACGCGATCGCGCGGTTGCGCGCGCTTGCGGCTCTGCCCGCGCCCAAGCCGGGCGCGTACGCGCTGCACGAAACGATCGCCGCCGCGCGGCCCGCGCTGATCGCTGCATTACGCGAAGCGACGCATGCGCCGCTGCTGGTCGCCGTACCGACGCCCGACGTCGCCGAGCGCGCGTTTGCCGACCTTCTCTATTATCTCGGCGACGAACGCGCCGCGGAGCTGGCGCTCTTTCGTTCGCGCGACGAAGCGATCGGTGCGATCGAGAGCCCGTCGGAACGCAGCGCGCGCATGGCGCTGCTCGCGGAGCTCGCCGACGCGCGACCGCGCATCGTGCTCGCACCCATCGGGGCGCTGCGCCAGCATCTCATGCCGAAAAGGGTCTTCGACGAGCTGCGATTCCGGCTCACGCCGGGGACGGAATCAGGATGGGAAGCGACGCAGCAGCGGCTCTATCGCGTGGGATACCGGCGCACCGACGTCGTCAGCGCGGCGGGCGAATACGCGGTACGCGGCGGCATCCTCGACGTCTTTCCACCGACGGCGGAACGGCCGCTGCGCGTCGAGTTCTTCGGCGACGCGGTCGAAAGCGTGCGCGCGTTTACGATCGAGTCGCAACGCAGCGACGAAACCGTAGAGTACGCCGACATCGTTGCGTGGACGGAGATTCCCCGCGACGAGCGCTATCGCGCACGCGTCCTCGAGCGCTTCCACGGCCCCGATGCCGTGCGCCGCGAGCTCGCGGCGTTCCTTACGGTGCAAGGCGACGTTCCCGAAACCTGGCTGCCGTTGGCGTTCGAAGAACCCGCGACGCTTTTCGACTATCTCGCTCCGCAAACGATCGTGGTTCTCGACGAGCCCGGCATGATCGCCACGATTTCGAACGCACTCGACGAGGAGCGCTCGCGCGAGCAGCACGTGCTGCTTGCCGACGTCGAGTCCGGCGAGCTCCCCGTCGACGACGAGCACGTCGGGGAAGCGCTGTTGGCCGAGATTGCGATACCGCACGTCTCGCTCGAAGCGCTGGGCGATTCGATCGCGCGTCACGCGACGCTCGTTTTTCCCGGCGCGATCGAACATGCGGCGTCGGTCGCCTGGGTGCCGCGCGTTCTCGAATCGTTTACCCTCGAATGCCGCCCCGTCGAGCACTTCAACCGTCAAGTCGAACTCTTCTCGCGCAGCGCACGCGAATGGATCGCGGCGGGCGACACGCTCGTCGTGGTGAGCACCGCGGTCGCGCGCACGACGGACTTGCTGCGCGCCGCCGGCGTCGAGCTAAGCGAGCGCGCTATAGTCGATCACGGCAGCATCGACGCGGGTTTTGCGATACCGTCGCTGCGGCTGCACCTGCTGGGCGATCGCGAAATCTTCGGCGCGCCGCCCAAGCGCGTGAAGATGCGCGCCGTCAAAGAGGGCGTGCCGGTTACGCTGGCGGACCTGCGCGTCGGCGACTACGTCGTACACGCGGTGCACGGGGTCGGACAGTATCTCGGACTGCGCGCCGAGACGATTCTCGGCGCAATGCAAGATTATCTCGATCTGAAGTACGCCGGCAGCGATCGCATGCTCGTGCCCGTTACGCAGATGCATCAAGTCGCCAAGTATTCAGCGACGGAAGGCTCGTCGCCGCGCCTCTCCAAAATGGGCGGCGCCGATTGGGCGCGCGCGAAGACGCGCGTCAGCGAATCGCTCGCCAAAATCGCCGACGAGCTCGTTCATCTCTACGCCGAACGCGAGCTCACGCGCGGCTTTGCGTTCGGCCCCGACACGGCGTGGCAGGCCGAAATGGAAGAAGCGTTTCCCTACGATCCGACGCCCGATCAGCAAAAGGCGATCGACGCGACCAAAGGCGACATGGAAAACGTCAGGCCGATGGACCGTCTAGTCTGCGGCGACGTGGGATACGGTAAAACGGAAGTCGCGATTCGCGCAGCCTTCAAATCCATCGCCGACAAGAAACAAGTCGCGGTGCTCGTTCCGACGACGCTCCTGGCCGACCAGCACTACCGCACGTTCTCCTCGCGCTTTGCCGCCTTTCCGTTACGCGTCGAAGAGCTGTCGCGATTTACTCCCAAGCCAAAGCAAAAGACGATTCTGCGCGATCTCGCCGAGGGCAAGGTCGACATCGTCATCGGCACGCACCGTCTTTTGCAGAAAGACGTCGCGTTTTCCGACTTGGGGCTGATCGTCGTCGACGAAGAGCAACGCTTCGGCGTAATGCACAAGGAGCGCCTCAAGGAATATCGCGCCAGCGTCGACGTGCTGACCCTGTCGGCAACGCCGATTCCGCGAACGCTGCACATGTCGCTCATGGGCGTGCGCGACCTATCGTTGATTCAAACCGCTCCCAAGAACCGCATGTCGATCAAGACCGTGGTCGTACCGTCGAGCGACGCGATCGTGCAGCGCGCGATTGCGGCCGAGCTGGACCGCGGGGGACAAGTGTACTACTTGCACAACCGTATCGAGTCGATCTTTGCGGTGCGCAACGCGCTGCAGCAGTTGGCTCCGCGCGCCCGGATCGGCGTCGGTCACGGTCAGATGCGCGAATCCGAACTCGAGCCCGTGATGCAGTCTTTCATCGAAGGCGATCTCGACATCTTGGTGGCGACGACGATCATCGAAAACGGCATCGACATCCCCAACGTCAACACCATGATCGTCAACGACGCCGACAAGTTCGGTCTCGCGCAGCTCTATCAGTTGCGCGGCCGCGTCGGGCGCTCGAACCATCAGGCGTACTGCTATTTACTCTATCAGGGCCACAAGGCGCTCAGCGATGAAGCCAAGGCGCGCCTCGAAGCGATACGGGAGTTTGCGCATTTGGGCTCGGGTCTGCAAATCGCCATGCGCGATCTCGAAATTCGGGGCGCGGGCAATCTTTTGGGATCGGCGCAGTCGGGCTTCATCGGGTCGGTGGGTTTCGATACGTACTGCGAGCTGCTCGCGGAGGCAATCGCAGAGCGCCGCGGCATGACGGCGTCCTTGGAAGACCGGCGCGAAGCCGTGATCGACGTGAAGATCAGCGCCTTCATTCCCAACGACTATATCCCGCAGGTCTCGCAGAAAATCGCCGTCTATCAGCAGCTCGCCAAAGCGCGAACGCAAGAGGAAGTCGAAGACGTCGCGGCCGGCGTCCGCGATCGTTTCGGCGCGTTTCCGTTGCCGCTGCAGCATTTGGTCGAGCTCACGAAGCTGCGCGCGATCGCGCTGCAAAAACACGTTACGCGCGTCGTCGTCGACGACAAACGGCTCACGCTGGGAGTCGGCAGCAGTTTTTCGCTCGATCCCACGATGATTCCGAAATTCCAATCGCTCACGAAAAACCGCTTTCGATTTGCGGAAGGAAAGATTTTGGTCGACCTTCCCGCGCCGCGCGACAAACAGCGCACCGAAGAAATTTGGATGCCGCTGCTGCGCAAACTGCTCGAAGCGATGTAATCGAAAGCGACCGAGCGCCGGGCAGCGAGGGTAACCGGCCGCTTGTGGTCAACGAAAATCAGCGTGCGGTGGAGCTTCGAGGCCGCCGACGCCGGACGGGCCTACGGCGTACGGCGCAATTTGCTGGCGTATTTACGGTCTCGATCGGCGCAAGGCTCGGATTTAGACGCAGCCGCACTGATTTTCGGCGAGCTCGTCGGTAACGTCGTCCGTCACGCGCCGGGGCCGATCTCGATCGATATTTTCTGGGAATCCGACATTGCCGTGCTGCGCGTCGTCGACCGCGGCCCGGGGTTCGATTGGGACGGCCACGCCCGGCTGCCGGATCGCTTTGCCGAGTCGGGACGCGGCCTGTTTATCGCGTTCAGCGTAGCGCACAACCTGAAAGTCCGCCGGATTCCCGGGAACGGGACCGAGGCAACGGCGTGGCTGCCCGTCCTGCTGAGCGAAGCTTTCAAAGCGAAAATATAGGGTACGGAAAGGACCTCGGGCCTTCCGGGAGAACCTCGCGACCTTGTTTGCGGGGACTCTCGTCCTCGCCTTATTACGCACCGACCCTTTTCCTGTGGAGCCGACAATGTCGAAAGCCCAACGGATGTTTGCGGGCCTCGCCGCCCTGCTTGTCGCGACCTTGCTCGCGGCATGCGATAACGGCGGATCCATCGCGACCGTCAACGGCCAGCCGATCAGAAAGGCCGATTTCGAGACGAAGCTCGAAGGCAGCCCGGTAGCGCGCAACGTTTTGCAGCAGATGGTGCAAGAAGCGCTAATCCAGGACTACGCCAAGAACAACAACATCACCGTCACCGACGCGGAGATCGCTCAGCGCGAAGACGAGCTCAAAGCAAACTTCCCCAATGGTTCGTGGGATGAAATGCTCAAAGCTCGCAACCTAACGGAGAACGACGTCAAGACCGCACTGCGCGAACAGATCATTCTCGACAAAGCGCTGGCAAAAGACGTAACGATTACGCCGGCCCAAGTGAAGCAATATTTCGACAAGAATCACGCGGCGTTCGACAAGCCCGAACAGGTTCAGGCGCGCCACATTCTCGTGCCGGATCTTGCAACCGCGAACAAGGTCGAAGCGCAGCTCAAAGCCGGCAAGAACTTTGCCGACCTCGCGAAGCAGTACTCGACCGACCCCGGCAGCAAAGACAAAGGCGGCGACCTCGGATGGTTCCGCCGCGGTCAGATGGTTCCGGCGTTCGATAAAGTAGCGTTCTCGCTGCCCGTCAACGCGATCAGCCAGCCGGTGAAATCGCCGTTCGGCTATCACATCATTCAAGTCGAAGGAAAGCAGCCAGGTCAGCAAGCGACGCTTGCCAACACCACGCCACGCATCACCGAGATGCTGCGTCAGCAGCAAGAAGCGCCGCTGATTCAGCCGTTCTTACAAAGCTTGCAGCAGAAGGCAACCATCACGGTCAGCGATCCGCGTTTCGCCGATCTCTTCCCCTCGCCCGCACCGGCGGCACCGAGCGCAGCGGCAAGTGCCGCGGCACCGGCACCGGCAGCGACGAAATAGCCGCAACCGCAACGTAAAGCGGAGGGCTCCGGCTTCGGCCGGGGCCTTTCGATTTCGCCTAAGGTAGTTTTTTAGTCTCGGCGAAGGACGCGGCATGCTGGTGCGCATCGTCGGGTTGGGCCCCGGGGACCCCAAGCTGTTGACGATCGGAAGTCTGGAAGCACTGCGCGATATCGGCCGCTGTACGGTTCTGCTCGCGCCGCCCGATCTGAGCAACTATTTGCGTGAGAACGGCATCGAAATCGTGCGCGGTCTCGTCGAAGACTCCGCGCTCTTCGTGCGCGGCGGCATCGAAGAAATCGAACGATTTGCGGACCGGGTGGCCGGCGACGGACGCGACCTAGGCCTTGGCGTGCTCGGCAATCCCCTCTCCGATTTCGCCGGCCTTCCGCCCCTGCTGCGGATGCTTGAGCGCCGCTCCGTGCGAACGGAAATCGTCCCCGGTATGCCGCGTGCGACGTTGTCGGCATCCATCGCGATGCCGCTCGTCCCGCTTCCGCCGCAATCCGCGCATCACTCGTGGGACGATCTCGTTGAGATCATGGCGCGGCTGCGCATGGGATGCCCGTGGGACCGCGAGCAAACGCACCGCACGCTCGTGCCGTATCTCATCGAAGAAACGTACGAAGTGGTCGAGGCGATCGAAGGCGGCGACCTCGACGCGCTCTGCGAGGAGCTCGGCGATCTTCTCCTTCAGATCGTCTTTCATTCGCAGTTGGCCACCGAAACCGGAAAGTTCAGCGTTGCCGACGTCGTCGACGCGCTGTCGAACAAGATGGTGCGGCGTCATCCGCACGTCTTCGGCGACGCCGTCATCGAAGACGTCGACGCCCAATGGAAGAATTGGGAGAAACTCAAAGCGCAAGAAAAAACCGGACAAAAGCGCAAGAGCCGCCTCGACGGGATTCCCAAAGAACTCGGCGCGCTGCAGCGCGGACAACGCATGCAGGAAAAAGCATCGCGCGTTGGGTTTGACTGGCCGAACGTTTACGGAATTCTCGACAAGCTTTCCGAGGAGTTGGCGGAACTTGCGGAAGCCCGACGTCAAAAACAAGACGATCCGCGCGTGCGCGAAGAGCTCGGCGACGTGCTCTTTACGTTGGTCAACCTCGCGCGGGCGCTGGGGATCGATGCCGAACAGGCGATGCGCGAGGCCAACGAAAAGTTTCACAAGCGGTTTTACTTCATGGAAGAGCGCGCCGCGAAAGACGGCAAGAGCCTTTCCGATCTCTCACTTGACGAACTCGAGGAACTGTGGCAACTAGCGAAGACAGCCTAGAACGATCGCTCATTCGGCTGCGGATGAGCGCGCACGACGCTCATTACGGCGGTAACCTCGTAGACGGCGCGCGTATGCTGGCGCTTTTCGGCGACGTTGCAACGGAGCTCTTGATCCGGCTCGACGGGGACGAAGGGTTGTTCGTCGCGTACGACAAGGTCGAGTTTCTCGCGCCCGTATTTGCCGGTGACTACATCGAGGCCGAAGGCCGCG
>DASRSM010000010.1:0-26430 GCA_035656415.1 Vulcanimicrobiaceae bacterium | reverse complement strand
CCGCATCGGTGGCGGCGCCAACTGGCGCTTCCGTACTTCGTCTGGCTCGTCGCGCTCGACGAGCTCGGCGTTCGGCTGAGGCGGCAACCGACGTGAGCGAGCACGATGCGAGCCACTGTCACGGACAGGATGTCCCCGCGCGACAGCGCGGCGCCCGGAGGGCGGTGAGATGAAGGCGATGATCCTGGCCGGTGGTCTTTCGACCCGCCTGTATCCGCTGACGAAACAGGTGCCGAAGCCGTTGGTCCCCGTGGCCGGCGTTCCGAATGCCGTGCACCTCATTCGCTACTTGCGCGCGTACGGTTACGACGAAATCGCCATCAACGTGCATTATCTGTCCGAAGCAATCGTCGCCGCACTGGGCGACGGCAGCCGTTTCGGCGTGCGGCTGACGTATTCGTACGAACCCGAGCTGCTCGGTAGCGCCGGCGGCGTGAAGAAACTGCAATCGTTTTTCGGCGACGAATCGTTCGTCGTCGTCGGGTGCGACGATCTTACCGATCTCCCGCTCGATCGTCTGACGGCGTTTCACAAGGAACGCAACGCCATTGCGACGATCGGACTCGTCGAGTGCGAGGAAGTCGATCAATACGGCGTCGTGGTCGTCGACGATCGCGGCAAAGTGATCGGTTTTCAAGAAAAGCCCGCGAAGGGCACCGAGCGCAGCAAACTCGCGAACACCGGTATCTACGCCTTTTCGCCGGCGATCTTCGATCGAATTCCGGCCGACGAGTTTTACGACTTCGGAAAGCAGGTGTTTCCGGCGCTTCAAACTGCCGGCGAACCGTTCTACGGTTTCGATGCACGCGGAGCGTACTGGGCCGATATCGGAACGCCGGGCGAGTACCGGCGCGCGAGCTACGACGTCGTGCGCGGCGTTTTCAAGATTCCGGGAACGCGTTCGGACGGCGTCGATCCGACCGCGGTCTTAGGCGAAGGCGTGCGCACGGAGGGCGCGGTGTGGGTCGGCGCGCGCGCGCGCATCGGCGACGGCGTTACCATCGTCGGGCCGAGCGTCGTGGGCGACGACGTTACGATCGAACCGAACGCGCGCATCGAGCGCACGATTTTGTGGGCGGGAGCGACCGTCGGAACGAATGCGACGCTGTACGATTCGATCGTCGGCATCGGTTATTGCGTTGGGCCAGGAACCGCGCTCGACGGTGCCGTCGTCGCGAACTCAGTCGAAGCGGTCAGCTAGTTCATTTTATTCGCGATCTCGCCGTGCCGCTCGAACGTCGCGCGGCAATGTTCGTACGTCGGTGGAACGTTACCCAGGTACCACCCGCCAATGACCCAGTGGTCCCGCACCGGCCTGATGCTGATGCCGCCGTTGCTTACGATGCAGACGGGCTGATAGGACAATAGCGCGACGTCGGTGTCGCGCCGCACACGAATATCGGAAATCGTTCCGTATGCACGAGCATGCCGGTACTTGACGGCGGTTCCAAGTGCGAGCCATGGATTGGTGCCCGGCGGCACGTACGCCGACTGCGGGACCTCGAAAAGATGGCGGCCGTCCACGAAAAACATCAGCTTGCCGTCGTGTACGCGAATTTCCACCGCGTGCGGTCCTTCGTTCAGCCTGTCAAAGTACCGTATCCGATTCTGTCCGGCAGCCGTTCCATATGCGACGAACGCCCTCAAGCGAAACTTGTTGCCGGGCGTGCGAATGAGGCCGCCTTGAATGCCGCCGGAGGTTCCAAAGAAGCCGAGCTGCACGCTAGGGCTGTCGCGTTGCTGTGGAGCGGGCGGCAACTCCATCACAGCGGCCGCCGCATACTCTCGCACGAACGGACCCTCGACGTACAGGTTTGTATTGGCGTCACCGTTACGGTTGAATGCGGGCGTAGCGATGCTATTCAGATACGGCACGGCCTTGGTGAAAAACGTAAATGCGCCGTAGGTCAATAGTCCTAAGACGATGACGATGGAACCGACGATGTACATCCCGAGTCGAGTTTCGCCGCTCATTGCCGACTAGCGGCGTTCACGCCTGGTCGTGATTGCCCTGCACGATGTTGCGCTGGATTCTCGACGCGGTGTTTCCGCCACAATGCGCTGCGTGCAACGGGCTGGGAAGCGCGCTGTGTGCGTCGTGCGCTCCGCCGGCCGCAGCGTTTCGCGTCGCGCACCAGTCGCTGCGCGTCGTTGCGACGGGGTGGTACGACGGTGCGCTGCGTGCGGCAGTGCTCGCGCTCAAGGACGGCCGGCGCGACGTGGCCGAGGCGCTGGGCGCACGCATCGCACCCGCGATTACCAGCGGCGCGCTGCTGGTCCCGGTTCCGACAACTCGCGCACGGTTGCGCGCACGCGGCGCCGACGGTGTCGCACTAGTCGCCGAAACCGCGGCATGGCTCAGGGACGCAACGGCTTTGCGCGCGCTCGAACATTGCGGCGGCGACATGCAGCGCGGCCGGACGCGCACGGAGCGTTTGGCGGCGCACGACCGCTTTCGCGCGAGCGAATCGCTTGCGGGACGCGCCTGCACGCTCGTCGACGACGTTTGTACGACGGGCTCGACCCTGACCGACTGCGCGCTGGCGATTGGCTCGGTGGGTGGAACCGTCGTGGGGGCCGTCGTGGTTGCGGCGACGAAAAGCCCGACCCCGTGGCTCTGACGGAACTCGACGAACTCTACCTGCAGCGCGCGTACGAACTCGGCGCTCGCGGTATCGGCAACACCGCGCCGAATCCGCCGGTCGGCGCCGTTTTGGTGCGCGACGGACGCGTCGTCGGCGAGGGCTATCACCATCGCGCGGGCGAGCCGCACGCTGAAGCCAACGCGTTGACGATTGCCGGCGGTGCCGCGCGCGGCGCGACTGCGTACGTGTCGCTGGAGCCGTGCAACCACACCGGCCGCACTCCGCCCTGTTCGAACGCGCTTATCGAAGCCGGCGTCGCGCGCGTCGTCGTCGGCGTCATCGATCCGAATCCCAAGACGCAGGGACGCGGCGTCGCGTCACTGCGCGGACGCGGCATCGACGTCGAGGTATCGAACGACGCACGCGCGGCAGAACTCATCGAAGTGTTTGCGGGGTCGCTGCGTACGGATCGCCCCTACATCACGCTGAAGATGGCGATGTCGCTGGATGGCGCGATCGCGTCGCGCCCGGGCGTCGCGCAGCGGCTGACGTCGGAAGAAACACGTTCGTACGTGCGCGACCTGCGAATCGCGCACGACGCGGTGATGGTTGGCGCCGGAACGGTGCGCGTCGACGATCCGCAGCTTACCGTGCGTCCCTCACATCACCGGCTGCGTCCGTTCGTCCGGATCGTCGCGTGCGAAACCGATATGGTGCCGGAAACGAGCCGCGTGTTTGCTGAGCTACAAGACTACGCGCGAACGATCGTCTTGGCGCCGGCGGGAGCGCGCGCGCGCTTCGATTCCCTAGCGAGCGTTGCAGACGTGATGTTCGTGGGCGACGAACACAGCGAGCGACTCGATCTTTCATCGGCGATGCAGGCGCTGCGAGAACGCGAAATCTATAGCGTACTGTGCGAGGGGGGTCCCACGCTCGCCGCGCGTCTCATCGCCGGCGGTCTCGCCGACCGGTTCGCGTGGGCGATCGCGCCGGTGCTGCTGCAACGCGAAGGTGCCGTTCCGGTTCTCGCGGGCGTGGATTTTGATGCTCGGCCGTTGAAAGTCGACCGGGTGGAACGTATTGGGCCCGACGTTATCCTGATGGGGCGTTATGTTTAGCGGATTAATTGCATATCGAGGCAAGGTCGTTTCGGCGGAGCCTTCGGACAACGGAGGCATAACGCTGCGGGTGCGTTGCGACGGAACCAAGCGCGAGAAGCCCGGCGTCAAAGACTCGATCGCGATCGACGGCGTCTGCCTGACGGTAACGGCCAAAGACGGAAAGCTGCTTTCCTTCGACGTGATTCCCGAAACGCTCGCGCGCTCGACGCTGGGCGAACGCTGTAAAGATGACCGCGTCAACGTAGAATACGCGCTCCGCGCCGGCGATCGCATTGGCGGACATTACGTCTACGGTCACGTCGACACGAGCGCGAGCGTGATTTCGCGCAACCCGGAAGGTCAAGGCGAGCGCGTGCGCTTCGAACGTCCGCCCGAACTGGTGCCGATGCTGGTCGAGAAAGCGTTCGTCGCGATCGACGGCGTGAGTTTGACGATCGCGGCCGCGCGCGACGAATGGTTCGAGATTGCACTGATTCCCGAAACGCTCGCGCGCACGACGCTCGGCGCTCGGCCGGCGGGCAGCCGCGTGAATGTCGAAGTCGATCCGATCGCGCGATACGTATTCGCCCTTCGACAGGCTCAGGCTGACGTTTGACGCGCTTTAAGGACTCGCTTCCCGAGGGGCGGCGCACGTTCGAGGCGAGGCTTCAGGTGCAGTGGGCCGACGTCGACATCGCCGGCATCATGTATTTTGGCGCGTATTGGCGCTTCGTAGAATACGGCGAGATCCAGTTCTTTTCGGAACTCGGTTTTCCGTACGACCGCGTCTTCGACGAGTTCGACATCTGGCTGCCGCGCGTGCGCGCCGAAGCGGAATACCACGCTCCGGCGTTCATGAACGACTGGCTGCGCTTGCGCACGCATCTCGAAAAGGTCGGCGCGTCCAGCGTTCGCTGGAAGACGGTCGCGTTCAACGAGCGGACCGGCGAGGCCGGCGCAGAGTTTACGCTGACCGTGGCATGCATCGAACGCACCATGAAAAAAAGCCGTCCGCTTCCGGAGACGATGCGAGCGGCACTCCTCGCCGCCCTGAATTAGCCTTCGCGGTAGGTTTTCATTGTGCGAACCGTTCTCGAATCGGGTGGTCCACGACGATGGCTTTTCCCGCCGTCAGCGCCTTGACGGCGTGCGCGGTGTTCGGCGGAACGATGGCAACGAATCCGCCGGCGGCGACGAACGTCTCGCCGCCGATCGTAAGCTCGAGCTTCCCCTCGATCACGTGCCAGACTTCCTCTTGGGGATGCGCGTGCTCGTCGATGATCGCGCCTTCGTCGAACTCGTAATGCCCGAACGTCATGTTCGGCGAGTTGAAATACCGTCCGTACCAGCCGCGTTTGCGCTCGATGACGGGAAGGTCGCGCGTGTCGATTATGGCCATGGTTTCAAACCTCCACCATCGTAACCGGCTGGGGCTCCGGTAACGGCATGACCTCGTCGTCGGCGCGCGTCGTCACGCGCCACGTGACGTAGATGGCGACGGCGAGCATCGCCGCGGCCAGGTAGAACGGCCATCCCAACTGGGCGAACGAGCGCCACGGTCCCGAAACTTGTGCGAACGACCACGCGAAGAGCATCGGGCCGATCATCATCGAAATGCCGCGCAGCGAGCCCATCGCGCCCTGCAGTTCACCTTGCTCGCTCGGTCCGACGCGTTTGCTCATGAGCGACTGCAGCGGGGAGTTGTAGATCGACAGACATAAGACCACGATGCCGGCGATAAAGGCCGGGACGCTGGGAATGCCGATCAACGCCATGCCCACGCAAAACGTCGACAAACCGATGATCAGCGTACGCCGTTCGCCGAAGCGTTTGACGACCGGTCCGACGAGCGTTGCCGCGGTCATCGCGGAAACGACGCCGACGAGTGCAAGCGTGAGGCCGATGGCGCGCGTGTCCCACGCGAACTGCGCCATGAGATAGAGCACCCACAAGACCGGCAGCGCTTCGTGCGCGATCAGTGCGATGAACGACGTCGACGCTAGCCCGTACAACTCGTGATGGCGCCGCAACAATTTGAGCGCACCGACCGGATTGGCGCGGCGCCAATCGATCCCCAGCGTCCGATGCTCCGCTGCCAGCGATTCGGGCAAAACGAAGAAACCGTAGAGCGTGTTGATTAAACTCAAGCCGCACGCGATCCAGAACGGCAAACGCGCGTCGACGTTGCCGGCAAGACCACCGATCGCGGGACCGATGATGAAGCCGAGTCCGAACGCCGAGCTGAGCAACCCGTACGCTTGCGCGCGCTTGTCCTGGGCGGTGACGTCGGCGATGTACGCGTACGCGGTCGTAAGGTTCGCGGTGGCCATACCGGAGAGTACGCGGCCCGCGAACAGCCACCACAAGTTCGGTGCGACGGCCATAATGGCGAAGTCTACGGCGGTAACCGCGCACGAGATCAAAATGACGGGCCGTCTACCGACGCGATCGGACAGCATGCCCAGCAGCGGCGAACAGAAGAACTGCATCGCCGCCCAGACGGTCGCGAACGCGCCGTTGATTTCGGCGGCGTGGGAGATATCGCCGTTTAAGAAGTTCGCGATCAAACGCGGCAGAACTGGCGCGATGATCCCGAGCGCGATCATGTCGATCGCGACCGTGATGAAGATGAAGAGGATCGTGCCCTTGCGCGGTCCGCTACGCTGTTGCATCGCGCCGGTCTCCCGTAACCGTTACGTTCGCGGCGCTATCGATCAGCGTGAAAAAAAGTTCGGCCGCGCGGTCGACGCGTGCACGGTCGTTGGTCGCGGCTACATCGAGCAAGAAGCCGCGAAACCCCGCGATAAGCACCGTCGCCAACGTGCGAGCGTCCGTGCGCGAGTAACCCGGCAACGTAGAGCAGCCCTCGAGCACGGTGAGCCACTCCTCGATCGCGCGTTCGGCAAAGCCCGGAAACCGGGCCGGATCCGAGATCGCGAGATTGTAGACCTCGAAGAAGAGGCGCATCAGCGGCAATCGTTTTGGATCGCTCCACTGGCGCCACAAAATGCGCGAGACCTGACCCGGCGCGAGATCGGCCGAAAGCTCGAGGTTGGCCATCGTCGCCTGCTGGCGAGCGCGACCGCGCCGGATGATCTCGACGACGAGATCGTCCTTGGATCCGAAGTAGTAGAGCAGGTTGCGGGGGCTGGTGCCTAGGGCTTTAGCGAGGGGGCGAAGCGAGAGCTGGCTGAGCCCGCGGAGGCAAACGTAGTCGACGGCTTGGTCGAGGAGGTCGGTGCGGTGGGCTTCGTCGGGGGGCCGGGGCGACATGACGCCACGGTATCATACTTGAAACGACTGTTTCAAGTATCCAACGGCCAGGTTTTACTCGTAGTGTGCTTGGTCGGCGAGGCGGCGCTGGTCCTCGAACATCGTCATGATCTCCTCGTCACTTAAGATCTTTTTATCGCTGAGCTTCTCGAGGAGCACAGTTGTGAAGAGCAGGAGATCGAAAGGCCGAGTCTCCTGAATATACCGGCGGATCTCCCAACGTCGCATAGCCCTCTCCCTATAACGAAGAACCGCTAGGGTAGTTACATCGACCTAGTCCCGAGCCCTGGCCCTGGCGCGAGTAATCGCCCGCTTCGGTAGTTGACATTTGTAAAGTCGGCCTCTACGCTTTTCAGGTGAGTACCTTTGCAGATCGCCTTAACACCGCGCTGGACCAAGCTTCGCTCTCCGCCGCCGGGTTGGCCGAGCGGTCCGGCCTGACTGAGTCCGCCATTTCGCTGTTGCGCTCGGGACGCCGCGAGCCGTCGTACCGGACGCTGCAGCGGCTGACGACCGTCCTTCCCGAGCTCACCGACGCGTCCGGAAACAGTGGCGGCCGTACGTTCGATCGCATCGAAGACGCGATCGCCGACATTCGTGCCGGCAAGATGGCGATCGTTCTCGATGACGAGGATCGCGAGAACGAAGGCGATCTCGTGATGGCCGCGCAGATGGTGACGCCCGAAGCGATCAACTTCATGCGCCGCGAGGCGGGCGGATTGATCTGCGTTCCGATGACGGCGCGGCGCTTGGACGAGCTCCACTTGCCGCAAATGGTCAACGACAACACGGCCGTCCACGAGACGGCGTTTACGGTTTCGGTCGAAGCGCGCGGGTTGACGACGACCGGCATTTCGGCGCACGACCGCGCTGCAACGATCAAGAAACTGGTCGATCCCGACGCGCGGCCCGGCGATTTTCTGCGCCCGGGACACACGTTTCCGCTGCGCGCGCGCGACGGCGGCGTTTTGGTTCGCGCCGGTCAAACCGAAGCATCGATCGATCTCGCGCGCTTAGCCGGATTATATCCGGCCGGCGTCATCTGCGAAATCATGGCCGACGACGGCTCGATGGAACGCCGCGACGGACTGCGCAAATACGCCGATCGGCACGGTTTGCGGCTCATTACGGTCAAAGATCTCATCGCGTACCGAATGCGCACCGAAAAGCTGGTCAAGAAGATCGCGGAGTTCGAACTTCCGACCGCGTTCGGACAGTGGAAGGGCATTGCGTACGAAACGACCGTCGACGGCAACACGCACGTCGCGATGGTGATGGGCGACATCGGCGACGGCAACGACATCATGGTGCGCGTGCATTCCGAATGTTTGACCGGCGACGCGCTGCATTCGGTGCGATGCGACTGCGCGGCGCAACGCGACGGCGCGATGCAGTTAATCGCCGAGAAGGGACGCGGAGTGCTGCTCTATTTGCGCCAGGAAGGGCGTGGAATCGGGCTTGCCAATAAGCTGCGTGCGTACGAGCTGCAAGATCGCGGCGCCGATACGGTCGAAGCGAATCTGGCGCTGGGGCTTCCGGTCGACAAACGCGACTACGGCATCGGCTCGCAGATTCTCGCCGATTTGGGTGTCAAAGAAATGCACGTGATCACCAACAATCCGCGCAAGATCTTCGGTCTCGAGGGATACGGGCTCAAGATCGTCGGCCGCGTACCGCTTCAAACGGCGCCCACACCGCACAACCGCCACTACATGGACACGAAGCGTTCTAAGCTCGGCCACATGTTCGATGAAGAAGCCACGGTGGCGGCATCGTGAAGCGCCAACCATCGAATCTTCCGCTGCCGGACTGCAGCGGTAAGCGTTTTGCGATCGTCGTCGCGCGCTTTTACACCGAGTTGGCAGATTGGCTGCTCGACGGCGCGAAGCGTGCGTTGAGCGACTGCGGCGTTACCGAGGTCGACGTCCACGACGTTCCGGGCTGCTTCGAGCTGCCGCTCGCGTGCCGGAATCTGATCGATACCGATCGCTACGACGGTTTCGTAGTGCTCGGCGTCGTGATTCGCGGTGAAACCCCGCACTTCGATTTCGTCGCCGGAGAATGCGCGCGCGGAATCATGGACGTGCAGCTGACCACGGGCGTGCCGATCGGTTTCGGCGTGTTGACGACCGAAGACGCGCTGCAGGCGCAAGAGCGCGCGGATCCGCAACGCGGCGACAAGGGCTACGGAGCGGCGATTGCGGCGACGACGTTATTGCAGCTTACTTCGGGGGTTGCTCGGGCCGGTTTTCGGACATAGGTTTTCCGTAGTGGCGGCGCATGAACTCGTCGGCTTCCTGTGAGTCGACGTCTTCGTCGACGTTGAGTTCGTGGGCGGCCTCCTCGCGCACCGGGGATGGCGCGATGTTTTCCTCGCCAAGCTCGTCTTGAAAGACTTCGCCCCTACGATCTCGCCGGAACGCTTGCTCCTTCTTGTCCTGGTCCATTGAGGCAACGTACCCGGATTAGGGCCGTCAACCGCGTGGTCATCGCGCCCGCCCGCTCGTATTGGAACAGCAGCGTATCGATATACGCTCCGATGATGAAGCGCTCCATCGGCGACGAACGCCACGAGATTAGGCGCTTCGAAGCGGCCGTGAGGCGGCGCTCGAGATTCGATAATCGCACTATTGCCGCGTCGCCGTTTTCGAGTGACGCGTTTTCATATAGGCGAGCTTCCATCGCTTCTAGATCGGCGACGATTTTGCGAGCGTGACGTCCGTACCAAAACAAGTGCGCACGATCGAGGGCGTACGAAAACGCCAGCGCCGCAAGTAAACTCAAGAGTGCGACCTCTTCGAACATGTCGAGCGGACTCACGAGAACCTCCGCCTATAGCATCGGTTCGAGCGGGACCGCGCAACAGCGCGGCTTTAGCTTACGCCTGCTCGGCCGCTCTCATGCGTTCGACTTCCTCAAGGCACGCTTGCGTCGCGCGCGCGTCGAGCATGCCAATGCGCGTGCGGCGGAAGAGCACGTCGCCGGCGGTGCGCGCCATCTCCGTGCGAAAACCGTTGACGGCGTCGGCGAGCGTGTACGGAAAATCGGGATGGAGCCGCTGCGCGAGCTCGGGCCGCGCAGCGACGAGCTCGTCGATTTCACTCGCTGCATCGTGCAGCGCGAGGCGTTCGGTGACGCACGGCGCGCGCGGTAGATTGCCGGCGTCGATCGCGGCGTCGATGGTGTCTTGCGCCATCTTGCGATAGGTCGTCCATTTGCCGCCGGCGATCGTGACCAACCCGCTGCGTGAGACGTCGACGAAATGCTCGCGTGACACGCGGGCCGTGCTCGACGACGGGCGGCGCGCGACGAGCGGACGCAAGCCGGCCCAACTCGCGGCGATTTGGCCGGCATGGATCGTTACGTCTGAATATCGGGAGATCGTCTCGAGCAGAAACGCGATCTCGGCGCCGGCCGGCTGCGGATCGGCGACCGGCTTGTCGGCTGGAACGTCGGTGGTGCCGACGAGCAGACGATCGTGCCATGGAATCGCGAAGACGACGCGGCCGTCGTTCGTTTTCGGCACGAGCACCGCGTCGCTGCTCCACATCGCGTGCGGCTCGATCACGACGTGCGTTCCGCGGCTGAGCGCGAGAAACGGCATCGCCGACGGATCGTCGAGCTTGCGAAGCTCGTCGGCGAAGATTCCGCACGCGTTAATAATGACTTTCGCACGAAGTTCGAACGTCGCGCCGGATTCTTCGTCGCGAACGGTAGCGGAGCGAAGGCCGGAGTCGCTCTTCGACAGACTCCGGGTGACACAATAATTGGCTATTGCGGCGCCGCGATCGGCGGCGGTCTGCGCGAGCGCTACCGCTAAACGCGCATCGTCGAACTGTCCGTCGTGATACTCCATGGTTCCGCGCAAGTCTTCGGCGCGTAGCCACGGTACGCGGTCGAGCGCTTCATTGCGCCCGACGAAACGGCTCGGCGCGAAGCCGTCGTCGCGCTTGGCAAGAAGATCGTAGAGTTTCAGGCCGGTCAAATAGTACGGAATCTCGTGCCAGCGATACGCGGGCGTGAGAAATGCGACGCTTCGAACGATGTGCGGCGCATTGCGAAGCAGCAGCGAGCGTTCGTACAGCGCCTCGCGAACGAGATGCACGTTGCCTTGTGCCAAATACCGGACGCCGCCGTGCACGAGTTTGGTCGAACGGCTCGACGTGCCGTTCGCGAAGTCGCCGCCTTCCACCAATGCGGTGCGGTAGCCGCGCGACGCGGCGTCGACCGCGCAGCCCAGGCCGGTCGCGCCGCCGCCCACAATGGCGACGTCGAACGTTTCGTTCGCAAGGCGCGCCAGCATGGCGGCACGATTCATGCTGGGGGTTTCCCCAGCGTGCGCGCGACCGCGGCGTGCCAGCCGTCGACGAGCTTCGTTCGCGTCGCGTCATCGATGTGCGGTTCGAAACGGCGCTCGGGTTGCCAAAGCCGCTCGAGCGCGTCGAGATCGTTCCAATAGCCGACGTGCAGCCCGGCAAGGTACGCCGCGCCTAATGCCGTCGTTTCGACGACGCGCGGACGTACGACGTCGACGCCGAGCACGTCGGCTTGAAACTGCATTGCCAAGTCGTCGCGCGACGCTCCGCCGTCGACTCGCAGCTCTTGCAGCGCGAAGCCGGCGTCGCCGGTCATCGCGTTGACGACGTCGAGCGTTTGATACGCCATCGACTCGAGCGTCGCGCGAGCGACGTGCGCGCGCGTCGATCCGCGCGTCAGACCGAAGATTGCGCCGCGCGCGTACGGATCCCAGTACGGCGCGCCCAAGCCGGTGAGTGCCGGAACGAAATACACGCCGCCGTTATCGGGAACCGATGCGGCAAGCGTTTCTACCGCTTGCGAGTCGTGGATGATCCCGAGCCCGTCGCGCAGCCATTGCACCGCGGCACCGGTAACGAATACCGAGCCTTCGAGCGCGTACGCGCGGGAGTTCGCCGTCGTGAAAGCAACCGTCGACAATAAGCCGCGCGTGCTTCGCACGATTTCGTTACCGGTATTGAGCACGACGAACGATCCCGTTCCGTACGTGTTCTTAGCGAGCCCCTTGCGAAAGCCGGCTTGACCGAAGAGCGCGGCCTGCTGATCGCCCGCAATGCCGCCGATCTCAACGGTTCCCCCGAAGAGTTCGGCAGCGGTCGAGCCGTAGGATCCGCACGACGGGCGTATCTTCGGCAGCATCGCGCGCGGTACGCCGAAAAGCTCGAGCAACTCATCGTCCCAATCGAGCGCTTCGATGTTGAAGAGCAACGTGCGCGACGCGTTGGTGTGGTCGGTCGCGTGAACGTTGCCGGCGGTGAGATTCCACACCAGCCACGAATCGACGGTGCCGAATGCCAGCTCGCCGCGTTCGGCGCGGGAGCGCAAACCATCGTGATGGTCGAGGATCCACGCGACCTTAGTCGCGGAAAAATACGGATCGAGAATTAAACCCGTTTTCTGCGCGACCATCGCCGCGGAGCCTCGCAACTCTTCACAACGAGCCGCCGTGCGGCGGTCTTGCCAAACGATCGCGGGACCAACCGGTGCGCCGGTCGCGCGCTCCCATACGATCGTCGTCTCGCGCTGATTCGTGATGCCGATTGCGGCGATGTCCGCAGCCGTCGCACCCGCCGATTTGACGGCTTGTCGCGCGGTCGCGAGCTGCGTTTGCCAAATCTCGAGCGGGTCGTGTTCGACCCAGCCGTCCTGTGGAAAATGCTGCCCGAACTCGCGTTGATCGACGGCCACAATGGTGCCGGCAGCATCGAAAACGATCGCGCGCGAGCTGGTCGTCCCTTGGTCGAGCGAGAGCACGAAGGGCATGGCTACCCGGGGGCGCGTTCTTCTGGAGGAACTGTGATACCTAGGTCGCATTACCCGGGCTCAGCCCGTTGTGGAGGCCCCCCTTGGAAGACAAAACTCTTACATGTAAGGATTGCGGCAATCAGTTTGCGTTCACCGCGCGCGAGCAGCAATTCTTTGCAGAAAAAGGCTTCACGAACCAGCCCCAGCGTTGTCGCGATTGCCGGCAGGCACGTCGCTCGCAGAATGGAGACTCTGCGGCGCCGCGTTCGAACCCACGCCCCAGCCACGAGGCCGTCTGTGCGGCGTGCGGGATAGAAACGACCGTACCGTTCCGTCCGCGCGGCGATCGTCCGGTCTACTGTCGCAGCTGCTATACGGCGCAGGTTCCGGCAACGGTTTGACGTCGTTCGCGGCCGTCGCCTGGGAAGGCGACGCAGTCGTCTACCTCGATCAGCGTCAGCTTCCGCATAACGTCCGCTACGAGCGCGCGCGCACGGTCGACGAGTTCGAGAGTGCGATCAAAACGCTCGCAGTGCGCGGTGCGCCCTGTATCGGCGTGTTCGGCGCGTTCGGTGCGGCGTTGCTTCGGCGTACGATCGCGGATGAAACGGCACTCGCCGCGGCGTTGGCGCGTTTACGCAACGCGCGTCCCACTGCGGTAAATCTAGCGTGGGCCGTGGATCGCGTAAGCGCGGCAGCCGATCCGCTGGAAGAAGCGCACGCGATCGCGCGCGAGCAGGTCGCGATCGACGCGGCAATCGCCGAAAACGGGCTGGAGATCATCCCCAAGGGTGCGCGTATTTTGACGCACTGCAATACGGGGCCGATCGCGACGGCCGGCGGCGGTACCGCGGTCGGCGTCATTATCGCGGCACAGCGGGCCGGGAAAAAGCCGCAAGTCTTTGTCGACGAAACGCGTCCGCTGCTGCAAGGGTCGCGCTTGAACTATCTCGAGCTCACACAGGCGGGCGTCGATGCGGTGCTGCAGGTCGATTCGGCGGCGGCCATCGCAATGGCGCGCAAGAATATCGATCTCGTGATCGTCGGCGCCGATCGAATCGTGCGCAACGGCGACACCGCGAACAAGATCGGAACCTACGGACTAGCGATTCTCGCGGCGCATCACGGAATTCCGTTGTACGTTGCGGCGCCGCGCTCGACGTTCGACCCGTCGATCGAATCCGGGGAAGCGATTCCGATCGAAGAGCGTTCGCCCGATGAAGTGACGAGCTTCGGCGGCGTGCGCGTCGCGCCCGAAGACGCGGCGGTGTACAACCCCGCTTTTGACGTGACGCCGGGCAGGCTGATCACGGCGTTCGTCACCGAGCACGGCATTCTGAGACCGCCCTATGGCGAGTCGATTCCGGGGCTCGAATTGCGGCCCTACGTTAGCATTCGTTAATCAAGAAGAGGGGCAATTTCGCCCTCTGCGAAGTGGCTTTTATGCTACGCCGCATCGTTTCTGCAATTGGATGTGCCGCGCTGCTTTCTGCGTGCAGCGGCAACGTTACGCCTCCGACCTCGAGTTTTTCTAATCCGAATGCCGTGCTCGCGCGGTTGCATACCGTCAAACCCGCAGCCGCCAGTCCGATTCAACACGTCATCGTCGTGATTCAAGAGAACCGCACGACCGACAATACGTTCAACGGATTTCCCGGCGCCGACACGGTGACGAAAGGCCTCGACGCCAACGGAAAGACCGTAGCGCTGGAGCCGCAGGGGCTCGAGTGGGAGTACGATCCAAGCCACTCGCATCCGTCGCTGGCAACCGAATACGATAATGGCAAGATGGACGGCTTCAGTCGCGACAAATGCGATTTGGATCCGCTCAATCTCACCGGCGGGTGTACGCCGCCGAAAGATTTTACGTACTCGTACGTTCCGCAGTCGGAAGTCCAGTGGCTTTGGCTATTGGCAGGACAGTACGCTGCCGTCGGCAAGGGCTACGGTTTTGCGGACCACATGTTTTCGTCGCGTCAGGTGCCATCGTTCCCCGGACATCAGTTTCTGATTGCCGGACAGACGCCGGCGGCGGGCGATCCGTTCGGCCCGAGCGAGCACGGACTTCCGGCGATTTGGGGCTGCGACGCCGATCCTCGTGCGCGCGTTTCGGAGTTCGGCAAGACGTATAACGCGCCGCTCGTGAAAGGCTATCCGTGCTACGACTATCGAACGATCGCGGATTTGATGGACGCCAAGGGCGTGTCGTGGACGTATTACACCGGCGCCGTCGGGACGGTTGACGGAACGCTCAGTGCGTTCGATGCGGCCAAGCGCGTGCGATTCGGCGGGGATTGGAACAACGTCGTAACGCCGATGACCAATGTCCTCAGCGACATTCAAAACGGACGACTGCCGCAGGTGTCGTTCGTAACGCCGCCGTTCGCGGCGTCCGATCACGGCGGAACGCTGGCGGCCGGCGGACCTGCGTGGGTGATGACGCTCTACGTTGCGCTGACGGAAAATCCGGCGCTGTATAGTTCGACGACGATGCTCGTGACGTGGGACGATTCGGGCGGCTGGTACGATCACGTCAAACCGCCGCACGACACGTTCGGTCCGCTAGGATTCCGCGTTCCGCTGATCGCGATCTCGCCGTACGCTCGGCAGAGGGTTTCGCACAAGACGCACACGTTCGGCAGCATCCTGCACTACATCGAGTCGAACTGGCAGCTCGGATCCTTGCACAAAGCGGACTTCAGCTCGGACAATCTGAGCGACATGTTCGACTACAAGCAGACGCCGATTCCGCCCCTGGCGAACTTCGGGCACTTTAGCCGAACGGCATTCGAGCGCAAATACACGCCTGAATATTGGCAACGCCTGGCGCGCGACAGGCGGACGATCGACTCGGACGAGTAGTGAAGTTCTACGAGTTCGTCGACAAAGCGCCGGCGATCGGAAAACTCGTGATCGTCGAGGGCACGGAACGCGTGCTCGCTGATCGCGCGCTCGAGATTCTGCTCGACCGGCTGCTGCCGCCGGACGTTCGCGAACTCAACCTCGACCGCATTGCCGGCGACGACGTCGGCGATGCATCGCGAGTGCGCGAGGCGGTGCAAGCGATGCCGTTTCTAGCTGAGCGTCGCGTCGTCGTGGTGACCGACGCGCAGAGTCTGCGCGCGCAACCGCGACGCGATCTGTGGGATGCGGCGCAAAGCGTGCCCGAGGGCAACACGCTGATTCTGTTGGACTTGCTCCCGCCGCGTTCGGAGCGACCCAAGGCGTTCGGCGCGCAAGCCGGACGCGGGGCGTTGCGCATCGACACGACGGGGGGAGAAGAAGCGCGCGAACGATTCGTGGAGGAGACGCTCGAGCGTCTCGGCGTGAAAGCGGACGCGCGTGCGATCGACGAGCTAGCGAGCAGCGAGGCCGATCTCGCGGCGGTCCGCAACGATCTCGAAAAACTCGCCCTGCTCGGAAAGAAGATTACCGTCGCCGATCTGGAGCGCGAATCGCTTTCGATCGAGGATCCGAAAGCGTATAAATACGCAAGCGCGCTCGTCGAAGGGCGGACGGCAGAAGCACTCGGCATTGCAAACGATTTCTTCTCGAGCGATCCGCGCGGCGCGGCGATTCCGCTGCTGTCGGCCCTGGCGACCGAATGCAGCTTTTTATGGGAATTGGCGCGCGCCGGCGGGGAGCTGCCATCGCGAGCGCGCTGGCGGGAACGCACGCTGCGGCCCTTAGCGCATCGCGTCGGCGAGCGGCGTGCGCGCGCCGCGTACGAACGTGCGGTCGGCGGCGTCGAAGCAATCGTTACGGGCAAAGCGGGCAACGATCCCCACGATCACCGCGCGCTGGTCGAACGCATCAGCGTGGAACTTTCGGGAATGTCCAAACCGTTGCGCTGACGAAAGGCGCGACAAACGGAAAGGGAATCCCGAATGCTTGGAAGAGGCTCAGCCTTCTTTGTTGCCTTGGCCTTCATTATGGCCGGTTGCTCTGGTGGAGCGCGTCAAAGCTTCACGCCGCAAATGAACTCGCCTTCGGCGTTTCAGGCAAACGGGGCCGTAACGGAAAACGTCCTGCACAGCTTTACGGGTGCGGTGAACGACGGTTCGGCGCCGATATCCAGCTTGACCAAAGCCGGCAATCTCTTCTACGGCGTCAGTGGCGGCGGCGGCCGGTACGGCCAAGGGACGGTCTTTTCGACGTATCCCGATGGAACGGGATTTAAGGTTGTCTACAGCTTCCAAGGCAAGCAAGACGGCATGCCGTCGACGGCGACCGCTTTGACCAACGTCGGCGGCACGCTCTATGGCACGACGGCCGCCGGCGGCGCGGCAAACAATGGAACGGTCTTTTCGGTCACGACGGCCGGCACGTTTAAAACCCTGTACGGCTTTAAGGGTGGAACCAGCGACGGCGCCAGTCCGCAGTCTCCATTGGTGAACGTGAGCGGCACGCTGTACGGTACGACCTTTTCCGGCGGCTCCGTTCGCGTCGGAAACAACCTCTGCAATAGCTGCGGTACACTCTTCTCCGTCACTAAGGGCGGCAAGGAAAAGGTACTGTACTTTTTCGGCTCGGTGAAAGGCGACGGACATCACCCGATTGGAACGCTTGCCTATCTCAACCGCAAATTCTACGGTGCAACGGAGAGCGGCGGCTACGGTTCCGGCACGATCTTCGGCGCGACGGCCGGTGGTAAAGAAACGGTTCTTTACACGTTCAAGAACAAAGCCGACGGAAGATGCAACGGCGGCTACTGCAACCTAACCAAACTCAACGGCACGTTGTATGGGACGGCCGAGTTTGGCGGCAAGAAGCACGTCGGTTCGATATTCTCGATCACGCCACAGGGCACGTTCAAGACGCTCTTCAGCGCCTCGCGTTCAGGTCACGTCTTTCCGAGCGCGCCGCTGCTCAACGTGAACGGCAAATTCTACGGCACCATGAGCGACCACGAAGTCGGAAATGGAAGCGTGTTCTCGATTACCACCGATGGCACGCTAACTACGATCTATAAGTTCGGCGGAGGAAACGACGGCCAGGAGCCGATGTCGCGTTTATTTTTCGGGAATGGCAAGCTCTACGGAACGACCAATAAAGGCGGCGGCGGCCTCGCGGGCACGATCTACTCGATTACCGGATTCTAAAGCTCTGTAGCCGGGGGCTAAATGCTCCATTGCCAGGCGTTCCAGGATTCGACGGTCGGGTTGGGAGCGAAGCCTTTGAAATCGACGCTAATCGCTTCCATTTGACGCTGCCACCAGAAGAAAACGTATGGATTGTCGCGCAGCAGCAGATGCTCGATCTTCGAGTACGCCGCTTTTCTCGCCGGCGTGTCGTAATGCGTGAGCGCGTCGTGCTGCGCCGCTTCCATGTCGGGATTGCAGTAGCGCGAAGTATTGTAACCGTTGGGCGGTACCATCGCGCAGATAAACTGGGACGAGTCGTCGGGATCGATGCCGGCATACCAGGGTGCGAGCGTTAAGTCGAACTTGCCACCCTGCAGAATTCCGCCCATCGCTTGCGTCGCGTAGAGCAGATCCTGCGGATAGTATTTGATTTCGACGTCGACGCCGATCCGTCGCAGCGCTTCCTGTATGAGAAGGCTTTCTTCACGGTGCGTGGCGTTTGAGTTGTCGGTGGAGAGCAGCAGCGACAGCGGCTTGCCGCCGCGGCGGACCGTGCCGTCTGATGCCGGCGTCCAGCCCGCCTGCGCGAGCAGCTTCTTCGCCGTCGCGACGTCGTACGGATGGGACTTCACCGTCGGATCGAACGCCCACATCCAATCGGGAAGATCGCCCGTCGCGATTTTTTCTTGCTCGTACGTGAGACGGGACACGAGACTCGACTTATCGAGCGCGTACGCGATCGCTCGACGGACGAGCGGATCGGACAGATCCGGATGCTGAAGGTTGAGCTCGAGGGCTTCGAAGGCGTTCATGTTGACGAACACCAGCTGCGTGTCGCGGACGCTCTTGAGCGCGGGGTACGTATTGATCGACGCTTGGAAGATGTAGTCGACCGCACGCGTGCGCAAGAGATTGACGGCCGTGTTCTCATCCGGAACGAACGAAATCACGATCTTATCGAGCCCGGGTTTGCCCTTGAAGAAGTTCGGATTGGCTTCCATCACAACGCGGTCGCCGTGCGTCCACGAAGCAAACTTGAACGGGCCGTCGTTGACCGTCGGCTCGCTGTTGAACGGAATCTGATTGATGTTGGGATACTTCGAGAGAACGTGCGCGGGCGCTAGCGCGTACGGCTGATCGCTCTCGGCAAAGAACGTGTTGACGAACGGTGCGAACCGTTCTTTGAGGTGTACGACGGCCGTGGAGTCGTCGGGAGTGTCGATCGATCGCACTATGTCGTACCCGTGACGCGAGATCACGTTGTCGTTCGGATTGACGATCGCTTGCCAAGAGAACTTGACGTCCTGCGACGTCACCGGCGTACCGTCGGTCCACTTCGCGTCTTTACGCAAGTGGTAGGTGATGGTCAAGCCGCTCTTGTCGATGCCGCCGGTGGTCAGCGTCGGCACTTGGGCCGCGAGCATCGGCACGGGATTGCCCTTGGGATCGGCCGAGAGGAGCGGCTCGAACATCAGCCGGTCGATGAAGTTGTCGACCGTCGTGGTCGAGAGCAGCGGATTGAGGCTCTTGGGCTCCGATACGATCGCGACGCGCAGCACGCCGGGCTGCGTTCCGGGATGCCGGCCGCCGCCCCCGACCGTCGAGCGGCTGCAGCCTGCTAAAAGGAAGAGCGCCGCACAGGCAATCGCGATGTACTTCATAGGGCGACGGTTTACCAGACGCGCCGTAAAGTCCCGGCATTCAGGCCGGCGGCGCGAAGCCTCGAAGTCATGACAAACGTGTTCGAAGATGCGGTGCATACCGTCGAGAGTCGTTTTGCGCAAGCGCAAGTTTTCGGTGAGTTGGCATAAAGCCAAAGCGAAGGTTTCGCGCGTGCAAGGCACCATCGCGAATCTTCGCAACGACATGCTCCAGAAAGCCGGCACGACGATCCGCCAGAATCACGCGGTCGTCGTGATGGAAGACCTGCGAATCACCAACATGACGGCATCGGCCAGAGGAACCCTCGAAGCGCCGGGAACCAACGTGCGCGCGAAGAGCGGGCTCAACCGAGTGCGCTGGATCGGCCCGGATCGCTTGTGGAGATTTGCCGCTGGGTGAATCGTCGAAGCAAGAAACTCAGCGTGTCGCATGAGCGATACGTGGAAGAATCCTCGGCCTTTAGGCGCCGGGGAGTAGGTCAAAGTAAGGAGCGCGGCATCGCCTGGGCGAAGGCCGTGGCGTTCCATGGATTCGACGACGTACGCCTCACCGTTCTCCTGGAGATACGGTCGCGCCGAGCTTCGCTCGCTCTTTTCCGAAGAGACGCGCCGGCGGCTCTGGCGTACGGCCTGGGTCGCGCTGGCCGAGGCGCAGGCAGCCGAGGGTCTCGTCACCGAGGCGGAAGTCGCCGATTTGCGCGCGCACGCTCATCGCATCGACATCGACGCGGCGCTCGAGATCGAGCGCGAGATCCATCACGACTTGATGGCCGAGATCCGCGTGTTTGCGTCGCAGGCCAAAGCCGGCGGAGCGAAGCTGCATCTCGGTGCGACGTCGATGGACATCGAGGATACGGTCGAGACGTACCGGCTGCGTCTGGCATTGTCGGCGATCGGCGCATCGCTGCAAGAGTTACTCCGTGCGTTTGCCGCCCAGATCCGCGAATACGCCAACCTCACGTGCATGGCGTTTACGCACCTGCAGCCGGCCGAGCCCACGACGCTCGGTTACCGGCTCGCCGTGTACGCGCAAGACTTGACGATCGACGACGCGGCACTCCGGTTCGCCTTCGACAACCTCACGACCAAAGGCTTGCGCGGCGCGGTCGGCACCGCGGCGTCGTACGAGCATCTGCTCGACGGATCGGGTAAGTCGGCCAATATCGAGGCGTACGTCTTGCAGAAGTTCGGCCTCGAAGCTCGCGAGATCAGCACGCAAACCTATCCTCGCAAGCTCGACTATATGCTGCTGACGGCGCTGGCCGGTTTGGGCGCGTCGCTTTCGAAGTTTGCCGCCGACATTCGCATCCTCAGTTCGCCGGAGTTCGGCGAAGTTTCCGAGCCGTTCGGCAAATCGCAGGTCGGCAGTTCGGCGATGCCGTTCAAACGCAATCCGATTTTGTGCGAGCGCATCGACTCGCTCGCGCGCCTGCTCGCCGGTTACAGTGACGTCGCGTGGCAGAACGCCGCGACGAACTATTTGGAACGCACGCTCGACGATAGCGCGAATCGCCGAACGATTCTTCCCGAAGCGATGCTCTGCTCCGACGAAATCGTGTCGCTGGCGCTGCGCGTCGTCCGCGGCTTGCGGGTCAACGAACGACGCATCGCGCACAACCTGCGCACGTACGGACCGTTCGCCGGCACCGAAGCCGTGATGATGGAAGCGGTACGCTCCGGCGGCGATCGTCAGCACCTGCACGCAACGATTCGTGAAGCGGCGATGAAGGCGTGGGACTCGCTGGCGCGCGGCGAGGACAACCCGCTTTCGCAACTTTTGGTGGAAGATAAAGATCTAACTTCACGTATCGATCCTGCCGAGATTCGCCGGTTGCTCGATCCCGGCAAGCACGTCGGCACCGCGCCGCAGCGCGCGCTTTTGCTCGCCGACAAGATCGAGCGCATGGAATCATTCCCGAAACAAGCTGAGGTCAGTGACACGAAGTGAACAAAGGCATTGAGATCGCCCGCGGCAAGACCAAGGTGCTCTACGAGTATCCGGGTCAGCCCGATCAACTGATCGTCGCGCAGACCGATCAGATTTCGGCCGGCGACGGTGCGCGCCGCAACGAGATTTCCGGTAAAGGACGCTTAGCCGCGCAAACGACGGCGCGCGTCTTCCGGCTGCTCAACCTGTGCGGCCTTCCGACCCACTATCTCAACGGCGGCGAAGACGACGATCAGAACGAGATGGTCGTACGCCGCTGCAACATGATTCCGCTGGAAGTCGTGACCCGCGGCGTAGCTGCAGGTTCGTTCGTCAAGCGTAACCCTAACGTGCAGCGCGGTATGCTATTGGTTCCGCGCGTTACCGAGTTCTTTGTCAAGGACGACGCCAACCACGACCCGATGATCGGTCCCGACGAAATCATCTCGCGCGGGATTGCAGCGCCGCACGAAGTCGCCGCGATGAGCGAGATGGCACGCTTGACCTTCGACATCCTCACGCATGCCTGGCGCCGGCGCGATGTGCTGCTGGTCGATTTGAAAATCGAGTTCGGCCGTTTGGCCGGCGGCGAGAATCAAGGCCAGCTCGTAATCGCCGACGTGATCGACAACGACTCGTGGCGCATCTGGCCGCAGGGCCGCGAAGACTTGATGCTCGACAAGCAGATCTATCGCAACCTCCAAAGCGTCGACGACAACGCGCTCGCCGAAGTGAAGCGCGCGTACGAACGGGTTGCCGATTTGGTCGGCTCGTTTCCGGTGATGCGTCCGGGTATGGTTGCGGTGATGGCCGATTCGTCCGCGCAGGTCGAGCGTCTCAACGAAATCGTGCAGTCCGTGGGACAGCTCGGTTTGCCGACCGTCCGTCACGTAGCGAGCCCGGCGACCACGCCGGGATACGTGCTGCAGCTCGTCGGACAGCTCGAGGCGACGTTCGCCCGCCTCATCTTCGTCGCGGCCGGCGAAAGCGATCTGCTGCGCTCGATGCTCGACGCGTCGTCGTCGTCGCCCGTGCTCGACGGGCGCATCGCAGTCAATCAACTCACGATGCAGTGCGCGAAGCTCTTCGGTCTCGAGGATACGGTGCTCTACGGACGCACGCTCTTGATGCAAGCCAACGCGCGCTCGAGCGTCGTCCACGCCGACGCGTCGCTGCAGCAGCCGACACACGTTCCGCAGGGTGCCGCTCTTGGTTAATCAAGCTCCCGTCAACGTCGCGCTGCGCAAAGACGAACTCGAGCGCATCGCACGACGTTTGGGACGCGATCCTTCGGTCGTCGAGCTGCACGCGTTCGACGCACAATGGAGCGAGCATTGCAGCTATAAGTCGAGCCGCCACCACCTCAAGAAACTGCCGACGGCCGGGTCGCGCGTCATTTTAGGGCCGGCGGAAGATTCAGGCATTTTGTATCTGGGCGACCACGACGGCGAGCGGTACGGCGTCGTCATCGCGCACGAGTCGCACAACCACCCGTCGCAAGTCGTTCCGTTTGAAGGCGCGGCGACCGGTATCGGCGGGATCGTCCGCGACGTGCTCTGTATGGGCGCTGAAGTCGTTGCGGTAGCCGATCCGCTGCGCTTCGGACGCATCGAGGACCCCGACTCGCACCAACGTTCGGTCGCCGTCGGCGTCGTGGACGGCATCGCCGCGTACGGCAACGCCATCGGCGTGCCGAATCTTGCCGGCGACGTCTACTTCGACGAGAGCTTCGACGACAATTGCCTCGTCAACGTCGTTGCGCTCGGCATCGTCAAAGAGTCCGAGATCATCCATTCCTATGCGCCGCGCGACGCGGACGGATGGGATATCGTGCTCGTCGGCAAGGCGACCGACGCCAGCGGCTTTGGCGGCGCCTCGTTTTCATCGCTGACGCTCGACGCCGACGACGAAGAGGCCAACAAAGGCGCCGTTCAAGTGCCCGATCCGTTCTTGAAAAACGTGTTAATGCGTGCGAGCTATCGCGCGTTTAGCTATTTGCGCGAGCACGAGATCGTCGCGGGCTTCAAAGACCTCGGGGCCGGCGGCGTGATGGGGTGTTCCGCCGAGATCGTTTCCAGCGGCGGATTCGGGGCCGACATCAATCTCGACGAAGTCAACGTCGCGATCGAAGGTATGCCGCCCGAGGTGATCGCCGTGGGCGAAACGCAGGAACGGCTGCTGTGGGTTCTGCCGCCGCACGTCACGCCCGAGATTCTGCGAATCTACAACGAGGAGTACACGCTCCCGCAGATTGCCTATAACGCGCGCGCGACCATCGTCGGCCGCGTCACCAAGGAGAAGAAATACGTGCTGCGCCATCGCGGTCAAATCGTGATGGACGTCGACATCGAGTTTCTCACCGGATCGATTCGCGACGAGCTGCCCTTTACGGAGCTGCGGCCGAACGAGCTGCGCGATGAAAGCATCGTTTACCCGGAGCTCTCGACCGACGAGATCGTGGAGCTATTGCCGCGCGTGTTGGCGCATCGAGCCGTGTGTTCGCGCGAACCGCTGTACCGCCGCTACGACGCCGTCGTTCGCGGTATGACCGTGATTCCGCGCGGTGCGGGCGAGGCAGGCGTGTTTGCAGCCGTGCGCGGTGGAAATCTCGGCGTTGCGCTTGCGGTGGCCGGCAATCCGCGCTACGGGCGTCTCGATCCGCGGCGCGCTGCCGAGCTTGCGGTCGTCGAAGCCGTTTGCAAAGTCTGGGCAACGGGTGCGGAGCCGATCGGCTTGACCGACTGTTTGAACTTCGGCAATCCGCGCAAACCCGAGCAATATAGCGAGCTCGTCTCCGCGATCGACGGCTTGGCTTTCGCCGCGCGCGAATTGGGCCTAGCATTCGTGTCCGGCAACGTGAGCCTCTATAACGAGTCGACGACGGGTATTGCGGTCGCTGCATCGCCGATCGTTGCGTGCGTCGGGGCGATCGACGATTTGGCGGCGACGGTGACACCGGGATTTAAGCGCGCCGAAAATGCCATTTACGTCATCGGCAACGTGAGCCCGGGGCTCGGCGGAACGGTATTTGCCGAGCTGCTCGGCAACGACGACGACAACATACCGATGGTCGAGTACTCAGAGCTTCGCGTCGATCTCGAGTTGCTGCGAAGCGCCATGCGCGAAGGCCTCGTGCGTTCGTGCACGCCGGTCGGCGCCGGGGGTACGTTGGCCGCAATTGCGCGCGCGACGTTTGCCGCACGCGAAGCCGGCCGTTCGCTGGGAGTCGAGCTCGCCGGTGAAGCGTACTTCGACGAGACTCCGGGATTCGTCGTCGAGGTGGACGACGAGCAGCGCTTCTTGAAGCTCGCGGGCGATGCAACGGTTCGTCGCGTCGGGACGGTCTCGAAGGCCGCACACTTCGTCGTCAACGACGAGTCGCTGCACGTCGAGGACCTGTACGCTACGTGGTCCGCGCCGCTCGCCGAGGTGTATCCGTGAGCGCGAGAATCGCCGTTCCCATCTTCCCGGGAACCAACTCCGAAAATGAAACGCTTGCGCTGCTGCGCGATTGCGGCGGCGACGCCGAACTGGTGCACTGGTCCCAAGCCGAAACGCTCGGACGATACGACGCGTACGTGCTTTCGGGCGGCTTTGCGTATGAGGACCGGATTCGTGCCGGCGCGATCGCGGCGCACGATCGCATTATGGACTTCGTGGTCGAAGGCGCACAGAATGGCAAGCTCGTTTTCGGCGTCTGCAACGGCGCGCAGATCGTGCTCGAGGCGGGACTCGTTCCCGGAACCGGCGCGGTGCGCGGCCCGACCGCAGCTTTTACGCGTAACGCGCCCGAACCGCATTTTGTCTGCCGCCACGTGTACTTGAAGCTCGCGATCGATCCTTCGCGCTGCGCGATCACCGCGGCGCTGCCCAAAGGCGCATTGGTTCCCGCGTGGGCGGCCAATGGTGAAGGTCGCCTCGCCGCTACTCCCGAGCATCTACTAGAGATCGTCGACGGGGGTCATTTGGCGTTCGTGTATGCAAACGCGGACGGCGCGGCGTCGCAGAGTGCATCGCCGAACGGATCGGCGCTGAACTGCGGCGGATTGGTAAACCGCGCAGGCAACGTGCTGGCGATCATGCCGCATCCCGAACGCGACGCGTGGAACTTCAACCACCTCGATCGACGCGAAGGGAAAGACGTTCTCGCGCCTTCGGGCGGAGCGGTGCTCTTCAAAAGCTTCGTGAAAGCGGCGAACTCGTGAGCGAACGGGTTCTGGCAATCGGGCTGAAGATTCCCGACAACAGCGCGTATACGGCGATGGTGACGCTGCGGCGTCTCGGCGTCGACGTGCAGCGCGTCGAGCGCAACGAGATCGTACGCTTTGAGAGCGACAAAGACTCGGCCGAGCTGCGCGCGCGCGTCGAGCGCGACGAGTCGATCTTCAACCCGAACAAGCACCGATTGACGGTGCTAACCAGCCCCAAGCCGCGGCCGGGCGAGGTATGGATCGAAACGATCGGCAGCGAGGCCACCGTCGCACGAATGCCCGCACAGCGCTACGTCGGCTGGCGGCTTTTTGCGGGCGACGCGCCAGCGTCGCGGGAAACGCTCGATGCTGCCGTTACGTCGCTGCTTTGCAATCCCGCAATTGAGAAAGCGATTTACTAGCGCGCTATCGAGGTTTCTTTCTATCCGGCTCGTGCACGTATTCCCAAAGAATGTGTTGGATGAGATTGCTGCGCGTGCGATGTTCGCGGGAAGCGATGCGGTCCAGTCGCGCAAGGAGCGGTTCGCTTAGCCGAATCGAGATCGGTGCCAAGCCCGACTTTCGGGGCTGAACAATGAGGTCAGCTTCCTCGATCACGCGGTCCTGGTACTTTTCCAAATCGCGGATGTGCTCGGCTTCGGTCTTCTTTGTGCGCAACGCCATGCTATGGTTCCCTCTTCCGGATCTCATTGTAGCGTATTGTATTACATGTAGCTACAGTTGGGTTTTCTGCAACGACTGGTCGAAGGACGCCGTATGAAACGCGTCCTCCTCACGGTTTTTTCCGTTGCGCTAGGTCTTTTTTTCG
>DASRSM010000009.1:0-4267 GCA_035656415.1 Vulcanimicrobiaceae bacterium | reverse complement strand
TAGAGGATGGCGCAGTTCAAGCTCACCAACGACGTTGCGATCCTTTATGACCCAGAGGTTCGTCTCCGGCGGCCAGGGGATCCAGTCTTGGGGGATGTCCGCGCCTCTCGCTCGCCGGTTCAGCGCCGCAATCCACGCCGGAACGTCGGTGTGGGCTAACGCGTGCCGGCCTGTCCACGCGTGCTCCCCGGCGGCGAGAAACGCGTCGCGCATCTGCGCGAATGAATCGGCAAACTCTAGGCACGGTTCACAAAGCACCAAATCGTGCCGCTTACCTTCAGGTGGCACGATCGGCGCAGCTAGCGCGGTACGAGAATTGGCAATCCATACGAATCGGTTCCCGAGAACGAGCGTATCGGTGTCGTCGCGCCCGGCGTGAACTCTTCGACTTCCGAGGATGAGGAATTCGACGACGTCGGGATTGCCGCGTAGATATCGCCCGCGCCATCGACAGCGAAACCTAGAACTTGAAGCCCGCCGAGCTGCACGGTCCCGGTCGTTTGTCCCGGTGCAAACATATAGATTTGACCTGAATCCGATTCGGACGTTTGCGCCGCGACGTAGACGTTGCCGGCGTCGTCTATATCTAGGCTGAGAAATCCGGCGCCAACGAGATCGTCGTTAGTCGAGACGACCATCTGTCGGATCGGTGCGATATTTCCGCTTCCCGTGGCCGGATACTCTTGCACGCCGAAGACCGGTGCCGTTTGACTAGGCACGAAGAACTGACCGGCGTCGTAGACGTTGCCGGCAGCGTCGATCACGACATTCTCCCCGCACGGTCCGTCAATCTCGCGAATCGGACTTAGGGAACCGTATCCGCTCGGAAACTCGTAGAGTGCACACTGGCCCACAACCGGATCCCATCCGTACAAGTGGCCCTCGCTATCTATGGCGCTGGGAAAGGGAACGTTTGGCGGCAGCGTGACGGTGCCCAGCACGGAAAGGGTATTCGAGTAATGCACGTTGCCGATCCAGAAGCTTCCGTCGGTTCCGCCGCCAAAGATGCTCCAATCTGTTCTCGCTCGATAACTGCCCGGGATCCGATGCGGGTTGATGAACTGCCGCGCCGGAACGGAACTGCTGCTGGCGACGGTCAGTGAAAACTCCCCGATCGTCTTGACGGGTTTTCCGTACTCTGGCCCCGGAACGGCAATGCCCATAATAAGTGGCGCGAAATCGCTATTGCCGGGAACGACCGTCAGCGTCGTGCTTGCCGGCGGAAGCTGCGTGTTGACGTTGCGAACGTTCGCATCGATCGTTTCGGTACCTGAGGCGAATCCGTCGTATTGAAACGTGTCGACGAGCGGATTGCCGTGGAGCTCAGCCCGAGCGCTACGAAATCCGCTGAAGGCGAGCGAGACTTTCAAAGCATAGCCGCCCGGGTCAATCACTCTCGTGTCCGGAATTTCCGCTCGTGCCGCGTCGAGTGCCTTGACCTGGATCGTGTCGAGCACGTATTGGCCGCGATGAAGCGTCTTTGCGCTCGGAACGATCTTGAGCTTCCGCGCGATTCCCCTCATCGACATCGCGACGACGTTGCGGCCACGATACAGGTTGGCGGTGATGTGTCCGAGTGCCAACGGCAGCGTTACTCCCGTGGCGAACGTCTGGACTTCGATTTGTTTCTTCCGCGCCGGCTTGACGGTGGCAACGATCGTGCAGCTGAGCCCGACGCTTACAAAGAGGCAGTGCTTGTTCGATGGGTTCAGCGCGATCTGCCCGATCGACTGCTCTCCGACCGTGAGCGTGGCAAAAGCGGTCCGGCTCGAAAGCGCGTCCGAAGACCAATCGATTGGCGCACCTTTGGGGCGGATCGGGGGCAAAGCGATGACGACCATGGCTCTGTCACGCCCTTGAAATCTGGGCGAGACCGCATCCGGCGCTTGAACGACTGCACTCGCCTGTGGAACGTACGCCCGTTGACCTGCGGTGCACGCCTGCATAGCGAAAAGCAATACAAGCAAGGCCGTTCCAAAGAGTCGCCTCATGATTTCGATTCTAACGCGTTTCCGCCTAGGGCGCGATAGCGAGGGCCACGGGTTCGCGGATCGCGGTAGAGATCGTATGTAGCGGCGAGGTCTTGCCGGCCGCGTAGACGGTCACGGTGCTATAGGCACCGTTCGCGACGAAGAGGTTCCCGGTGCGGTCGACCGCCAACGCGAGCGGGTCGCCGATGCCACGCCGAATCGTCTGCACGAGCGCGAGATTCTTGAGGTTATAGACAGTTATGCTTGACAGCGTTGGGTTGACGCCCCAATTCGCCACGTAGAGGCTACTCTCAAATCGGGCGAGCGTGCTCGGAAAGTTGATGCCATCGACAATCCGGCTCGAGGGCGTCGTTGCGGTCGGTGTGTAGACTGTTACGTTCGTATTGTTGACGCAGTAGAGGAACTCTTTTTGGTCGACGCTGATGCCGAGCGGGCCGTTATGCGTGTGTACGATGCGTTCGGCTTTCGTGCTCGGCGGTTCGTACACGAGGATTTCGTTAAGGCCCGGGTTTCCGACATACAGCCGGTCGAGCTGATCGAATATCAGGACGTGCGGGTCGACGTTGGCGATCGTGAGGATGGGAAGCTTCATTTGGGGCGCGTAGACCGTGACGGTACCGTTGCCCTTATTGCCGACGTACAGGTTGCCGTGTTTATCGAACGCCAGAGCGCGCGGCTGCGAGACTCCGCTGCTAATCGTCCGTAGCAAAACGGTCGTGCCGGCGCGGTAAACGGTGACGGTCGAGTTTTTCCGATTCGCGACGTAGAGATTACGATTCGCATCGAGTGCCAGGGCTGCCGGAGCGCTCAACCCGGTGGAGATCTTGCGAAGCAGCTTACCGTTGGCTGCGTAGACCGTGACGAACGTGTGATTGGCGACGAAGAGCTCTTCGG
This sequence comes from Vulcanimicrobiaceae bacterium, assembly GCA_035656415.1. Taxonomy (GTDB): domain Bacteria; phylum Vulcanimicrobiota; class Vulcanimicrobiia; order Vulcanimicrobiales; family Vulcanimicrobiaceae; genus JAFAHZ01. The sequence continues at coordinate 1,382 of DASRSM010000009.1, read as the reverse complement.
AAGAGGCGGCCGACGCGGGCGTATACGCTGATGGGCTTAGACTCGCCGGTATGCCGGGACCCGAACAGCCGGCCAGCCCGAACAGCGCGGCCTCGATGACGACCAGAACGCGAAGCGCGTTCATGGACCCAGTGCGAGCGCGACCGGCTCGTTAATGCCGTTGCGAATCTTGAGTTCGGGTGAACTCGAACCTGGCGCGTAGACGGTTACGGTCCGGCGATTGGCGACGTAGAGCGTTCCGGAAGCGTCGAGAAGCAGCGCAGTCGGACCTGAGATCCCCGAAGTGATGGTGCGCACCGGCTTCGACTTTCCGAGCGCATAAACGGTGACCGTGCTTGAAACATTATTCGCGACATATAGGTTGCCCGACCCGTCCACCGCCAATGACGTCGGCCCGCGACCGGTTCTCATCTTGCGCAGCGGTTTCGTGGCGCCTTTGGGATAGACCGCGACGAGGTCGACATTCGTGTCGGCAACGTAGAGGTTACCGCTTGCATCGAAGGCCAGTGACTGCGGATCGCTGATGCCGGCGGCGATTGTTCGAAGCGTCTTTGAGCTATCGTGCGCGAAGACGACGACGCGCGACGCGTTTCCGCCGTACGGACCGGAACTGCGCCCGACGTACACGTTGTCCGCGACGTCGAATGCGATTGAGATCGGGTAAAAGCTCTTGAGGTTGCGCAGCGGCGTGCTCGAGCCCGGGGCGTAAACACCGACGCTGAAGTAGCCGTTGGCGACGTAGAGATCGTCGGAGCGATCGACTGCGAGGGTGCGCGGGCCTCTCACGTTTTGAGTGATCGTGCGAAACGGAACGGTGGCACCGGGCTTATAGACCTGCACGCGGCCGGCGCCGGTCTCGCTAGCAACATAAAGATTCCCCGACGAATCGACGGCCAAGGACGCCGGCTCGACGTTGGATATCTTTCGCATGACCGCGCCGCTGCCCGGCGCGTAGACCGTGACGGTCGACGCGTTGGCAACATAGAGGTTAGTAAACGGCGTGCTGTGCCCGAGCAATCTCGGAGCCATCGCGCCGGGCGACAACGCGCCGGGCACGATCCGTTGCGCGGACGACGACGAACAGCCCGTCAGCAGAACGAAAGCGGCTGCGAGAAGCAGATCGGGGCGAGCCACTGTTTTCATCACGCTCAGCATCGTTAAACTGCTCCGTTGGGAATGCCTCCAATGCCAGATTCTTCGTGCGTCGTGCGATCTGCTCGCTCGCATTGTTCTTTGCAGTTGATGCACCACCCGTGGTTCTTTAGTCCCGAACTCGGCAAGCTCGAACTGGTCGTTCCGACCGCAGGCGTGCCGCCAACATTCGCGCAACCTGCAGCCATGAACGATGCGTCTTCTTCCATTACGGCCGCCGCTCTGGCATT
>DASRSM010000008.1:0-39540 GCA_035656415.1 Vulcanimicrobiaceae bacterium | reverse complement strand
GCTTCGAGGCGCTTCGCGTCGTTGGCGTCGAGAGGCTTGGCCGAGCGATCGTTCTCGTAGCCTCCAACTACCAGCGTTCCGACGCCGGGATCCAACGTTCCAAGCGCGCGCTCGAACCGCCGAACGGGAAGCCCGGCTTTTTGAGCGACCCCATACCACGCCGCGTAACCGTTTCGTCCCGTATCGTACGTTGAAAATACGGAAACCGGCGCTTTCTGCTCCGCCGCGTTGCGCGCGAACGCGATAACGCTCAGCAGCACCGCGCCCGCAATCAGAATCCAGAGATCGGTGCGCCGGTACGTCATACCGCCGGTTCGCTCGCTAAGGTAAGGTACGCGTCACGCGCGCGCTGCCACTGCGTCGTGTCGATCGGGCGCTCCGCATACGTGCCTGCAACGAACGCGGCGGCGATTGCGTCGAACGCGTAAACGACCTCGCGCTGGGGCAGCCGCCGCCGGATTTCGCCAACGGTAGCGCTGGCGTCGTCGCGCAACGTGCCGCGCACGTCGAGCAGCGCGAGCGTCGCGCGGAACAGCAGCTGCGCCGCTGCAGCGTAGTCCCCGCGATCGGCGCGGTCGGCGGCCATTGCGTACAAGGTTGCGGCGTCGGCGTCGGGCGCGAGCGCGCGCACCGACGCGGCTCGCCGGCTGCGCCGGCCGTACACGACGACGATGCGAACCGCCGCGGCGGCAACGGCGAGCACGAGCAGCGCGATGACGAGGTCTCCGATAATCGCCGCCGCTTTGGGGTTGACCCGAACGCGGCCGAAAAGCGTTTGCATCAGCGCGTCCCAACGATCGCGCACCCAGCTCCACACGCGCTCCCACCACGTCGGGCTCGGAGGCTTCACCGCGACCGGATTGAGCTGGTAGCGTCCCGGTACGCTCAGCTCGGCCGCAGCCAGCGCACGCAACGGTGCGATCGCGGCCTGCGGCGGTGCTGCCGCGTCGCGCAGCTTTCGCTTTGCCGGAACTGCGGCGTGCGACGCGTGCGTCCAGCGCGAAATCAGTGCGTCGCGTTCGGTCGAAGTCGTGAGAACGACCGCGAGAACGGCGGCCGCTGCGATCATGCCGGTTGCGGAACGCTCGCGAGCCGGTCGAGGCCGGCTTCGATCTCGTACCCTTCACGGCGAATGCGGACGTCGAAGTAATAGATTGCCAGTAATACGGCCGAGAACGGGGCGACCGCCGCGCGGAACAGCGACGTGAGTAATACCTCCAACGCCACCCAATGTAGGACCATGGCGATCATCACGAGGGCGCTGACGATCATCGACGCGCCGAACATGATCGCGCCGGCCGCAATCGAGAACAACAGCGCGCGCCAAATTTCTTTACGGTTGAACACGCGAGAAAACCCGATCCCGACTGCCGCAAAAACCGGCCGTTCCTCGATAACGATCGCGTACATGGAAAACGTCAGCGAGACGACCAGCGGTGCGATCGACAGCAACGCTAGGATGATGACGACGAAGAGCACGATGCCGATCAAAACCCCGAGCGCGATCGAGACCCGCGCGAACGCGATGGCGGCGAACACGCTCAAGACGCTCAAGATGAGGAACGAAAAGTACCAGGCCAAGATCAGACCCAGCTCGATGAACAGCAAACCGATAACGGCCGGCCAGCGCTGCAGCGACGCTCTGTAACAAGCGGCAAAGTCGACGGGTTTTCCCCGATAGAGCCGCGCGATGCCGACGGCAATTGCGTTGAGCGCGAACGGCCACAGCAAATACACGACCAGAACGAGCACGACGAAAAGCGTCAGCATCGCGGGATCGTGCAGGAAGGCCGGAAGCACCGGGGTGGGCGGTGCTTTACCGGGATGCGTGAGAATCTTCACCATCGCGTCGTACTCCGGAACCGAGCTGAGATCGAGGAAATATTGCAGCACGGCGAGCGGCACGATAATGACGCCGACGATCAACGCAAACGGAACGAAGTTGCGAATGTAGAGGGTAATGGCCCGGTCGAAAATTTCGCCGAACCCGAGTGGACGAAGCTCCATCGCGCGGCGATTTCTGGCAGGGCGGCGCGAAAACCCCTGGGAAGCGGTGGACATGCTGCTCGGAACCGTCGCGTCGATCTGGCGCTATCCCGTCAAAAGCCTGCATTACGAGGAACTCCGCGAGGCCGAGGTCGACCCGGACGGCGTTCGCGGCGACCGGACGGCGGCGTATTTCGTGGCCAGCCCCGACCGTCCACGCTTCGGTCAGGAGTTCCGCGGCAAGGAAAACGACACGCTTCATCTGATCGCGGACGGCCCCGAGGTACAGACGGCCGCGCAACGCGCGCGCGTCGAAATCGAACGGCGCGACGGAGACCGGTTCTTCGACGCGGCTCCGATCTCGATCGTCTTCGATCGTTGGCTTCGGGCGCTTGGCGAACACGTGGGCAACGCGGTCGAGCCCCTGCGCTTTCGTCCGAACATCTTCGCCGTTGCGGCGCCCGCTTTTTTAGACGATGAGGATGCGCTCGTCGGCCGCACCTTAACCGTTGGAGCGGTGACGCTGCGCGTACGGACGCACATCGAGCGATGCGTCGTGACGACCTACGATCTGCACGGCGGAGCGAGCGATCCGCGCATCCTTCGCTTCGTCGCGCAGGAGCGCGACAACGTCATGGGGATTTACTGCGACGTCGTACAGACCGGTGTCGTGCGGGTCGGCGACGGCATCGCGTCCGCGTAACGCAGCCGCTCGGGTACTCACCCGAGTGCGGTGGAGTCGCAACGTGCTTTCAGCCTCGCGGAAGTCATCGTCTCGGCAGCCATCGCGTTCACGATCGGCGCGCTGCTCGTTTGGCTCGCGCACGCAACCGTTCTGGCTGCGGGACATTTGGACCAGCGTCTGCGCGCGCGAAGCAGCGTCGACCGGCTCGCCGAGCGCTTGACGGCGGACGCCTCGAGCGCGTGGTCCGTTTTCGTTCCCGCGCGTGACGTGCTCGGCAGTGCGAATGCCGATGGCCACGAGGTCGATTTCGTCAGCGAAGATACGTCGCATCGCTCCTACTGGTGGGCGTACGATTTCGACGCGCGCGCGTCGCAGGTCACGGTCTATGCGTACGCACCGGGTACGCCGGCATCGGCCGGCGACGTGTATTCCGGCATCGGCACGTTTGGCGGCGAGACGCACGCGCTTACCGACCTGTCAAATCCGTCGAGCGACGTCTACGATGCGCTGTTTGCCGGCGACGCGCTCACACCGATCGACATACCGTTCGAATGGGGCGGAAATGCCGTCGGCGGCAATCATCTCGTCCGCGTACGGGTCGCGGCAGAGGGTATCGATCGGACGATGCTGCTGGCTACCGGGACCGCTCCGACGCACTTTACCGTGATCGTCGATTACACACCGCCGCCCGTCACGCCGACACCGTGAATATGAAGGCTCCTAAAGACTTCGCCGACTACGCCGCCGGCTTTCCGCCGAAAGTTCGCCGCGTTCTGCAAAGCGTGCGATCGGCCGTTAAGAAGGCCGCACCGGACGCCCAAGAGATCGTCAGCTACAAAATGCCGGCGTTTCGGCAGGGCAAGATTCTGGTGTGGTTCGGCGCGCACGCCAATCACATCGGTTTCTATCCGGGTGCCGAAGCGATGGTCGCGTTCAAAAAAGAATTTGACGCCTACAAACACGCGAAAGGATCGGTGCAGTTTCAGCTCGACGAACCGATGCCGTTCGACCTCATCGCGCGCATCGTACGCTACCGCGTCAAAGCGGTCGAATCACAGCGCCGTTCGGCCCTCTAACGCTTTTGCCAGCGTAATTTCGTCGGCGTAGTCGAGGTCGCCGCCGATCGGCAACCCGTATGCGAGACGCGTGACGGCCACGCCGAGCGGCAGCAGCAGGCGCGATAAATACAGCGCCGTCGCTTCGCCTTCTGCGTTGGGATTGGTCGCGAGAATGATTTCCGTGGGCGCTTCGCGTCCGATGCGTTCGATGAGTTCCTTGACGTGCAGCTGCGCCGGACCGATGCCGTCCATCGGCGAGATCAGGCCGCCGAGCACGTGATAGCGCCCTTTGAACGCTCCGGTGCGCTCGATCGCGTACACGTCTTTGGCTTCGGCGACCACACAAATCGTCGCAGCATCGCGATCCGGATCGGTGCACAGATCGCACGGATCGGTTTCGGTCAGCGAATAACAGATCGAACAAAAGCGTACGTGATCTTTGACGTTGAGAATCGCCTCGGCGAGCGATTGCGCTTCGTGACGCGGCCGATTCAGCAAATAAAACACGAGCCGGGCCGCCGTTTTCGGCCCGACCGTCGGCAGCTTGCTGAACTCGTTGATCAAAGCCGCGACCGGACCCGCTACCGAACCAGACCGCGGCATTAGCGTACCGTTCGAATCACATTAGGCCGGGAATGCGCATGCCGCCCGTTACCGACGCCATCCGCTTTTGCGACTCTTCCGTCGCTTTGGCGAGCGCGTCGTTGACGGCGACGACCACGAGATCTTCCAGCGTCTCGACGTCCTCGGGATCGACCGCGTCTTTGCCGATCTTCACGCTCTTGACGTGTTGATCGCACGTGATTTCAACGGTGACCGCGCCGCCCGCCGCAACGCCGGTAACAACGGTGTTGGCGAGCTCGTCTTGCGCTTTGGTCATCTCGGCTTGCATCTTTTTGACTTGGGCCATGAGCTGAGCTTGATTCATGACTGTTGTATCCGTTCGTTGGCGTAGTTGAAGAGCGCGTCCGCGTCGTCGGCCTGGGGCTCGGCAGCGGTCACGGATGCGACGCCGCCGGGCGCAGAGCCTTTCGGACGCGCCGGCGAGCCGTCGACGCGCAGCGTGACGCGCAGCGGCGAACCCAAAACGTCGGCGATCGCCGATTCGACCCGGTCGATGCGTCCGCGAACGATGTCGGCGTCGACGGCGTTGCGCGCGACGAGCACGAGTGAGTCGCCTTCCAACTCTTCGACGCGCGCTCCCGAAAGGGGACCGCGCAGCGGCGGCGATTCGCTTTCGACTTTCGTACGAATGCTCTGCCACGCCGCACGCACTTTTTGCAGCGACACCGGTCCCGCATCGGGTTTTGGAGCTGCGGCTTCTTTCTTTGCGAGCTTTGGCGCCGGCGCGGGCACCGGCGGTGGTGGCGCCTGTCCTTCGACTTCGCTCGCTCTCCTCGCTGCGCCCGGGATGACATTAGGGGAATCCAAGCGCTCTTCGAGCGAAGCGAGGCGCGACGACAGCGCGTCGAGCGACGGATCTTCGGACGAAAGAATCAAGCGCAGCAGCGCGGTCTCGAGCTCGAGGCGCGCGTTGCCGCCCGAACGGGCGAGCGACATCGCGTCGGTGAGCACGCGCAGCGCGCGTACGACCGCAGCTTGCGTCGTTTCCGTGGCGCGTTCGGTCGCGTGCGCGGCGTCTTCGGGAGCCAAGTCGCGCGCGAGCAGATGCGGATCGACGCGCGCAACCAGCAAGTTGCGAAACGCGGCGATCAGCGAGCGCAGCAGCACCTGCATGTCGGCGCCGGCATCGCTCGCGGTTTCGATCGTCGACAACGCAGCCGACGCATCGCGCGCGACGACCGAGTCGAGCAGCGTCTGCGCGAAGTTGCGTCCGGTTGCGCCGAACGCGAGATCGAGCGTCGCGGGCAGCACGGTTTCGCCGGTGGCAAACGCCGCGGCTTGCTCGAGCATCGTCAGCGCGTCGCGCAAGCCGCCGTCGGCGCGATAGGCGATTGCCGCCAGCGCCGCGTCGTCGATGTCGATCTTCTCGGCACTAGCGATCTCGCGCATCTTCTCGATCATCACCGGTATCGAGATGCGCGCGAACGCGTAACGCTGACAACGCGAAAGAATCGTTACCGGCAACTTTTCCGGTTCGGTGGTGGCGAGGATGAAGACCGCGTGCGGCGGCGGCTCTTCGAGCGTTTTGAGAAACGCGTTGGCACCCTCTTTGGTAAGCATGTGCGCCTCGTCGATGATGTACACTTTCATGCGCATCGCAGCGGGCGCGAACTTTACGGCGTCGCGCAAGGCGCGAATTTCGTCGATGCCGCGATTGCTGGCGGCGTCGATTTCCAGCACGTCGAGCGCGGTGCCGGCCAGCATGGCTTGGCAGTTTTCGCAGCTGTTGTCGGGCACCGGCGTGGGACCCTTGACGCAGTCGATACAGCGCGCCAGGATCTTGGCTGCCGACGTCTTGCCCGAGCCTCGCGGACCCGAGAAAAGGTACGCGTGGGCGAGCTTTCCGCTTTCGATCGCAGCCGTCAGGGTGCGGACGACGGCATCTTGGCCCACAAGGTCGGCAAATACTAAGGGGCGCCAGGTACGGTAGAGGGACACACCCCCAACTTAGCTGGAGGAGAAAGAACTCCCGGCGTTTGGGCTTGCCTGGCGCCGGGTATGCCTTGAAACGGGAATGCCCTGCCGAGGGTTATAGGTAACGCGAAGGCCGTCATGAAGACGGTGGCATTCGTACTTCCCATGAAAAAGGGATCTGAAGAAAGAGGTCTCGTGGATCTGCGCGCTGCGCTTCGAGAGAAGTTCGGGTTTAAAGACTTTTACCCGGGCCAGGAAGAGGTCGTTTCCCGCGTCCTTTCCGGACAGGATACGTTGGCAATTCTCGCAACCGGCGCCGGGAAGAGCTTAACGTACCAACTGCCGGCTCTGCTGCTCGAAGGAACCACCGTCGTCGTCAGCCCGCTGATCGCACTGATGAAAGATCAGCTCGACATGTTGCGCGATCGCGGTATCACCGACGTCGTCGCGCTCAACTCGACGCTTTCCGAAGAACAAGAGCTGCGCACGCGCGAGCGCATCCGCAGCGGCAGCATAAAGATCGCGTACACGACGCCCGAGAAGCTCGAAGACGAATCATTTTTGCGTTTGCTGCAATCGATAAAAGTGCCGCTCTTCGTCGTGGACGAAGCGCACTGCATCAGCCAGTGGGGTCACGATTTTCGGCCGGCGTATTTGGCGCTCGGCGGCGTTATCGGGAAACTCGGCCGCCCGACGGTGCTCGCGCTTACCGCTACCGCCACGCCGTCCGTACGCGAAGACGTGCTGCAACAGCTCGGCATCGAGCACGTCAAGCCGATCGTGCGCGGATTCGATCGCCCCAATCTCGTGTACGAAGCGCGCAAGGCCGACAAGGAAGCCGATAAACTCAAGATTCTCAACGCGCTTTTTACCGGGCCGGACGCTCTCGAAGGCACGGGTATCGTCTATACCGCGACGATCAAGAACGCGCTCGAAGTGCAGCACTATCTCACGCGCCAGCTCGAAGTTCCAGCGGCGGTGTACCACTCAAAGCTTCATAAAGAAGATCGCACCTCGGTGCACAACCTCTTCATGGACGAAGCCATTCGCGCGGTCGTCGCCACCAACGCGTTTGGTCTGGGGATCGACAAACCGAACATCCGCTTCGTGGTGCATTACGATCTGCCGGGATCGCTCGAGGCGTACACCCAGGAAGCCGGACGAGCCGGCCGCGACGGCTTGGAGTCCCGCTGCATTCTCATTTATCGCATGAGCGACACGCGCGTGCAAAACTACTTCTTGACCGGGAAGTATCCCGACGTCGAGGAGGTGCAGCGCGTTTTCGGCACGATCGAAGTGTTCGGCGATCAGCCGGGCGGCGTTTCGATGACGGATTTACGCAAGATTCTGCAACTGCCCTTAACCAAACTCAAAGTCATCCTCGCGCTGCTCAAGAAATCCGGCTACATCGAGCCCGTCGAAAAATCGGCCTACGGCTTGACGGAAGCCGTTCGTAAGCAGCGCGAGCTCGTGCTCAGCCTGGCCAACTACGAAACCAAGAAATCTTACGACCAGAGCAAGCTCGCGATGATGCTGCAGTACGCGGAGTCGGCCTCGTGCCGGCGGCGGTTTATTCTTAACTACTTCGGTGAGGATTTCGAGAAGCTCAACTGCGGCGCGTGCGATAACTGCCTGCGCGCACTTCGGCGCGGGACGGACCAGGGAGCGGCGACCGGCGGGTTCAAGATTTCCGACGTGGTCTCGCATCCGAAGTTTGGGCTCGGCACCGTCGAACGCACGGAAAAGGACTTGGTCACCGTGTTGTTTCCGAACGTCGGCTATAAGACGCTGTTAGCTTCCGCGGTCCGTCACGCTGAAGCGGTCAAGATTGCCTAAGGCCTTTGCCTTAGGCGTTTTCGGAGTCACCGCCGCTCTTTGCATCGGCCTCGCGCGCGCGCAGCAGCCGCCGTCGCAGCCCGTCCCAGGCCCGACGTACTCGCCGTTCCCGACGCCCTCACCGACGCCGTCCGTCGCGCCGGGAACCAGCGGCGTGCCCGCGACGCCGGGCGCGGTACCGGAATCGTTACCGAGCGCGTCTGCCGCGCCCACTCCGACGCCGACCGCGCCGCCGATCACCGTGTCACCCGCGGCCTTACAAGTCCCCGTCGGAACGACGCAGCGCATTACCGTAGGTTCGGCGCTCGCGCCGATCAACGCTACGGTTCGCGATCCGTCGCTGGCCGACGTCGCGGTCGATCAAACCACCCAGACGGTGACGGTCACCGGTAAAGCGCCCGGAGCGACCGTCGTTACGGTCTCCGACTCACGCGGTTTGACGCGCGACGTCGGAATCGCCGTCGCCTATTACGCCGGCAGCATCGCGCAGCGCATCACGGTCCAGCTTACCGGCGATCCCGCATCCGAACAGTTCGTGCGCGACGAAGTCGCCACGAGCGTACGTCACGTCGCGCAGCCGCGTCCCGGCGCGCAAGTGGTCGTCGGGCCCGACGACGTTCCGTTTCACGGCAGGCTAGCTGAGGACAACGTCGCGTCGTTCGACGTCCCCGTGTTGCTGCAAGGCACGAACTACATCGAAGTCGACGGATCGACGCACGTCGACGTGCAGAACGTCGCGGTTCCCCGCATTTCGCCCGACTCGCTGATGGTGAGCGATTATCCGGAACGGCTGACCGAAAACGGCTCGCTGTTCTCGAGCGACCTTCACCGCGAGAAGCCGTCGCGGTTTTTGTACTTTCACTACAATCCGCCCGGACAGCCGGAACGCCGCGTCGTTTTACGCGCCGAAAATCCGTCGGACCAACCCGCGCTCGTGCAGTTCATCAGCGGCAACGGCGGTCCGGCACCCAACGAGATGTTGGTCGGACACGATGCGACGCGGACGTTCCTAACCGACGTCATTCAGAATCAGGGCCGCTTAGTCTCGATTCCCGGCAAGACGAGCGTCAACGTGGCCGAGCAAGATCTTCCGCCAGGGAATATCGTCGCCAACATGCTGCAGCTGCGCGTGCTTTCCGGAGGCGACGTCCACCTGACGCTGTTCGCGCAGGACGCGGGCGAAAGCCCTTACGTCGCGCTTGCGAGCACGGATCTGCTCGAAAGTACGCACAAACACGCCCGCGGCGTCTATTCGATTCCCGAGTTTCATTACGCGACGCAGTGGAACGTCAACAGCGAATATCTCGAGCTTCCCATCGGACAGATTCCGCTGCCCAACGATTTGCTGGGCGAGGCGCTCGCCGGGGATTACGGCGTGCTGCAATCGTTCGTCGTGACGGTACAGAACCCGACGTCCTCTCCGCAAGCGATCGCCCTCTACGAAAATCCGCGCGGCGGACGCGCGACCGGAACGTATTTGATCGACGGCGTGCTCGTGCAGTCGCACCAAGTTCCGGCGTTTTCGCGTTATAAAGTTCGTCAGTACGTCGTGCCGGCGCGCGGTTTCGTTCGCGTTACGATCGTTACGATGCCTGAAGCGGGCTCGAGTTACCCGCTGCGTCTCATTTTCGCGCCCGACGACGGCAGCGTCGCGCCGGGCGGACCCGGTTCACCCATTTACTGACGCGCGATACACCTCTTGCATGCGCCGCGCGCTAGCGGCCCACGCGAACCGCTCGCGCGCATCTTCCCGCGCTCCGGCCGCCGCGCCATCGCGCTCTCCGCGCAGCGCCGCCGCGAGCTCGTTCGCCCACGTTTCGTGGTCGTCGAGCGGCACGACGGGCGCATCGGCGCCCACGACTTCGGGGAGCGCGCTTTGATCGGAAACCACGCACGGCGTGCCGGTGCAGAGCGCCTGCGCCGCCGCGTATCCGAAACCTTCGTAACGCGACGGAACCGCGACCACCGCGCAGGTTGCGTACAAGTCTAAAAGCACTTTGCGCTCGACGTAACCCGCAAACTCGACACGCTCTCGCACGCCGAGCTCCGCAGCGAGATCCTCGCATTCGCGCTGGTACGGCGTCGGCGGCCCGACCGCAACGAGGCGCGCGCCGGCGAGCGACGGAAGTGCGCGCACGATGAGCTCTAAATTCTTGCGCCGTTCGATCGTGCCGACCGCCAGAATCGTGCGTCCGTCTCCGCCCTGCCGTTCGAGCGTGCAATAATCGCCTGCGACGCCGGGATAGACCACGGCGATGCGCTCCGGATCGTATCCGTCGAGCAACTCGAGTAACTCGCCGCGCGAAAAGTTAGAGTCGACGGCAACGCGCGCCGCGCGCCGGTAGCGCTGCAGCGCGAACTTACCGAAGTAATATCGCGCGTACGGCCGCGTGTGGGCTTGCACGCGCAGCCAGGCGACGTCGTGAACGGTGACGACGACGGGCCGTTCGAAGCGCAGCGGCATCGTCCCCGAAGCGCAGTGCAGCACGTCGGCTCCTTCGGCGCGCGCGAGCTGCGGCAAGCGCACTTGATCCCACAGCACGCGCCGGTCGAACCGCCATGGATCGAGCGACGGTTCGATCAACTCGGCGACGTCGGCACCTAGCGCGCGCAGCGCTGCGATCAAGCCGCGCACGTACTCACCGATGCCGGTGGCTGTTCCGACCGTCAGTTGGGCGTCCACCCCAATTTTCATTGTCTCAGGAAACGGATGAGGGACCGAACCATCAAGGAGTTCGGATCGATCGCGATTGCACGGCGGAGATCCTTCTCGGCTACCGCTAAATCGCCTCGCTGATATGCGATGACGCCGAGTCCGGCTAGCGCGTCGGCACTGCCGGGATTTGCATCCGCGGCGCGCGCGAAGTAACGTTGCGCGCCGTCCAAATCGCCCAACAGCATTGCCTGATTCGCGGCAACGATCAGGTATTTGTCGGAGAGTGGAGCGAGAGCGGCCGCAAATCGGAAATCGTGCATGCCGCGATAGAGCCACGCGCCCTGCGCTTTGCTGTCGGGAATCTCTCGCCACGCTTGGCGGTTGGCGAGTTGTCCCAGCCGGAACTCGGTTTCCGCGACGTCGTCGGGGTGCGTCGTCAACAATGCGAGCCGCCGTTCGAGCAGCGTTTCGAGCGCATACCCCGTCGCGGGGCTGCGCACGGCCAGCGCTTGTGCGGCGGCATCGACCGCGCTCACGTCGGGAGCCGCAAGAAAGTACTCGAGCGCTAACTGCTCGTCGCCGCGCGCGCGCGCGATGCGCGCGAGCAGTTCGTCGCGGGCCGGCGACGCCGGCAGCGAAATGGCTTCGCGGAGCGCGCTTTTCGTATCGCCGGTGGAAAGGTCGTAGTTTGCCATCGTCGCAACGACGTACGGCGCGGGAGCCATGCGATCGAGCGCGCGGTAGACGGCGAGTCCGAACGCAAGCGGCACGCGCGTCGGAAGCGTTCCCGGCGCCGCCGCTCCGGCGTTGAGGGCGTACGATGCCAGTTGAATCGCCGCGAAGGCCGCAACGATCGCGGCGAGCGCAAACGCCGAAACGGCTCGCGCGAACGCATAAGAACGCGCCCCAAGTGGGCGCGCGTTCAGAATTTCACCGTAAAGTTGAGATTTTCTCGAGTCTGAGACACTGAGTTTGCCGGCAGAATATTGTCTTGATACCGGAACTGATAGGCCGACAGCGACAGCGTACTCGACGAATGCGGCAGCGCGAACGTCAGACCGCCGCCGTAGGCGTTGTCGATCGAGTCGAGGTTCGTGAGGCCCGGCAAACCGTAGCTGCCCAGCAAGCGCGCGGTATCGTAGTTGAGATTCAGCGTCAGGCCGTTAACGAGCGGGACTGCGACGCCTGCGTTCAACGTCAGGCGGCTCAAGTTGCTATAGTTCGGAATCACCAGCGACGTATCGCCACCTGGCAGCGCCAGCGATGCCGACGGCGCCGCCGCGGAAAAGTTTGCGTCGTTGCGCGTCAGCTGTTCGTAGCTGCTCGAGAGCCCGACGTCGAGGTTGCGGCGTCCGGCGCGCACCGCGATGTCGGCCCCGGCGCCATAACTGTTGTCGTGCAACGCAATCTGCGGCGCTTGCGTGGAATCGCCTTGAACTTGTCCTTCGAAGTTCACCGGGCCAACGTGCAAGAGCGCGGGAAGCGACGCGCTCGTTCCACCGGCGCCGGCAACGCCGCTGGCGCTCGTTTTTGCCAGCGCCTGCGAACCGGCGATCGGCGCGAACGAAACTTCGCCCGAGGGCAGCTCGCCGTAAGCGGCCGCTTCCACGGGCTGGTAGGCGGCCACCGGGAACGCCTGCGGGGAAGCGACGGAGCTGACCGTGCTCGGAGCGGCGTCGGTTCGCGGTGCCGCCGGCGCCGAATACAAGACGCTCGTGCTGAGGAGGCGCGCACCCACGGTCTGAGCCAGGTCGCGGTAGCCGTCGGTATCCGGCCGTTGCGGCGCCTGCGTGAAGGTCGGCGCGGCCGCCACGTTTACCATAAAGCTTCCGTTGGTCCCGGAATCGGGAACCCGAAGCGCGAGCGCGCGAAGCGGCGACTCGGACGTACGATCGCCGTACGCGGCGGCGACGGCCGAAGCTGGGTCGGTGATTTCTCCGAAGACTTGCATGAAAACGGCCGAGCGAAAATCGTATGACGGCGCGTCTAAGGAGGTCGCCGACGCAACAGCGAGAGACAGCGCTACGGCGAGCGCTGTAACCAACACGACGCCGATAGCCCGACGCATGCCTTTCCGCTCCTGTTCTTAACTACTCTACCCGCCCGAACGGGTGCTTATATGTATCGGACTTTTCCCAGGTTGGTTTCAGCTCGGACGTCCGGGACCCGCCTTGCTCGCCAAAAAGATCCGTGCAATGAGTATAGCGGCATAATCGTCGACTGGCCTGGGAGGAAGCTGCATTCCGAGGGGGACTAGGCGGCGCCAACCGCGGGGCGGATGGTCCGCGAAATAGAGCTCCCGCGCGCGCCGGCTCGTCTCGAACTCGTCGACGAAGACGGCAGGCAAGCCGAGCCCTTTAAGGGCCTCCGCGATCTCGCGCGAGCGCGTTCCGCGCCCGATCGCCAGGCAAGCGACAGGCCGTCCCGCGGCGACCTCGCGCAGCTTTTCCGGAAGGCTGGCGATCGGCTCGATGCCCGCGCACAACGCCTTCCCGGCGTCGTCGACAAGCGCATATCCCGCTTTGGCGCTTCCCGGATCGATGCCGAGAATCGCCCCAATCACGCCGGCTGCTGCGTGAGAACGATGACGACCGGTATGCCGCCGAGGTGCGGATAGAAGTCTTCGGCGGCAAACGCCGTCAGCACGAAGGCGCCCGGCTTTTTGATCATTTGCTGCATTTGCGGCCCACCCGGGAGCGTTTGCACGACCTGAACGTTGTCGGCAAGAAACGGCGGGAGCCCGATGCGTTTCGCATTTGCGGAAATGACGTTGAGCAGCTGTCCCATCGCGCTGGTCATGTTCGCACCGCTGGGAATGTTCGAAAGCTGCGCCAGGATCTGTCCTTTTTGATAGCCGCGCTGATCCGAAACGATTCGTATCGCAAAATGTGTCTGGTCGTTCTCGAAAAGATTCTGATCCGATTCGACCGCGAGCATCACGTTCGACTTCGACGTTTGCGTGACGTTGGCGATGTCCTCGAGCTTCTTATCGACGTCGGGAGGCTTTATGAACGGCTTCACGCCGAGCCGAGGAAAGTTGGCATTGATATACTTCACCGCGTCGTCGTAAAACGATTTGACGATACCGAGCCGCTGGCCGTGCGAGGCATTGTGGTCGATGATGCGGTAGAACGGCACCATCAGCTGATCGACCGGCCACACCAGCCGCCCCTGGTTGACTTTCGTCTCCAGCTGGTTCTCGCGGTCTTGCAGATCCGAGATCTGTTTGTTGAGCGTACCGAGCCGGAAGAACGCCGTTTGCACTTCTTGTGAAGCGAATATTGCGACCAGCGAAATCAGTAGAGCGATAATCATGCCGGTCGCGATCGCGACGATCGTCGACGTGTAGCGAGGACGGATGCCGTATAAGGACATGCGCTTGCGCCCGACCTGATGACCGACGCGGTCGCCGACGTACGCGACTCCCCCGGACACTGCCATGACGAGTGCGATGTTTCCGATGCCGCGTAAGATCTCGACGAAGTTCATCGGCGGCTCATACCATCGCCGCGCGCCGCAGCCGCGTCAAACCGATTATCGTGAACACCAAGTTGGGAACCCACGCCCACAGCGCCGCCAGCGGAACGAACGCTTCGGCCAGAAACGAGCACACCGTCATCACGATGTAATAGATAAAGACGATCACCAGCGACAGGCCAATCGCGCTCCCGCCCCCGCGCATCGACCGAAGCCCGAACGGTATCGCGATGAGGATGAACACGAAACACGCGAACGGCCGCGCCAGCTTTTCCTGATATGTTGTAACGTACTTACGATACTCGCTCTCCGTAAGCTGATTGGTATGCACGACTTCGGCAATTTGCGCGCGGCTCATGTTCTCCGGGTCGTCGTTACTGATACGCTTGACGATGTCGGTTGGATTTTCGCCGATTTCGACCTGCTGTTGAGGGATGCGCGGCTCGGCCAGCGTGGTCCCGTCGGGGTTGAACCTATAGACGCTGGAGTTCTCGAGCACCCACTTATTGGCCGTAAATTCGGCGCGATCGGCAAAGACGATCTGGCGCGGCTGATTGCTGCTGTCGTATTGCACCAGCGTGACGTGCAGCAGCGCCTGCGAGTTCGGATCGTAGGCCGTCGCCAACGTTATCTGTCGCCCACCCCCCGGCAGCGGGGCCGAGACCGTCAGGTCGCGGCTGAACGCGCTGGTGTGGTTGATGACGTTGTTCTCGATCTCGGTGAGCTGGCCGTTGGCGAACGGCACGACGCGCTCCTGAAGAAAATACGTAACGAACGACATCACGATGCCGACGGCCAGCAACGGCGCGACGACGCGCGTGAAGGTGATGCCGGCGGCCTTCATCGCGGTGATCTCGCTGTCGCCCGAAAGCCGCTGAAT
The DNA here is from genome assembly GCA_035656415.1 of Vulcanimicrobiaceae bacterium. Taxonomy (GTDB): domain Bacteria; phylum Vulcanimicrobiota; class Vulcanimicrobiia; order Vulcanimicrobiales; family Vulcanimicrobiaceae; genus JAFAHZ01. The sequence continues at coordinate 24,424 of DASRSM010000008.1, read as the reverse complement.
GGTCAACAGCGTTCCCAAGAGCAGCGCCATCGGAATGCAGAGCACGATTTGCGCCGGCAGAGACCACACAAAGATCAGCACTGCCGCCCACAGCGGCGCGTGGTCCGCGCTGACGAGTTTGCCGATGTTGAGGATCTCGGTCGCCGCGAAGATCAGCGTAAAGGCGCCCAAACCGAAACCGAACGGTCCGGCGAGCTCGCCTAACAAATAGCGGTCGAGGATCGTGAAGCGGAGCCCGCCGGCCCTCACAGCCGAAACCCTTCGCCCAGATAGAACGTACGGGCGATGGGCGAGTCGAGAACTTCTTGCGCGGTACCGGACACCTCGATCCGGCCGTTGTTGAGTATGTACGCGCGATCGACGATAGCGAGCGTCTCGCGCACTTGGTGATCGGTGATCAAAATGCCGAGACCCCGATCGCGCAGTTGCCGAATCATCGCTTGAATGTCGGCGACGGCGATCGGATCGATGCCCGTAAACGGTTCGTCCAGCAACAAAAACGCCGGCTCGATCGCGAGCGCTCGCGCGATTTCAACGCGCCGGCGCTCGCCGCCCGACAGGCTGTCGCCGCGCGCGTCCACGAAGGCGCGCAGGCCGAACTCTTCCAGAAGCGCGGGCAGCCGCCGCTCCCGCTCGTCGTGCGGGACGCCGTTCTGCTCCCAAATCAGACGAATGTTGTCGCCCACGGACAGCTTTCGAAAGATCGAGTTCTCCTGCGCGAGATAACCGATGCCGTTGCGCGCGCGAGCGTACATCGGCGCCGACGTCAAGTCGATTTCGCGGTCCCCGTTGTCGAGGAGCACCGTTCCGCCGTCGGGCTTGACCAAACCGACGACCATGTAAAACGTCGTCGTCTTGCCGGCCCCGTTGGGACCCAGCAAACCGACGACTTCGCCGGTACCGACTTGCGCGGTAACGCCGTTGACGACGGTTCGCTCGCCGTACCGTTTGACGAGACCGCGCAGCCTGATTGAAGCCTGATGATCGCCGTTTTCGTTCATTGCCTATCGCATCGTGATGTGTGTCAGCGAAATATCCGAATCGAAGCTCGATCCGGTGCCTTTGAAGCCGTTGGGTTCGACGATCGTCACGTTCCCTTTTCCGTGCAGCATCTGCGTGGTGTTATCGTACTCGAGCGTGTCGCACTGCAGAATCACTCCCGAACCCGATCGCGCCACCACGCCGTTGAGCAGTGTTAGCGTGTTCGCCGTTTCGTCGACGATGGCTTGCGGAGCTCGCGCGGTCATCGTGCTGCCGTCTTTTCCGTGAAAGGTTACCGTCGAGTTCTGGAAGACGGCGCGCGTCCGGCCCTGCGGGCCGCGGCTCTCGAACGAGCTGGCGATCAATTCGTACTCGATCCGGTTGTGATTTTGCCGAACGATCCGTACCGGCTGCTTTGCCGTACCGTGCCCGGTGATGTGAAGGGGCGGTTGGGTCTTCACCGCGGCCGGTGCGTTGGTGGGGCCGGCGGGAGTCTTGCTCACTTGGGGATTGCAGGCACCGAGCGCCAGAACGAGGGCGACGGCCCCGGAGCGGAGCGTCATCCCTTCTCCCAACGGCCCGCCGCGGCGGCCAGCGCGAAACCCATCGTCGGCATCCACAAGCCGAAAATAACGACGCTCATCGTATCGATCAGGCCTTGCACGGCCACGCCGGTGAGTCCCGCCGCAGCGGCCAGCGCGAGCAGCGCCGAAGCGGGCGGAGCCTCGCGCAATCGTTGCCGCAACGCTGCCGCAAGCGACCACGCGTTCCATAGAAACGCACTCGATCCCACAATGCCGAGCTCGGCAAAGAACGTGAGATAGAGACTGTGCGCGTGAAAAGCGGTCGCGTCGGCGTCGGGAACGTGAACCACCGCGTACAGGCGCGAGAAGTCGAACGGACCGACTCCAGTCAACGGAAAGCGATCGATGATTTGCTCGGCGGCGTTCCAGATCGCGACGCGCGTGTAATCTTCGCTCGGATTGTGCTGCACGTTGAAAGCCAGCGAAACCGCGATCAATCCCGCCGCTACGACCGCGGCCGCAGCAAGCAGACCGCGCCGGCGCGGCATTTGCGCCACGACCAGAAATGCGGCGGCGGCGGCGAAACCCATCCAGCCGGCGCGCGAATGCGTTTCGAACAGCGTAAATAGGCCGACGGCGACGGCGACCCACGCGAACGCACGCAACGACGCTGCGCGCGCGACGCGAGCGATCGCATAGGCAATCGGAAGAAAGACGACCAGATAGGCCGCGAGCTCGCCCGGCAAGATGAACGTTCCCGTGGCGCGGCCGTGCGAAATTGCATACAGAGCCGCAGGTCGATGCGTCGCGACCATCGCGACGGCGGCGACCGCCGCGAGCGTGCCCGAAACCAAGTACGACCAAAAGATCGCCGTCGCTGCGTTTCGGTCGGCGAAAAACCGTACGAGCGCGCAGTGCCACGCGATACCCAATCCGAAGATGCAGACGAAAAGCACGCCGGCGCGCGGATCGAAACCAAGCAGCGCGCTGAGCATCGACGCGGAAAACCACGCGAGCATCGGAAGCAGCAGCGGCTGTTCGCCGGGCGCCGGGTTTGCGATCAGCATCGCCATCGCGTAGATCGCGAGCAGCACGACGTACGCGAGTACGCCGTACACGATCGGCGCGGGCACCAGCGAAACGCCGGGAAACGCGACGCTGGTGAGCGAGATGAACGCCGGAAAGAGCGGCACCGCCGCATACACGCTTCCGAGGGCGGCCGGCATGAGCGCGCGCAGGCTACGCACGCGAAGCCACCCGTACCGCGCACCCGGCGACGCTGCGCGCCCCGCCGGGCGCGCCCATCCGTTCGCGCCCAACCGCGCCCATGTGCGCCATCCGCGCCTCGTCTGCGAGCAGTGCGTCGACGGCCGCAGCCGCCGCATCGAGACGATCCGGTGCGACAATCAGCGCTTCGCCCAGCAAGCCTCGTTGACGCCGGCGATACCAACGGCTTTTACGATCGGCGGCCCGCTCGAACGCGACGACGCCGACTCCCGCCGCCGCGGCCGCTTCGTTAGCCGTGCCCGCTTGACCGAGAACGAGCGCGACGCGCCGCAAGATCGGACCCAAAGCACCGCGCCAAGCCCGCACCACGACGCGCTCGCCATCGGCAAGCTCGAACGGCACGACGTCGTTACCGGTCGTACGCACGGTCCATCCGTCGCCGCGTGCGTCGCGCGCGAAACGCTCCACGTCGAGACTGCGCGCTACGGAAAGCGCGGCGCCGAGTCCCGCGCGCTTTTTTGCGAGCTCGCGGGTAACGCGCAGCAAAAAGCCTCCGTCGCCGTACGCGCTTTCGCGGCTGCCCGGAAAAAGCACCAGTGCCGGAGCAAAGCCGTCCAGCACGTCTTGCGCGCGCGGATCGTCGGCGGTCGCAAAGAGATCGACGATCACGTTGCTCGCTCCGTCGACCGAAACGCCGTGCTCGCGCAAGCGCCGAGCCGTTGCTTCGTCGCGCACGAAAACCGCTCGCGCGCGCCGCAACACGCGTTCTTCGAAGGGGCCGTACGGCGCGACGTTCACGCTTTTTGCGGTTCCGACGAACACGACCGGCGCGCGCGCGGCAAGCGCCATGCCGAGGGCATAGACGTCGCCGATCGCGAGCACCACGTCGTACGTACCGCGCGCGCCGCGCAAAAATTTGTGCTGTGCGAGCGTCAATCCGATCAAACCGGATCGAACGTCGCGCGCGATGTTGGCCACGTTGCCCATCGCAATCAATCCGCCGCTGGGCATCGCGTGCTGCGGGCCGACGTCGTTCATCCCTTCCGAGGACGCGTCGCCGACCAGCGCGAGATGATCGATGCGCGCGTCGGGCGCCAGCGCGCGCATTTCCGCCGAGATGCGGTCGGCGATCGATGCTTCGCCGTGACCGTTGCTGACGACGAGCGCCTTCATTAGGCGGCCGTTTCGCGCAGCGGCAGCAGCGCGTAGTTATCGATGACGTAGCGCGATCGTCCGGCGTCGTGATGCAGCTCCGTACGCGACACGAACTTTCCGTACGGTCCGGCGTGAACGATCGGCACGTCGCCGGCATATTCGGGCTCGAACAGCGTGTCGTGACTGTGTCCGCCCAGGATCAAATCGATTCGCGGAACGCGTCGAGCCAATATGCGATCGAGCTTCAATCCGACGTGCGACAGAACGATCAGCGGTTCGCCGGCCGGAACGCTCGCAGCGTACGGTTCGACGGCATCCCACGGATCGAGAAAACGCCAACCGAACACGCGTTCCCACGGACTTCCGAGCGGATACTGCATGATCAGCAGTCCGAGTACGTGCACGTTCGTGCCTTCGCGCTGCAAGCGCAGCGACGGTAGGAACGGCAGCGCGCGCCCTTTCGTATCGAGCAAGTTCGTACACACCAGCGGATGGTGCATGCGAGCGGCGCGCGCCTTCAGCAGCGGAAAAAGGTAGTGAAACTCGCGGTTGCCGATCGCCTGTGCGTCGTAACCCGCCGCATCGATCTCATCGACGATCGGCTCCCGCCGGTGGTAGACCGTTTGACTGCCGCGCAGCGAATCGCCGCAATCGAAGAGCAGGCCAGGCTCGGCAGCGCGTATCGCGCGCAGGCGCTCGGCGATGCCGCGATGGTCGTGCAAGTCGGACGTGTGATAGAGGCGCATCACGCCGGCCCCTTCGCCAACTCGACGGCAAACTGCGCGCACCGCTCGAGCGCATCGGGCGGACCCAGCTCTGCCCGAAGCTCGGTGAAGGCCGCGTATTGCAGCGCGGGATTCTCGAGCGCGCGCTCCATTTCGTCCGCCAGGCGCTCCGGCGTTGCCTCTTCTTGCAAAAGTTCCGGCACGATTTCGCGACCGAGCACCAAATTAGGAAGCGTGATGAAGCCATGCTTGATCATCGTGCGTCCGTGTTTGACCAAGATTGGCGTAATGATGTAGAGAGCGACGGCAGGTACGCCTGAGAGCGCGCATTCGAGCACCGCCGTTCCCGAAGACACCCACGCTGCGTCGGCATCCGCGAAGGCCCTGGCGACGCCGTGGACGACGCGTGCGCCCGTCAATCCAAACGTCGCGATCGTTTCCTCGATTTGCATGCGCGCGCGCTCGTCCGACGCACCGAAAACCGCGCGCAGGTTCGGACGCCGCTGCGCCAGTATTCGATACGCTTGCCCGAGTGCCGGCAAGTGGCGGCGCAGTTCGCCGCTGCGGCTGCCCGGTAAGATAGCGACGGTACCGCCGTCGGACGGCGGCGCTTCGCGCGGCGCGCGCATCGCGTATTGCGACGCGAGCGGATGGCCGAAGTATGCGATCGGTAAACCGAGCGATCGATAAAACTCGTACTGATGCTTGAACGCCGTCATCGGAACGGCGACCGAGCTCACGACGCGCGCCTTGCGCTCGTTATCGAGCCACGTTGCGGGCGGAAAGACGTCGAGAACGGGACCCGCGTAATGCAGCCGCCGCAGCGTCTGCGCGAGCCGCAGATTGAAGACGCCGAAATCCACCGCCACGACCAGGTCGGGTTTGACGTCTCTGATGTGAAACGCCGTTTGCCACATCGTCGCAAGCAGCTTGGGAATGCGCGGCAGCGCCGCCAGCGGCCCCATGCTCGCCCAACCCGTGTGATCGCGCCACATCGTAAATCCGGCGTCGCGCATGCGCTGCGCGCCGATTCCTTCGAACGTGGCCTGCGGATCGATGCGCGCGATCGCTTCCGCCAAAAGCAGCGCGCTCGTTTCGCCCGACGGCTCGCCGGTTGAAAAAAAATAACGCACGCTACGGCGGCGCTACTTTAAGACGCCGCGTTCTGAAGGGGTCTCCAAAAACGCGATTATCTCTTGGCCCGGCGGCGTCGCGACCTCGCCACGCATCGCCTCGATCGCCTGCGAGACGTTCATCTTCGGATTGTAGAGATGCTTGTAGAAGCGCTTGATCTCGTTGCGCTCGTCGACGGAAAACCCGGCGCGCCGCAGGCCCACGCTGTTGAGCCCGTAGGGCTGAGCCGGATTGCCTTCGATGAGGAAGAACGGCGGCACGTCTTTGGTCAGTTTGCTAGCGCCGCCGATCATCGCGTACCGTCCGATGCGGGTGAACTGATGGACGCCGGCTTGTCCGCCTATCGTCGCGAAGTCGCCCACTTCCACGTGGCCGGCGAGTTGGGCCAGGTTGCTCATCGTCACACCGTTGCCGATAATGCAGTTGTGCGCGATGTGCACGTACGCCAGCAGCAAGCAATCGTCGCCCACCGCAGTGACTTCGTCGTGGCCGGTAGCCCGCTGGATGCTGACGTATTCGCGTATGACGGTACGGCTGCCAATGCGCGTGAAAGCGCGCTCTCCCGTATACTTACGGTCTTGTGAAGCCGCGCCGATCGTAGCAAACGGATAGATCTCGCAATCCTCGCCGATCTCAGTCCATCCGTTGACGACAACGTGCGCTTGCAGCACCGTCCGCTCCCCGATAGACACGTGCTCGCCGACGATGCAGTACGGACCGATCTCGCTCTTGCGGCCGATTTGCGCGCTGGGGTGAACGATCGCGGTCGTGTGAATCATACGTGCAGGACGGTCGCGTCGCCGCTCATGCGCGGATCCGAAGCGATCGAGAACATGAGCTCCGCCGAGCAGACGAACTGACCGTCGACCGTCGCTTCGCCGCCCACCCAGCCGATGTTGCGCTTGTGGCGCAGCATCTTCACTTCGATCTCCAACCGGTCTCCCGGAATGACGGGCCGGCGGAACTTGGCCTTGTCGATGCCCGCCAAATATGGAACCTTGCTGACGTACTCGCCCGGCTCCAGCACCACCGCGCCGCCGAGCTGCGCCATCGCTTCGACCATGTACACGCCCGGCAGCACCGGATTGTTGGGAAAGTGTCCCGCGAACACGGGCTCGTTGTAGGTGATGTTCTTATAACCGCGTGCGCGCACCATCGGTTCGTACTCGAGCACGCGGTCGATGAGCAAAATGGGATAACGGTGCGGCAGGATCGCCATGATCTGCCTGATGTCGAGTTCAGCCACCTATCGGAACCTCCATGACACGCGCGCGCAGCTTGCGCGCGACCAGCGCGTGCAGTTCGTGACCGCTCTTGATTGCCACGATTTCGCACTGCGGCCACGCTCCCAGTAAGGCGAAATCGCCGATTAGGTCGAGCACTTTGTGCCGCACCACTTCGTTGGGCCAGCGCAGGGGCTGCATCGGACCGTCGGGAGCAAAAACGAGCGCGTTATCGAGACTGCCTCCCAAGGCGAGTCCGCGCGCCCGCAGCGCTTCGACTTCGTGCAAATAGCCGAACGTGCGCGCCGCCGCGATTTCGTCGCGATAGAGCGTGGGTTCGATCTCGCCGTAAAAATACTGCGTACCGATCGGTGCCGGAAAATCCGCCACGAATCGCACGCGAAACGCCGGAGCCGGCAACACCGCTACCATCCGCTCGCCGCTCTGAACGACGAACGGCTCCGACGGTGCGAACACCGGGCGCGGCGCGCGTTGCGACACCACTCCCGCGGATTCGATCGCATCGTAAAACCCGCGCGAACTTCCGTCGCCGATTGGGATCTCTTTACCCTCGACGCGAATTTCGGCGTTGCTCACTCCCGACGCGAATAGCGCCGAGAGCAGATGCTCGGTGGTCGACACCGACGCTCCGTCGCGTCCGATGACCGTCGCGCGCGACGTATCGACCACGTTCTCGGCGGTTGCCGGAACGGTCGTGGTTTTTTCGCCCGAAACGAGCGAGAATGCGATGCCCGTGTTGGGCTGCGCGGGCAAAACGTCGACGATGGCGTGCGAACCGGTGTGAAGACCGACGCCTTCCAGATGCACCGCTTTGCGCAGCGTCTTCTGTTCGTTCATTGCGAATCGTCTTTGCCGAGGCGCCGTTCCAGCGCTTCGACTCGTGCGATCAGCTTTGGCAGCTTACGAATCATGACCTCTCGCCGGAGATCTTCGCGATGATCGCGCGCCGGATTTCCCGATACGGTCGCGCCGTCGGCCACGTCGCCCCACACGCCCGATTGACCCGCAATCGTCGCGCGCGATCCCACGCGCATGTGTCCGCGCGTACCAACCTGGCCCGCGATCTTGACGTAATCGCCGATGACGGTCGACCCGGCCATTCCGGTCAGCGCCGCGATCGCGCAGTGCTTACCGATCTGGCAGTTATGTCCGATTTGGACCAGGTTGTCGATCTTCGTGCCGGTACCGATATGCGTGCTTCCGGTTTGCGCGCGATCGATGCACGTGTTCGCGCCGATTTCGACGTCGTCGTCCAAGACGACGTTGCCGACTTGGGGGATTCGCTCGAGCGTACCCTCGATGAACGCCCACCCGAAGCCTTCGCTGCCGATCACGCTGCCGGCGTGAAGGACGACGCGCTTGCCGATTTGACAGCCTTCCATCAGGTTGGCGTTCGGATGCAGCCACGATTCTTCGCCGACCGACGCACCGTCACCGACGAACGCACCGGCGCCGACGATGCTGCGCGCCTCGAGTCGCACTCCGCGGCCGACGTAGGCGTGCGCGCCGACGTACGCGCCCTCGCCGACCGATGCGTCCGATTCGACGACGGCCGTTGGATGCACGAACGGTCCTTGCGGACGCTGCGGGCGCAGATCGCGCAGAAGCTGCGCGAGTGCGAACCGTGCGTTCTCAACGACGATCAGCGGTTTCGACGACGCTTCGAACGGCACCGACGCATCGACGAGCACGGCGCCCGCTTTACCCGCGAGCGCCAATGCCAAATACCGCACGTCCGTTGCAAAGGTCAGCGCTTGCGCGTCGGCCTCTTCAACCGAGACGATGGCGCCGATCTGGACGTCGCCATTACCGACGACCCGTCCGCCGACACGGGAGGCGAGCTGTTGCACCGTACCCAGCATCGGACGAACGCGTTACCTACGAACCGCTCGGTGCGGGCGAGGCCTTTTCGACGATGTTGAGGCTCTTCTCGACGTCGGGCGTGATGTCGACACCCCCGTAACCGACGCCTTCGCGGGTGACGATGAGCTTCAGCTGCTTTTGCTGCGCGACCTTAGCCGCGACATCGCGAATCTGCTGCGTAAGCTGGTCGGTGATCTTCGCGTACTTACGCTGCATCGCCAACAGCGCTTGCTGCTTCTGCGCGTTACTTCCCTTGCCCGAAGCGATGCGTTGCTCGTCGGAGTAGAGCTGGGTCTGATAACTCTGGTATTCCGGCCAGTTGTTGACGATGCGCTGCACGTCGACGAGTCCGATCGGACTGGCCGCTCCGCAGCCGGTAGAAATTGCGGCAACCAGGGCCGCGAGCATAATATGTTGTTTTTTCACTCGTGTAGGCTTTCGACGTCCTTTGTTACTTCGTTCGTCAGGTCGTAGCCGCCGATTGCGGCGTCCGGTCCGTTGATGACGATGCTGAATCCCTGATCCTTTGCGATGCGACTCGCTTCGCGCTGAATCTGATCGGTCATCTCTTTATAGAGATCGTCGCGACGCTTTTGCAAAGCGTCGAGTTCTTTGGCGGCCGCGCCGGTGGCTCCGACGTCGGCTCCGTGAAGTGCGGCAAACTGACGATCGAGATCGGACTTGGTCGCGTTGTACTCCGCGATCGTCTGGCCTGCGTCGGCCTGGTATTCTGCCGTGAGCTGGTTGTGAATCTGAGCGATCTTCGCTTTGACGTCCGGCGACAGATTCGGCGGAAGCTGCGGCGGTCCCAAACTGCGCAGCTGCGCGCCGACCTCGTTACGACGCGCTTCGATTTTCTGCTGGGTCTGCGTCTGAATCGCGCCGAGCTGGACGCGAACCTGCGCGTTGGTTTGGTCGCTGAGCTGCTTGCGATACGCGTTGAGCGTGGCTTGATCGGCCTTGCGCAGCGCGTTGTTCTGCGCCGCTTCCTTCGCGTCGATGGCGCTGAGCTGATCCTGCAGCTGCTTTTTCGTCGCCGGGTCGAGCGCGAGATTCGAAAGCCGGGTCTTGATCGCAAGGCGCTGTTGCGCGTCTTGCGACGACAACCGCATCGAAAGATCCGTCTCTTGCTGCGCGAGCTGCTGGGCTTTGGCTTGATACTTCTGTTGCGCTTGCAGCTGCAGCTGGCGCACGATCGAGGCTGCCGCAGCACGGTTTTGCTCGATGACGCTCTTCTGATAGGCGACGAAGTCCTGGCCGGCTGCCTGCGCGGCTTCCTGCGCCTGCTGCCCGGAGGTCGCCGACATCAACTGCGACGCGTACTGTCCCGCGCCGGGTACTCCGGCCGCGGTCAGCGCCGCGCCGATCGCCTGCGCCTCGCGCTTCAGATACGTCTGCTGCTTCTGCGTAATGATCTTGGTGGCGCGATCGCTGGCCGCTTGCATCTCGGCGTTGAGCTCTTTCGTCTGCGCGGCGATCTGCCCCGCCGACATCGGGACGTGCGGAACCGCCGCCTGCAGGTTGATGGCCGCGATGGCATCGTTGAGCTGCGACAGCTGCGGATACAGCGGATGATGCTTGATCACGTCGTCAACGCGGAGATAGCCCACGCCGCGAATCGATGAGGAGTGCACGTTGGGCCCGCATCCGCTCAAAAGAACGAATGCCAGCGCCAATAACGACGTGCATTTACTTGAGCTCATTTTGGACATCGGATGTGATGTCCGTCCCCCCGTAGAGAACGTCGGCGCGGTCGATGACGAGCAAAACGTTATGCTTGCGCGCGGCGTCGGCGGTCGCGGTCTTCGTGGAGTCGACCAGCGGCTTGAGCAGCTGCTCTTGCTTGGCGGAAACCGCCTTGTTGAAGTCCTGATAGACCTGCTTCTTGTCGCCGTCGTTCTTCGCGGCGGCGAGCTTCGGCGCGAAAAGCGCGCGCTCGGTCTGCGCGTACTGCGCCATCGCGTCGTTGGCCGCTTTGACTTTCGGCATTCCGTCGAGCACGCTCTGGTCGACGTAACCGATCTCCGATGGCGCCGGCGTCGCCGACGGCGGCGTAATCGCCTGATTGCTCGAGAAGATCGTCTCGACGTCTTTGGTGATGTCTTGTCCGCCGTAGATCACGATACGCTTGTCGACGACCACCGTGACGTTGCGCGTCGCGCTGACCGCGGCAATCGCGAGATTCGCGCGCTGAAACAGCGGCCCGACGATCTCGCGCTGCTTATCGGTGTACTGCTGCTGGAACTGCATCGAGATGCGCTGCTTGTCGGCATCGCTCTTTGCGACCTTGATCGCGTTTGCGAACTGCGCGTCGAGCTGCTGTTTGTATCCCTGCAGCGTGCGATTGGCGGCGATGAACACCGGCATGTTGGCAACCTCAGCCTGATCGATGTACCCGACGTCGGTGAGGTCGGCCGCAATAGCCGAAGGCGCGACGAACGCCGCGAGGAGTAACGCGGCGACGGTGATAGTAGCTAACCGGATCTTCATAGTTTCCTTTTGACTGTAGACGAGAAAGCCCCTAAAAACTCTGACCGATGCCGAAGCTCGTGTGCGTTCCGTTGGCACCGCGGGCAAAGTCGATACGAATGGTGTGCAAGCCGAGCTGCGGCACGTCGAAACGAACGCCGACGCCGGCATCGCCGTACAACGCCCAATTGCCGGGGTAGCCGACGATTCGATTCGTGTACGGATTGAGCAGCGGATACGCGCCGCGAATCTTATAATCGAGTTCGTCGACGAATACCGCGACGGTTATTCGCCGATCCAGCGATAGCGGTTGTCGCAGTTCTACTTGACCCAAAAACGCATTGGTAGCGTAGAACACTTGGTTGTAACCGCGCATCTGCTGGTCGGAGAACGTAAACAACTGACTCGGCGGAATGACGCCGGTCGAGGCGTACGCCGCGCCGTGGACGCCGATCGTCGCAGTCTTGAGCACCGGGATGAACTTCGCGGCGTCGAGCGTGTCCTGCGTGTAGCTGAAGTTCGAGCCGAACGCCGGAATCGAGAGCTGCACGGAGAGCTGGCCCTTGACGCCGACGCGCGGGTTGAACGGATCGTCGAGCGTGGTCGTCTGCAAGCCGATCGTTCCCGTGTTCAGCTTGTACGGAGCGCCGGTGTTCACGTTGGCAATCGAGGTGGCGTTGATACCGAACGATCCGCCTCCGCAGTTCGTCGCGCTGGCGAGCGGACTGCAGCTCGGCTGCGGCAAGACGCTGAGACCCGTTTGATTTCCCTGGAAGTAGTACGGCTGCGGAACCGTCGTATTGTAACGGATCGTCTGTGCGCCGACTGCAGCCGTGAGAATCGTGTAGTCGCTCAAACGGCGGCCGATCGTCCCCGATCCGCCGGTCGCGCTCGACGTGCTGGTCGCCACGATGTTGCCGACCTGCGACTGCGTCGACGTGGGATAGAGTGTGACCGGAATGCAGTTTTGCGGGTTCTTTGCCGAGGTACAGCCGATCGACGTGATGCCGGTGGTCGAGACGCCGTAGACGGGATAGTAGTAGGTCGAGCTGTTCGTGAAGAGCGATCCCGACAAACTGTATTTCATCGACTGCGGCGTGTTGCCTAAATAAGGAACCGACGCCGAAATCTGTGCGACGCCCGTGCGCGCGCCTTTTTCGAACTGGATCGCCGCCGAGTTTCCCGTGCCGTGCAGGTTATTGTCGGAGAATCCGAGCGTGCCGTACAAGCCTTGTCCGGTGAGACCGCCCGAGTAACCGAAACCGACCGACGCTTGCGCCGTGCGCTGTTCGGTGACGTGCCACACCAGCGTCACGAGCTGCGGCTTCTTCGGATCCGGACCTTCCTTGACGTCGGGTTCGATCTTCGAGAAGAAACCGAGCGCGTTGAGCCGCTCGTAGTCGCGCTTGATAGCGTCGGTGTTGAGCACCTGTCCCGGACGCACGCGAAGCTCGCGGCGAACGACCGCGTCCTTCGTGCGCGTGTTGCCCGTGATCTCGACGACGGCGACGCGCGCGACGTAGATGTTGTACTTCACGTCGGCCGTGCCGGCTTTGAGATCGATGGACGACGGATCGATGCCGCCCTCGAAGTTGCCGACTTCCAAGTGGAACTTGTCTTCGTACAGCTTCTGCAGCGCTTTGAAGTCCGCGTCGCGCACTTCGTCCGAATACACGCTGCCGGGCTTTATGGTCATCGACGGCATGATCATCGACGGAGGCAGAATCGGATCGCCGCCGATGATGACGTTGCGGACGATCAGGCCTTCCTGAATGACCAGCGTCAGCGCGCCGGTTTTCGGATCGAGGTTGAGGTCCTTGACGTGCGTCGGAACCTGGCCGCCGTAGCCGATACGCTCGTAATAATTGTTGATTTTGAGGACGTCTTGCCGGAACGTGTTCGTGTTGAAGACCTGGCCGACCGAGAGGTCCATCAGCGCCAAGAGCGTGTCGCTGGGCACCTTCTGGTTGCCGCTGAAGTCGATCTTCGTGATGACCGGGTTTTCGATGACGCGATACGTGATTGCGACACCGTTGGGACGCGGGCGCACCAGCGGAGGTGCGATATCGGCAAAATAGCCCAGCGCGTTGATACGGGCGAGATCGTCCTGAACGACCTTCGGATCGTAAATGTCGCCGGGCTTCGCCTGAACGACCGCAAGGATGGTCTGCGTCGGAACGTGCAAGTTGCCCGTTACGTCGACGGAAACGATCCGCGGAGGCGTCGCCGAAGAGGCCGGAGCAACGATCAGGCCGACGGACAGGACGAGCGCGAGCAGAGCTCCCGCCCACCTTGTCAGTGCGCGTAAGCACCGCCGAAGGTCAAAGGTCATGCGAAAACGTTTCGTCCTTGTGTAAGAAAGGGGCTGACGACATCAGCGCAGGACGGCGCACGAGCACGCCCCTGACGACCCGGCACGCTCCGTTCGCCCTGGCGGACCCCGGTCCTTGCCTCGGTCCACAACCCTGAGCAGTGGCTTAATGATGTTTCAATACGACAAAACCGGCAGCGTGCGCTCATAGATCCCTCTGGAGCTTAAAGCTGAAGCCGCTCGTTCCATAAAGGGGCTGACCCAGCAGCAGCGTCTGGTTATAGCCGACGGTCGAAGCGGGGGTCGTCTGCAATAGCCTCACTGGACCATTTTGATAGAAGAAGCTGAGCGTCGCCGACGTGTATTCCGACGGGTTGATCTGAACGCCGAACGACTGGACCTGCGGCAAGCCGAAGGTCGTCGCGTACACCGCGCTGACGGATTTGCCCAAAACGCGCGTGGCCGTCACCCCGACGTTTCCATAGTAGCCCAGCGAGAGGTTAACGCTCGAAAGGCCCAGACCCTGACCGAGCGCGCTCTCTACCGGTCCCAGCAAGCCGGCCGTAAACTGCGCGTTGAGGATATTGAACGCTTCTTGCCCGACGGTAATCGTGCCGTTGCGCTGCAGGTCGTAGATTCCGGGCAATGGTTGGACCGCGCCGTACGGCGTGATGCCGCCGGGCGACTGCACCTGCAGCGCGCCGGCGCTATTAAAGGCGATGCCGCCCAAGAATCCGCCAAACGGAGCGAGCATGGCGATCACTTGCTCGCGCGTGTAGCCGGCGGGCACGGTCTCAAAGCCGATCTTGAGATTTTCGATCTGCCCGTCGACCTTGATCGTGATCTGGGCCGTACCGTAGGGATTGCGCGCACGATCGGGATCGGGGTTGACCACGGTCGTCGTGCCGACGGCGTGAATCGTCGGCTGCAACCCATCGGCCGGATCGAACCGCACGCTGCCTTCTTGCACGCGGAACGCGCGGTCGAAGTAGGTGAGCGTTCCGCCCGACGACGTGAATCCGCCGTCGAGCGTCGGATTCGACAGCGTGCCCGAAAGACGCACGGCGCCGGTCGCGCCGATGTCAAGTCCTGCGCCGTAACCGCTGCCGCGCACGCGCACGTTCTTGCCGGCGCTGGCCTTGAAGTTGAAGCTCAACGGAATCGGCGGCAAACCGCCCGACGCGCCTTGCGCCGCGTTGATAAACGCCGCGAACGGCAGCGCGGCGTTGCTGAGCACCGCGTCGCCCGAAAGCAGTGCGCTCGACGACGCCGTCTTGGTGAGCGCGATGTCGGCATCGATCGTTCCGCTGCCGTACGTCGGCAAATCGAGCTGCGCGCCTTTCGCACTCGCTTTCACCACGAACGAGACGCCTTGTCCCGGTGGAAACTGGACGGTGCCCGAACCCGCCAGCGTACCACCGCCCAGGCGCGCGGAGACGCGCTGGATCGACGCCGAAGTTCGATTGAACGTGAGATTCGCTACGGTCTGCGTGATCGCAACTTTCTCCAAAGTGCTGACGTACGATCCGTCGGTCAGCGACGCGTGACCGATCACGACGGGATCGCGCATCGTTCCCGATACGCCGAGATGGCCGTTGATCGTGCCGCCGAGTTTCGTCTCGTTGCCGAGCGCGTTGTCGAACATCGCCGGATCGAGATCGAGCACGTCGACGTCGAAGCTCACCGCTTGATTCATCGGGCCGACGCGCAGCGGCGACAGCTCGAGCGGAACCGATCCCGCGATCGACGCCTCGCCTTTAGCGAACGTCGCCCCGGCGTTAGAGAGTACGAGCTTGTTGCCGTCGAGCCGCACTTCGCCGAAGAGCGACGCGATCGCTAAGTCGTACGCCTGGACGTTCGTCCCGTCGATGCCGGCGCGCAAGAGCGGCGACTTAACGTTGCCGCCGATCTGCAACGTCGACTCGAACGCCCCCGATACCGGAACCTTCACTCGTGCGAGCTGATAGATCAGCCGCGGCAAATCGGCGGTCGCGGCGTGAACCGACACGTCGAGCGGATCCGTGGGACGCATACCAAACGTTCCGCTCGCGGATGCCGACAAGCCGGGTGTGATCAGCTCCGCACGATCGAGCGCGATGCGACGCCCGACCGAATGCAGCGCGACGTCGGCGGTGTCGAGCGTGAGGGGGCCGAGCGTACCGCCTTGGACGCGCGCAGCCGCGTGCACGTCGATCGCCGGCATGCGCCCGACGATCGTCGCGTCACCCGAAGCGCGCCCCGTTATGGGAACGCGTTGCAATCCCAAGGCCGGAACCCAAAGCGAGAGATCGAGATCCGAAATGTTGGCCGTAAGATTGAAGCGAGAGTCGAACAACCCCGACTGCAGCGTCTTTCCGGAACCGATCCCGATCGATCCGTGCGCGCGCAGCATGCCTTCGCTTCCGCCGACGGCCACCGATCCGGTGATGACGTCGCGCTTGCTCGACCACGTCGCGCGCGTATCGCCGATCGGAAGGTTGCGGTAACGGAAATTGTAGATGCTGACGTCGCCGCTGGTCGTAAATCGCGCGCCTTCCTGCGCCGCGGCGATCTTCACGCGCCCGGTTCCGGCCAGCGTGTCGCCGGTATCGAAAAAGTTATTGAAATCGGAAAGCGTCGCGTCGGGTGCGACGACGTGCATCTCGGTGTTGTTCGGACGCGCTATCGCGCTGAACGCGGCGCGCGTCGTTCCCACCTTGACCTTGCCGTCGGTAATGCTGACGCCGGTGGGGTCGGCGGCCAGCGTCGCCGTGCCGTTGACGAAGCGCAACCCGTTGACGTCTCCGGCCGGAACGCCGATGGTTCCGGTAACGTCGGGAACGGTGCCGCGGCCGCCGAGGTGCAGCCGCGCGTTGAACGATCCGTCCGTCATGTAGTTCGGAAACGCGAGCGAATGCAGCGACGCGGCGATTGGACCGGCGGGTACGTCCGCATCGATCGCGTACGTCGGCGCGATCGACGTCAACGATCCGATGCGCCCCTGGACGAACGCGTACGACGGCCCGAGCGACGCCATCATGCGGCTCAAATATGCGGTCTGACCGGAAAGCTTCACGTCGCCGGCCCCCGAGATTGCGTATTGCAGCATGTGGCCGTGCGCGATCGCCACGCCGCCGTCAAACGTCGGGATCGGTACTCCGCCCGCGAGATTGCCGGTCGCGTTAAGCGTACCGGCGGTAAACGGCAAACCGATGCCGCGTAACTGCGCGGAATCCAATCCGCGAACCACGAGCGACAGCGCGTGCGACGGTTCCGGCCGGCTCGCTACCGAGAACGTTCCGGCAGCGACGACGTCGCCCCCCGCGGCGTGCGCGTGCGCGGAATAAACGCGCAGATTGTTTCCTTCGACGGCGAGCGTGATGCTGGCGCGGTCGATCGGAATGCCGTGCAGCGTTGCGCGATGCATCTTCAAATCGACGCCTTGCACGACGATGCGATTTCCGCCGATCGAGATCGCCGCGGTACCGGCCAGCGACCCGTGAGCCGGGATTGAGCTGCCCAAGAACGGCTGCAGCCCTTCGAACGTGCCGCGATAATTGCCGCGCGCGACGAACGTCTGCGTCGAGAAAGCGCCGCTTCCGTCAAAGACGCCCCACGGACCCGATGCGTGCAGCAGATTGACCGTCGCGCCCGCAAGCGTTCCGGAGAACGCGCCGTTCATGCGATCGAATTTGACGCCCGCAATGTCGGTGCGCTCGGCGCCGAACAACCCTGCAACCACGACGTTCTTTCCGGAACCCCCGCCGGCCATCGTCACGTTGACCGCGTCGCCGCTGATCTTGGGCATCTGCGGCAGATCCAATCCGGGGAACGCCTTATACGAAGGCACGCGCATACGCAATCCGCTCGCAAGCGCCCAGAAGCCGCTCATCGAGTGCGGGCGATCCAAATAATAGCCGCCGTCGAAATCACCGCGTTCGGTGTGAAACCAGAACGGCTCGACGCTGCCGGTGCCGTTGGGTTCGAGATCGATCATCGCCGCCACGCGATCGGCGCCGCGCGCCGACGCCAGCGCGCCGCGCACGTGGAACAGCAGATCGTTGCCGACGGCGTCGGCGTCGATGATCATCGGTTCGCGGCCGAGCATTTCGTCAAGATACGGCAGCCTGTCGGCCGAACCGACGATGTGCACGGCGAGCTCGGAATGCAGTTGCTTTCCGAGCAGCATCGTACCGCGAATGCCCACTTCCATTCCGCCGTAATAGGCGTGCAGCGGCGCGTATGCGAGCGTGTTATCGTGATAAATAATGCCGGCTTCGAGTGCGTCGAATGGAAGCTGGCGGTAGATCGTCCGCTGCGCGCGAGCGCGCGCCAAGATGAGCGGATTGTCGATCGGTCCTTCGACGAGCACGCCCAGCGTCGTCGCGCCCGAGATCGGCTGATCGCGCGTAAACGTAAACGCCTTGCGCAAGTCGTGCAAGTCGCCCGTTCCCCACACGCCCAAGTGCAGCTGTGCGCCGCCCGTGAGCTCGCCCGTGAGATCGTAGATCCCGCCCGTTATTTCGAGCGGAATGCCCGCCAGCGTGCCGTCGACGCGTTTTAGGAAGAAGGCGTTATCGACGAGCTGCAAATGCCCGCGAATACCTTCGATCGGCTCCGCCAGAGACGAAAGCGCCATCCGTCCGCCGTCGACGTCGAGCGTCAAGTTGACGTGATAGCTCGGGGCAACGTTCGGCTGGACCTCGAGCGAGTAGAGGCGCGCGTCGAAGTTGCGCGCGCGGCCGCGCAGAATCCGCACTGCCGGCGTGTCGGCAAAGTAATTCGAAAGCGCGCGCAGCGGGAACCGCGGCGCGTGCGCGTGGTGTATCGCAAAGCTCCGAATCGAATCGATTCGTCCGACGATCGTGAACGGCTCGTTGGCTCGCTCGCGGAACATTCCACTCGCTCGGTAGCTCGTTACTTTTGCACTGTCCACCGACGCGTCGACGTTGAAGTCGCGTATCAGCACGTCTTTGGCGCTGACGTCGTATGCTCCGGGCTCGCGCAGTTCCATCGACGCGTTGTGCATCCGCACGAAAAAGCGGAGCGGAACCGTCACGGGCGCTTGCGGCAGCGGCGGCCCCGGCGGCCCGGCGCCGGGAATGTTGAAGTTGTACGATCCGTCGCGGAACTTCACGACGGTCAGCTTCGCGAGCGTAATTTCGATGCCGGTCAAGCCGAAACGATGCGTGCTCCCCGGCAACAGATCGCGCAGCGAATAATGGACGTCGATGCGCCGCGCGGCGAGCACCGGGTATCCTTTGTTCGAAACGCGGATGTCGAAGATGGAAAGCTCGTCGGCAGCGACGTGCTGGTCGGCCAGCCGGATCGTGTAACCACTTGCCAGCCCGCCGATAGTCTGGATGGAATAGTGCAGGATCTCGTGACGGTTCGCAATCCCGAACCCGAGAATCGCCGCAACGACCGCCAACACGGTCATCCATCGCTTGCGCATGCCTATCGGCCTATTACCCGCAGCCCCTGCGGAGCCTCCGCGCCATATTAACGCGGAATAAGAGGTCGAGCTTGGCTCGGGTCCCGGTTACAGGTCCAGAGTCTTCACGGATTTAGCGTATTCGAAGATGTATTGCTTACGCGGTTCGACTTTGTCGCCCATGAGATCGGTGAAGATCTGTTCGGCCTCGACCGTATCCTCGACCGTGATCTGCTTGAGGCGCCGGTGGCCGACTTCCATCGTGGTTTCCGCCAGTTGCTCGGCGTCCATCTCACCCAGACCTTTATACTGCTGAATGGTGAACTCTTTGCCGTCCTCACCGACGATCGCCTTGAGCTCGCCTTCGTTGAACGCCCACCACTGCTTCTTGCCCTTCTTGATGCCGTACAGCGGCGGCTGCGCGATGAAAACGTATCCTTCTTCGACGAGCTGTTTCATCTGGCGATAGAAGAACGTCAGCAGCAGCGTGCGAATGTGCGATCCGTCGACGTCGGCGTCGGTCATGATGATGATCTTGTGGTAGCGCAACTTCTCCAGATTGAACTCGTCGCCGAAGCCCGTCCCCAGCGCCGTGATCATCGTGCGAATCTCTTCGTTGGCCAAAACTTTGTCGAGCCGCGCCTTCTCGACGTTGATAATCTTACCGCGCAGCGGCAGAATCGCTTGCGTGTTCGGATCGCGGCCGCCTTTTGCCGTTCCGCCCGCCGAGTCGCCTTCGACTAAGAAGAGCTCGCTCTCCGAGGGGTTGGTGTTCTTGCAGTCCACCAGTTTGCCGGGAAGCCCGGATCCTTCCAGCGCGTTCTTGCGGCGCGACAAGTCGCGCGCTTTTTTCGCGGCTTCCCGTGCGCGCTGCGCCTGCATGCACTTGTCGACGATCGCGCGCGCGAACTTCGGATTCTCTTCGAAGAAGAACTCGAGCCGCTCGTTGACGAGACCGTGAACGATGCTGCGGACGCGCGCGTTGCCGAGCTTGGTTTTCGTCTGTCCTTCGAACTGCGGGTCTTGCAGCTTCACCGAAACGACCGCCGTGAGACCCTCCAGGATGTCGTCGGTGGACGGCTGGGTATCGCTTTCTTTGAGCATGCCGCGTTTGCGCGCATATCCGTTGACCGCGTTGGCAACGGCGGTACGGAAGCCGAGCAGATGCATGCCGCCTTCGATAGTGTTGATGTTATTCGCGTACGAGAAGATCGTCTCGGCGTACGTCTCGGTATATTGCATCGCCACTTCGACGTCGACGCCGTCGCGCTCGGCGTGCGTCGATACGATCGGGTGCAGCGGATCCTTCTTCTCGTTGAGCCACTCCACGAATGAGACGATGCCGCCGTCGAACTTATAATTGCGCTCGCGCGGCGTTTCGCCGCGCAGATCGCGCAGCGTGATCGAAAGTCCTCGATTGAGGAACGCCAGTTCGCGCAAGCGCTTTTGCAAGATGTCCCAGTGGAACTGCAGCACCTCGAACACCTGCGAGTCGGGCTTGAACCACTGCAGCGTGCCCGTGCCTTCGGTTTTGCCGATCTTCTTGAGCTTCTGCACCGTGATGCCGCGCTCGAACTTCATCTCGTATTCGTAGCCGTCGCGCTTGACGCGCGTGATCATCCATTCCGACAGCGCGTTGACCACGGAGATGCCCACGCCGTGCAAACCGCCCGAGACCTTGTATCCGCCCTTACCGAACTTGCCGCCCGCGTGCAGGATCGTCATGACGACCTCCACCGCGGGCAGCTTCTCGCCGGCGTGGATGTCGACCGGAATACCGCGACCGTCGTCCTCGACCGAGCACGAGAGGTCGGCGTGCAGCGTCACCATGACGTTGTGCGCGTATCCTGCGAGCGCCTCGTCGACGGCGTTGTCGACCGCTTCGTACACCAGTTGATGCAGCCCGCGCTCGGCGGTGTTGCCGATATACATACTCGGGCGCTTGCGTACCGCCTCGAGACCCTTGAGGACTTCGATCTGTTCGCCGGTGTAGTTATTGGACATCAGTCTTTATTGCGTTCCGTTCCGTAAATCAAATCGTGCAGCTCGTCGCCGAGCACGCTGCGTACCGTCGCCGGAACGATTGCTTCCGGCGGCAGCTTGCTGCGTAAGAGGACGTACGAGCTGGCAATCGATCGCTCGCGCCCGTCGCGAGACAGCCGCTTGGCCGCCCGCGCTCTAGACAACGTTTCCCACCACGCCGCGAGTAAGCGCGCGCGTATCGCTTCGTATTGCTCTAGTAATAACCCCGATACGAGCGTCGCCGTTCCGGCGTAGCCCAACCACGGCGCTTCGAAGAGCAGCCGCGCCGCTTCACCGGCCCGCTCACGAGCCTGCGCGTCGGCGCATACGATGCAGAGCGCCTCTTCCCCCGGCGCGACGAGAGCGCCGCACCCCGCACACTCTTTCCACCCCGCCGCCTGCTTCGCCCGCCGCGACGCCGTCACGTCCTCACGCAGCCGCGACACCGCTTCTTGTAGGGTGGCCGATTCCGGCCGTTCGACCACACGGCGCCGGGCAGCGGCGGCCGGTCGTCGCGGCGCGGCAACGGGCTTCGGCGATTCCGACAAGCGTCCGACGCGAAAACGCAGCCGTTCGATGCCGGCGCGGGGGAGCCGCGCTCGCACCGCCGTCAGGATCGTCTCGGAAAGCAAACTCAGTTGATGACCCCACGCGCTCGAACGCACCGTGACCGACAGCGCGTCGCCGGTGAGTTTGGCCGGACGCGAGTTTTTTGCGACGCCGGCGCCGACGATTTCGTCCCAGCCGGCAGCGAGCAACGCGACCGGATCGCGCGGTTCGCTTGCCGACGGCTGCCAATTCCCCAGCGCCTCCGAGAGTTTCAACATACCGGCGCCTCGACGGCGACGCGCGAAGCATCGATACGATAGCGGTGGACGGTGCCGTGCAGCGTTTCGGGCAAATGCGTCGCGGTTACGAACGCTTGCTCGTAGTCGCCGACGCTGGCCAAGAACGCGGCCGCACGATCGCGATCGAGTTCGGACAGCACGTCGTCGAGAAGAAGCAGGGGCGCTTCGCCGGCGCGTTCGTGCATGACGCTATATTCGGCGACCTTGAGTGCGAGCACCGCCGTCCGCTGTTGTCCTTGGGACCCGTACGTTCCCAGCGCGACGCCGTCGAGGGTAAGGCGCACGTCGTCGCGATGCGGGCCCGCCACCGCCGACTTACGCGCGCGTTCGGCGTCGCCAACCTGACGCAGCCGTGCCTCGAATGCCGCCGCGACGGCAACGTCCGTCGGCGACTCGAACGCGACGTCGGGATCGTACTCGACGCCCAGACTTTCCGCGCCACCCGTGAAGCGCGCGTGCGCGCGCGCCGCTTCGCCGGCCAGCGCGCGAACGAAACGATCGCGTGCCAGTATGAGCTGCGTTCCGGCTTCCACCAGCGAGCGGTCGTAAATCGCGAGCAGCTCTTCGTCGAGCGCAACGGCACCGCGCAGCAGGGCGTTCTTTTGCGAAACGGCTTTGCGATAACGCGCGAGCTCGCGGTAATAGCGCGGCTCGTCTTGCGCGAGCGCCGCGTTCAGAAACGCGCGGCGAACGCCCGGCGCGCCGCTTGCGAGCTGCAGGTCGGAAGGCACGAACGTGACGACGCGCAGTTTTCCGAGGAACGATGCGTAGCGCACGTTGCTTCCGTTGAGCGTGTACGTTTTCTGCGTTCCGCGGCTCCCTTTGGCGACGGCGCATGCGAGCGAAACGGCTCCGGCTCGCATCGCCGCTTCGCCGCGTACGACGGCAAACTCGACGCCGGTGCGCACCACGTCGGCATCGCGGCTGGTGCGAAACGATTTGCCGGTACCGAGCATCGCGATCGCTTCGAGCAGGTTGCTCTTCCCTTGCGCGTTCGCACCGACGAAAACGTTTAACCCCGGCGCGAGGTCGAGATCGAGCTCGGCGTAGTTACGAAAGTTGGAAAGCGCGACGCGCTCGAGAAGCAACTACTGTCTTAACGGCATCAAGACGTAGAGCTGCTGACCCGAATCGAGCGGCTCGAGCGGACGAATAGCCGCGGGCGAAAGTGGTCCGAGAAACTCGATGACGGTCTTGTCGCTCTTGACGTGGTTGAGAATCTCGACCAAGTAGCGCGCGTTGAACGCGATCGTGAGATCTTCACCGGTTTGCTCGACTTCGATCTCTTCGTAGGCGTTGCCGGAGATATCCGAGCTGGCGGTGACGATCAGCGTTTGATTCGCAACGGAGAGCTTGACCATGCTGGCGCGATCGCCGGCGACGAGTTCGGCGCGGCGTAAGCTGCCGATGAGCGCAGCCGTGTTCGCGGTTACCGAGCGATCGAACTTTGCCGGAATAACTTGCTGGTAGTTCGGATACTGTCCGTCGACCAGGCGTACCGTAATCGAGACGGTACCGGCGGTAAGCTGCAGTTGGTTACTCTGCGCTCCGAGCGCGCTGACGGCGATTTGCTCGCCGCTCCCCAGATTGCGCGCCACTTCGGCCAAAGCGCGAGACGGCACGATGTACCGTTCGCTGCCGGTAATACCGTCGTCCAAGGTCGTCGCGAATTTCGCGAGGCGATAGCCGTCGGTGGCGACCATCGTGAGCGCGTTGCCTTCGATTTCGAGCAGCGTGCCCATGAGCACGGCGCCGCGCGCCTCTTCACTCGACGCGGCGAAGATCGTGCCGTCGATCCCGTCACGAAAGCGCTTGCCCGCGATCGTGAAGTGCGAGCCGCGCGTCGCCGCCGGCAAGGGCGGATACTCGTCGGCCGGCAGAGCGTGAAAGTCGTAGTTGCTGCGATCGCACTTGATGCTGGCGCGTGTCGGGGTTCCCGTCAGCTCGAGCATTCCGGCCGGCAGATTGCCCAGATAGCTCGAGAAGAGCTTGGCGGGTACCGTGACCGACCCGACTTCCGTAATCTCCGCGGGGAACGCGTGCTCGAGGGTCAGCTCGAGATCCGTTGCCCGCACCGCGATCTTTCCGTCGTCGGCCTGAAGCAGAACGTTGGAAAGAATCGGCACCGTCGTGTGCTGGTTGACGACCTTGCTGGCGGCTCCGACCGCTGCCGAGATGTCCTTGGTGTTACACCTAAACTTCATTTTCCACCGTCGTCGGGCGTTCGCGTTTTCTTAGTTAGAAGATACGTAAGGAGACGTAGTAGTAGTAGGGCGGTGTATTCTGCGGAGAAGTGCCCATTTGCTTGTCCTGGCGCGACTTTTTGCGTGGGATAACTTGTGGACCGTTGTGCCCGGAGCTCCACTTTTCCACGCCGGTAAAGCAGGGAAGGAGTTATCCCCGCGGGTGGGTGTTCCTGTGACTAAAACGGGGGAGGATGCAGGAGCGTCCTACGGGTTTTGGCACATCGCGATCAGCTGCCTGATCTTATTGCGATAGGCCTCGTCG
>DASRSM010000007.1:0-39681 GCA_035656415.1 Vulcanimicrobiaceae bacterium | reverse complement strand
TCGTTCGCTCGCGGCACACATTCCGGCACCGACCGCACTCGAAGTTTTCGATCTCAGCACCGGCTTCCACGCGGGATTCAACGCTACGCAAAGCATGCCGGCAGCTTCGACGATCAAGATTCCGGTAATGGTCGAAGTCTTTCGTCAGCTTCAGGCCGGAAAGTTCGATCTCGAACGCCACGTAACGCTGCTCGCACGCGACAAGGATTGGGGATCCGGAGACCTTTGCGACGCGCCGGTCGGAACGGCGTACACGATCACCGATCTTCTCGAGAAGATGATCGACATTAGCGACAACACCGCGACCAACGTGCTGATTCGTCTCGTCGGCCGCAAGAACATCAACGTCGAAATGTACCGGCTCGGCTTGACGCGCACGCATCTCGGGGACGACATTCGCACGAGCACGTGGTCGATTCGCTCGGCGCTGCGAACCTCGCCCCACGACCTGGTCCATCTGCTCGAAATGATGGCGCGACGGCGGCTCGTCGACGAGTGGTCGTCGAACGAGATGATCTCGATTCTCGAAGAAGATCAGATCAACACGCTGCTTCCACAGCCATTACCCGACGACGTCGAGATCGCGCACAAAACCGGCTCGTTCTTCGACACGCTCAACGACGCCGGCATCGTGTACGCCGACAACGCGCCGTACGTCATCGCGGTGATGACGACCGGTCTTCCGTCAAAGGATCTCGGCCGCAGCTTCATTCGTTCGCTTTCGCGACAAGTGTATAGCGACGAGCTCACGTTTGCGCGCTGGCGGCAGACGACCGGATTCGTCACGGCGTACGGCTCACGCGCTACACCGACCGGAATGACTCCCGATCTGCGCTACTGGAGCACTGGGTCGACGCTCGACGTCGGTTCCGGCGGCGGTGGCGGAGGCGGCGACTAAACCCGGACTTTCGCCTTCGCGTACGTGGGCGTAACCCAGTTCATGTAGCGCGGCTCGCGCGCGTTAACGATCCGTTCGTAGAACTCAGCGAGACGCTTCGTGACCGGCCCCATCGTACCGTCACCGACGACGCGCCGGTCGATCGACGCGACGTATCCTACGCCGGCGGCCGTTCCCGTGAAGAACACTTCCTCGGCGGAGTAGAGTTCGCCGCGGTCGATCGAACGTTCCACGACGTCTATGCCGAACTCGCGCGCGATGTCCATGATCGCACGCCGCGTGCAGCCTTCGAGAACGTTCTGCGACGGGTCGGGCGTGTAGAGCACGCCGCGCCGGACCAAGAAGATGTTTTCGGCCGAGCCTTCCGCCACGTGACCGTCGTGCGAAAGCAGGATCGCTTCGTCGTAGCCGTTTTGGATCGCTTCGGTTTTCGCGAGCGCGGAGTTCACGTATAAACCGGTAATCTTCGCGCGCGGCGGTGCCATCGTGTCGTCGGCCCGGCGCCACGAGCTCACGCAGACGTGTAGGCCTTTGCTGGTGTCGAGATACGCCGTAAACGGAATCGGAACGATGGCGAGCGCCTCGGGAACGTTATGCAGCCGAACGCCGACGTCTTCGGCAGCCTTGTACACGAACGGTCGCACGTAAACGTTTTGCTCGAAATGGTTGCGCAAGCATAATTCGACCGTAATGTCCGCGAGCTCGCCGGTGCTCTTGGGCAGCGACATCGTGAGGATCTTCGCCGACGTTGCCAAGCGCTCGAAATGATCGCGAAGCAAGACGAGATAGAGTTCTTCGTCTTCGGGGACCCAGTAACCGCGGATGCCTTCGAAGCATCCCGTGCCGTACTGCAGGCCGTGCGTCAAGAGGCCGACTTTCGCGTCTCCGTAGCGCTTGAACTCACCGCCGGCATAGACGATTACGTTGCTAAGATCCATCTTTGCTCTCCCATTGCGAGCTGCGCGATGCGCCATGATATTCCGGCCCTCCGCTAAGCGCCCTTTGGCCGTGCGACAAATCCGCCGCAGTTCCGAGCGGCCTGCCGTCACAACCGGCTAATAGGAACAATAAGGACGTACCCAGCCTTGGCTTCCTTGAATCTTTGCCGCCCGCTCCTGCCGGGAAGCCGCGAAGCCCAATGGAAACATCTCGGCATGAAGGCTTACGCTCGTATCACCGAACCGATGGTGCGCGACGGCGGCACCTTACGCCCCGCGAGCTGGGACGAGGCACTCGACCGCGCGGCCGCGGCGCTTGCGAGCGCGCGCGAACGCGGCGGCGAACGGCACTTCGGCACGTTCAGCTGCTCGAAGGCGACCAACGAAGTCAACTACGTCGCGCAGAAGTTTGCGCGCGCGGTCGTCCACAGCAATAACGTCGATAGCTGCAACCGAACGTGACACGCTCCGAGCGTCGTCGGTCTGACGACGGTCTTCGGTGCCGGCGGCGGAACGAGCTCGTATGAGGAGACGGAGCACGCCGACGTCATCGTCCTCTGGGGATCGAACGCGCGCGAAACGCATCCGATCTACTTCCACCACGTGCTCAAAGGCATTCACAACGGCGCGAAAATGTACGTCGTCGATCCGCGCCGCACGTCGTCGGCTCGGTGGAGCGACCAGTGGCTCGGTCTCGACGTCGGTTCGGACATTGCGCTGGCCAATGCCGTCGGACGCGAAATCCTCGCTGCAGGCTTGGAAAATCGCGAGTTTATCGATCGCGCCTCGACCGGTTTCGAAGAGTACCGCGCGTCCGTCGAATCCTACACGCTCGACTATGCCGAGCGCGTCACCGGCGTTCCGGCACAGCTCGTCACCGAACTGGCGCACGCCTATGCAAAAGCGCAGCGCGCGCAGCTTTGCTGGACGCTCGGCATTACGGAACATCACAACGCGGTCGACAACGTACGCGCGCTCATCAATTTGGCGCTGCTGTGCGGACACGTCGGCCGCTACGGCTCGGGCGTCTGTCCGCTGCGCGGTCAAAACAACGTGCAAGGCGGAGGCGACATGGGGGCGCTTCCCGATAAGTTTCCCGGCGGTCAAAACGTCGACCATCAACCCGTACACGATACGTTCGAACGGGCGTGGGGCGTTTCGCTGCCGTTCGAGCGCGGTTGGAACTTGACCGGCATGTTCGAAGCGATGGAGCGCGGCGAGCTCGACACGCTCTACGTGATCGGCGAGAACCCGGCACAATCGGAAGCCGATCAGCGTCACGCCCTCGCGCTGCTGCGCGGACTCAAATCGTTGATCGTGCAAGACATCTTCCTGACGAAGACCGGCGAGCTGGCCGACGTCGTCTTTCCGGCGGCGTCGAGCTGGTGCGAAAGCGACGGGACGGTGACGAGCAGCGAGCGGCGCGTGCAGCGCGTGCGTAAAGCACTCGACCCGCCCGGCTCGGCGCGCGAAGACTCGCAGATTCTTTTCGATCTTGCGAAACGACTCGGACACGACTGGGGCGACGCGCACGCCGAAACGATTTGGAACGAATGCCGTTCGCTTTCGCCGTGGCACGCCGGCATGAGCTACGCACGCTTGGAAGAGCTCGGCGGCATTCAGTGGCCGTGCTACGACGAGACCCACCCGGGTGAGAAGTTCTTGCACGCGCGCCTGTGGGAGAATCCCATCGTCGGACCGCGCGCGCCGTTTGCCGCCGTCGAGCACGACCCGCCGGTCGAAGCGCTCGACGCCGAATATCCGCTGCGTTTGACGACCGGGCGGCGCCTCGACTCGTTCAATACCGGCGTACAGACGGCCGGATATACGTCACCGCTTCGCCGCGGCGAGACGCTCGACGTGTCGCCCGAAGACGCCGCGAGTTACGGACTAACCGATGGAATGCTGATTCGCGTAACGTCGCGCCGCGGATCGGTGACGATGCCCGCTCGCATCGACAAAGGCTTGCGCCGAGGCCTGGTCTTTACGACGCCGCACTTCAACGACGAGGTCCCGACGAATCTGCTCACGATCGACGCGACCGATCCTCAATCCGGAACGGCCGAGTTCAAAGCCGCGGCCGTGCGCATCGAACGGGCCGACGGAGATGCGCGTGCCTGATCTTCATTTCACGTCCGCGGCGCCGACGCTCGAAGAGCGCGACGCGATCGATGCGTGCATCGCCTCGAAGGGCGAAGGACGACGGGATCTTTTGCTTCCCGTTCTCCACGCAATCAACGATCGCGTCGGGTGGATAAGCGAGGGTGCGCTGAACTACGCGTGCGAACGCCTCGCCGTCGCGCCGGCGGAAGCGTACGGCGTCGCAACCTTTTACGCGATGTTCTCGACGGCACCGCGGCCGCCGACGATCGTGCACGTCTGCGACGACGTCGCGTGCCGTTGCGCCGGCGCGGAAGACCTTTGCCGCGAACTCGAAGCGGCGTACGGACCTTCGGGCACGCAAGATGCGAACGCGAGCGCAACGTGGTTACGCAGCCCGTGCCTTGGGCTGTGCGATCGCGCGCCGGCCGCGCTGGTGACGATTGCCGGATCCGAACCCGCAGCGGTACAAACCGCGCCCGCGAACGCCGCGTTGCTGGACGCGCTGCTCGCGTCGGGCGTCGCGCCGAGCGACGGCGTCTCCGCGATGCCGCACGTCGGCGGATCGATGGTTCGGCTGCTGCAGCGCGCCGGAAACTCCGATCCCGAAAGCCTCGACGCATATCGCGAGCGCGGCGGATATCAGGCGTTGCGCAAAGCGTTCGAACTCGGTCCGCAACGCATTGTGGAAGAGACGATTGCGTCCAATCTCTTGGGACGCGGCGGCGCCGCGTTTCCGACCGGCCGAAAGATGCAGGCCGTCGCAGCGCAGGCGGCACGTCCGCATTACCTCGTGTGCAACGCCGACGAATCCGAACCGGGCACGTTCAAGGATCGGGTGATTATGGAACGCGATCCGTTTGCGCTCATCGAGGCGATGACGATCGCCGCGTATGCGGCGGGCTGCGAACGCGGATTCATTTACGTACGGGGCGAGTATCCGCTCGCGG
Source organism: Vulcanimicrobiaceae bacterium (assembly GCA_035656415.1). GTDB lineage: Bacteria > Vulcanimicrobiota > Vulcanimicrobiia > Vulcanimicrobiales > Vulcanimicrobiaceae > JAFAHZ01. Next base: position 34,795 of record DASRSM010000007.1, on the reverse strand, counting down.
CGCGCCGCTTACAAACCGCAATCGATGCGGCACGCTCGCAAGGGTTACTCGGTGAAAACGTTCTCGCGAGCGGCTTTTCGTTCGACGTCGAAATCCGGCGCGGCGCCGGCGCCTATATCTGCGGCGAAGAAACCGCACTCTTCAACTCCATCGAAGGCAAGCGCGGGGAACCGCGCAGCAAGCCTCCGTTTCCGGTTGAGGTCGGGCTCTTCGGCAAGCCGACGCTCATCAATAACGTCGAAACGCTCGCGAATCTGCCGCACGTCGTGCTGCACGGCGGAGCGGCGTACGCGGCAACCGGCACGAAAGAATCGACCGGAACGCGCCTCTTCTGTCTTTCCGGAACCGTGCGGCATCCGGGTCTCTACGAAGTGGGCCACGGCACGACGCTCGGCGATCTCGTCGACATGGCCGGCGGGGTGTCCGAAGGGCGTACGCTGCAGGCGATTTTACTCGGCGGCGCAGCAGGTTCGCTCGTCGGTCCCGACGCGCTGCCGATGCGTCTCACGTTCGAAGACGCGCGCGCGGCCGGAGCGACGTTGGGCTCGGGCGTCGTGATGCTCTTCGACGATACCATCGACGTGAGGGATATCCTCAAGCGCATCGCGCAGTTCTTCCGTGAAGAGTCGTGCGGCCAGTGCGTGCCGTGCCGCGTCGGCACCGTCCGCCAGGAAGAAGCGCTTGAACGCCTCGACGTCACGCTTCTCAATGACATCGGCCGCGCGATGCGCGACGCGTCGATTTGCGGGCTCGGACAGACCGCAGCCAACGCCATCGCATCGGGAACGGCGTTACGCATTTTACCGTCGGAGGCAAAGCCGTGATTCGAGGTCCCATTCCGCAAGATCCGCCGGCACCGGAGAAGCGCACGATCGATCTCACGATCGACGGAAGTGCAATCGGCGTACCGGAAGGCTCGACGATTCTCGACGCGTGCGCGGCGCTCGGCATCGAGACGCCGACGCTGTGTTTTCTCAAAACGTTGACGCCGGTGAATGCCTGCCGCGTTTGCGTGGTCGAGCTCGAAGGTGCGCGAACGCTGGTTCCCGCGTGCGCGCGCAAAGTCGAATCCGGCATGTCGGTCCGCACCGATTCGGAACGCGTGCGGCATAGCCGTAAGATGGTGCTTGAGTTTCTCGGATCCTCGGTCGATCTTTCGACGGCGCCCGACGCGCAGCGGTATTCCGTGCAATACGGCGCGGACGCGTCGCGCTACGGACCCCAGGCCGCGACGGTAGCGCAGCCGGTGAAGGTCGACAATCAGCTCTACGTGCGCGATTATGCAAAGTGCATTCTTTGCTACAAGTGCGTCGAAGCGTGCGGAACCGACGCACAGAACACGTTTGCCATCGCAGCGGCCGGGCGCGGCTTCGACGCGCACATCTCGACCGAGTACGACGTCGGCCTGCCCGACTCGGCGTGCGTCTACTGCGGAAACTGCATCGGAGTCTGCCCGACCGGCGCGCTCATGTTCAGCAGCGAGCACGAAATGCGCGCCGAGGGCACGTGGGACGAATCGCGCCAGACCCAGACCGACACGATCTGCCCGTATTGCGGCGTGGGCTGCACTCTGCGCTTAAACGTTCAAGACAACGAGATCGTCAACGTCACGTCGCCGCTCGAAACGAGCGTTACGCACGGCAACCTTTGCATCAAAGGACGTTTCGGGACGGTGTACGTCCAAAATCGCGACCAATGACGGGGCGTGCCGGGCGGACGGCGGAGGTGGAAGTCTTCGCCCTAGACGGCGCTTCGACGAAGCGCAAGCACGACGCAGTCGTTACTGAAGAACCGCTGGAGATCCGGCTCGTCGCGCGCGGCGTCACGCGCACGTTGGCGATCACGATGCGCACGCCCGGAAACGACTTCGAGCTGGCAGCCGGTTTCGTTTACAACGAAGGCGTCGTCCACGCCCGCAGCGAGATCGCGGGCATCAACTACTGTCTCGACCCGGCCGTCGATCTCGATCAGCGCTATAACATCGTCAACGTCGAGTTGTCGGCCGCGACACTGCCGGATCTCGATCGGCTCGAACGCCATTTTACGACCAGCAGCGCGTGCGGCGTGTGCGGCCGCGCGCAACTCGATTCACTGCGCGATTTGGGCGTCGAGCCGCTCGACGACGGCGTTCGGATCGACGCCGCTACGCTGTATGCGCTTCCGGACCGTATGCGCGAGGCGCAGCGCGTCTTCGAATCGACGGGCGGTTTGCACGCGGCCGCACTCTTCGACGCGAGCGGCGTCGTGAAAACCGTTCGCGAGGACGTGGGCCGGCACAACGCCGTCGACAAACTGGTGGGGTGGGGACTGCTCGACGGCCGGTTGCCGTTATCAGGTTCGATCCTGATGGTGAGCGGGCGCGCCGGTTACGAGATTTTACAGAAGAGCGCAGTCGCGCGCATTCCGATCGTCTGTTCCGTCTCCGCGCCGAGCAGTCTCGCCGTCGATCTCGCCCGTGAGTTCAACGTGACGCTCGTCGGTTTCTTACGCGGCGAGCGTGCAAACGTCTATGCGGGCAGCGAACGGATTAGCTAACCGCAATGCGTGACGAGATCGATATTCGCGAAGTACGCCAACCCCGCCGATAGCTCGACGGGAGCGTTGGCTTCGTCGTAACATTTCCGGAAGCGATCGCTGCTTTGGCGCGGGCCGTTCGCCATGACGATTCCTTTGACCGACGGTACGTACACACGATAGACGCCCGGAAGCAGCGTGAGGAACGTATAGCGCCCGTTGGCGTCGGTCCTCGTCATACGCAAATCGACGTCACCGGAGACAACGACCTGCGCGTTCGCAACGGGCTTATAGCTTGGCCAGCCGGTCGTCACCACACCCCGGACGCTCGCGAACGTTGCGGCGCCCGATTGATTGGCGAACGGCGAGAAGATCAAGCCGGCAAGAACGATTGACAGCATTTGGGCTTACCTCGTGAACCTTAGCATACGCGTTTTAACGAGCGACGATTGCACGGCGTGACCGTCAGAGGCAGTACGGATCGACGTCGATATTCGCTTCGTACAGTTGCCCCGCCGACAGCTCCATTGGGGTCCAGTCGTCGGCACAGCGCGCCGCTATTGCCCAGCGATCGCCGTTCGGCTCGCGGTCGACCGCGGAGATCGTGTAGACGCCCGGAAGCAGCGTCATGAAATAGTATTCGCCTTTAGCGTTCGTGCGGGTTTCGCGAGCGTCCGTGTCGCTGTAGGCAAATACGCGAACGTCGACGAGCCGGCGATCTCCGTTGGCGACGATCCCGCGTACCATGGCGAAGTTCGCACTGCCGGTGTCATCTAATCGAAACGCCGGAGTAACGAGCGTGGCGAAAAATAGGGAGAGCAGCATACTCTCCCAGCGAGTTATGGCTGCGCCGCGTGACCTAGCGTGAAAGGTGTAGTGCTAACGGCCGAATGCGTTCGAGGACGGCGAGAACGTCGCCGGCGAGCACGGGCTTGGGAACGGTTGCATTGGCACCGAGGCGCGGACTGCTGCTTTCGCCGCCGATGGCGACGAGCGGGACCGTTCGCTCGCGGCTGAACGCGCGGAGCTTCGCGGCTTGCTCGGCGCTGAGCGCCGACTCTTCGATGTTGACGATGACGGCATCGAGCGTATCGGAATCCGCCATTGCCAGAAGCTCGTCGACGCTGCTGGCCGTGCGCACGCGGTAGCCGCCTTCGCGCAAACCGTACGCGAGAAACGAGCCATCGCGCTCCTGATCGAAAATCACCACCGTTCGGGGAGCTGCCGAGCGAACGACCCGTCGCGGAAGCGTCACTGCGAAATCGGTACCTTCGCCCTCGCGGCTTTCCACGGCGATCGTTCCGCCGTGCAGCTGGACGAGCTGCTTGGTCAAGAACAAACCGAATCCCGTGCCCGAGATGCCGAGCTTGCGCGCGTTGGTCGCGCGCGAAAAGCGATCGAAGATCGTCGTGAGCTCCGCGTTCGGTATGCCGATTCCACTGTCGCGTACGCGCACGGTAACGAACCGGCGGTCGCCGCTGATCTCGACTGCCGGCGGCGCCTTTCCGGGCGAGTACTTGATCGCGTTGTCGATGAGGTTCGAGAAGACTTGGCGCAACCGGTCTTCGTCACCGGTGACGTGCGCGTCGCCGTCGGTGGTAACGTCGACGTGACGCCGATCCGCGTACTGCTCGGCGATCCCGTGCACCAGCGCGGCGACGTCGACTTCGGCAAATTGGAGACCGACCTCGTTGCGTTCCAAGCGCGCTAGCGTCAGCGTATCGGTCGCGAGTTCGGAAAGTACCAGCGCGGACCGCTTGATCGACTCGAGAAATTCGCGCTGTTCCCCGTTGAGCTCGCCGACTTCGCCGATGAGATCGGAGTAACCGACGATCGAGGTGAGCGGACCGCGGAAATCGTGTGCGAGCATTGCGATGAGATCGCTCTTGGTCTGGTTGAGATCCATCACGGCGGCACGGCGTTCGTCGAGTTCGTGGTAAAGGGCAACGTTACGCGCGGCTACCGCGAAATATTCCGCGATGAGATCGAGGACGAACAGATCGGTGTTGCGCAGCTGACGCGCGCCTCCGACCATCGCGTCGAGCACGTAACGACCGTCGCCGTACTGTCCGGCGTATACGACGGCGCGACGTCCGACTTCATCGACGACGCGACCCTTACTGGAAAGCGCGCGCGCGAAGCGCTCGTCACCTTCCGAAGGAAACGTTACGTCGGCGCCCAGATCCTCGACCTCGACCGACGCGCCGGCCGGATTCACGGCCAGAACGCACACTTTCGCGCCAATGAGCTCGCGCACCACGTCTCGCACGCGAACGACGAGCTCGCGAGCGTCGAAAACGGTAAAGAGGCGGCGCGCCGCGCGCACGAGCGCGAGCAAACGATCGTGCTCTTCGGCGAGCACCGACGTGCGTTCGACTTCCGAACTAATGTCGCGCTCGATCGAAACCCAATGTTCGACGCGGCCATTTTCTGCGATCGGCTGCACCGTGATCTCGTTCCAAAACGTCGATCCGTCTTTACGGTAGCTGACGAGCTCGGCCGCACCGGGTTGTCCCGACGCGAATGCGGCTCGTATCGTCCGCATGCCGTCGTCGTCGGGCATCGCCAGACGGAACGCGTCGAGCTCGCGGCCGATCGCCTCTTCCCGAGCGTAACCGGTCTGCCGCGTGAACGCGTCGTTCATATAGGTCAAAACGAGCTTGTGGGTCTCGGAATCGACGCGGTAAACTAGCACGACGTCGCCGCTCGCGTTGATCGCGCGAAGCAGCACGTCAACCGGAATGCCGAGCTCTTTCACGGAACTGCGACGCTCAAAAACTCGCGCACCAGCTCGTTGAATCGTTCCGGCGCGTCGGCGTTGGCGACGTGGCCCGCGTTTTCGACGACGGCAAACTGCGCGCCGGGAATTCCTGCGACGATTTCCTCGGAGAGCGCGGCGGGGGCGATCGCATCGCGCTCGCCGCACAGAACGAGCGCCGGAACGGCGATCGTCGACAAGACGTCGCGATAATCGCCGGTCCACGTCGCCTGCGTCGAGGCGCAATAGCACGCTACCGATTTGCGCCCCATCTGCTCGACGGTTTCGCGATATCGTTCCGGCGGTAATCCCAGCCGCGCTGCCCGCGACTCGGCGAACGCGCGCATTTCCGTCGCGCCGGCCAGTCCCTCGCAAATCGTACGCGCGTAATTGTCGCCGTCGGGATAGCGCGCGAAGCTGCCGACGATGACCATCGAATCGAAGCGTTGCGGCACGCACTTCCAGAGCTCGAACGCAACGATGCCGCCCAAGCTGCAGCCGACGAGCGTGAACGTTTCGAAGCCGAGTGCGTCGGCGACGGCCAGCACGTCGCTTGCGAAGCCTTCGCGCGTAATCAGCGCCGGGTCCGGATTCTCGAGCGCGCCGTTGCCGCGCAGTTCGACGGCGGCGCAGCGGAAATCGGCGGAAAATGCGTCGAGCTGCGTGTCCCAGATGGCCGCCGTCGACCCGACGCCGTGTACGAAGATGAGCGCGGCCCCGCGCGCACCCGAAACCCGTGCGCCCGTTACGGCGCCCTCGGGGGCCTCGACGCGCATCGTCTCGATCACCGTTCTCGCTTCCTTCGGACGAACTCGAGCACCGCGTCCAGAGGACGGGTGTTGAGCAGATCATCTTTAGTGAGACCGGCGCGCCGGGCCTGTCCGATCGCAAGCTCCGCGTTGGCGAGGTCACCGGTGCGATGGGCGTCGCTATCGGCGGTGAAGGTCGCACCGAAACTCTTGGCCTTGCGAACCAGCGGTGCGGGCAGATCCAGACGCATCGCTTGCCCGTCGATTTCCAGCGCCGTGCCGGTGCGCGCCGCCGCTTCGAAGACGGCGTCGTAGTCGAACTCGTATCCCGGACTGCCGTCGAAGCGGCGTCCCGTCGGATGCCCGATGATCGTCACGTACCGATTCTCGCACGCGCGAATCAGCCGAGCCGTCATTTCGTCGCGCGATTGATGGGTTGCCGTGTGTACCGATCCGACGACGATATCCAACTCGGCCAGCACGCCCTCGTCGAAATCCATGGAACCATCGGGCAAGATGTCCACTTCGCTCGAACAGAGCGTGCGTATTCCGAAGCGATCGCCCAGCGCCTCGATCGCGGCGCGCTGCTCGCGAATCCGTGCCGGCGTGAGACCGAAGCGCGAACCGCGTCCGTTCGAATGATCGCTTATGGAATGATACTCGTAACCGCGCGCCGCCGCCGCGGCAATCATCGCTTCGAGCGAATCGTCGCCGTCGCTCCAGGTCGTGTGCATGTGAAAGTCGCCACGCAGGTCGCGCGGTTCGACGAGATCGGGAACGCTCGCGTTCAAGGCCAGCTCGATTTCGTCGAGACCGCTGCGCAGCTCGGGCGGGACGTACTGCATGCCCAACGCTGCGTAGACGCCTGCCTCTTCGGAGCACGTAGTCACGTCGCCGTTCTCGAGATTCAAAATGCCGTTCTCGCTGACGCGTAAGCCTTTGCGCACCGCGTATTCGCGCAACTTGATGTTGTGCTCGCGCGAACCGGTGAAATGCTGAAGCAGATTGCCGTACAAGCGATCGGGGAGCACGCGCAAATCGATCTGCAAGCCGCCGGGAAGCCAAATGCTGGCTTTCGTCGGTCCTTCGGCAAGCACGGCTTCGGCGCGCGTCCAGCCGGTGAAGTGCGCCGTGACTTCGCTGGCGCGCTCTGACGTGCAGACTAAGTCGATATCGCCGACGCTCACTTCTTGACGGCGCAAGCTTCCGGCAAACGTGAGCCGGTCGAGTTGCGGCCCCTCGCGCAAAAACTCCATGGCCTCGCGCGCAACGATCAGCGCGAACGCCAACGGCGTCCTATTTTTGCGTCCCTTATACGCGAGGATTCCGCGTTTCCAATTCTCCAACGTTTTTGGGCCCAATCGCGGGACGCCGGCCAGCGCGCCGCTTGCAATTGCCCGTTCCAGATCGGCCAGCGTCGCGATTCCGTACGTATGGAACAACATCGCCGTCGTCTTCGTACCGATACCATTGACGGCTAGCACTTCCATGATCGACGGCGGAAACTTCTGGTAGAGATCCTCGAGCATGTCGGCACGGCCAGTCGTAACGAGCTGCTCGACGACCAGGCCAATCGACTTCCCGATGCCGGGCAGCTTGAGGTGCTCGCCAGCCTTGACCAAATCGGCGAGCGGTGCCGCGTTCTCGACCGACGCGGCGGCCTTTTCGTAGGCCATGTACTTATAGAACGATTCCTCGCTCAGCTCCATGAGCGTGCGGATCTCGAGCAGCTTGGCGGCGACTTCGGCGTTCGAAAGCATCGTTTTGCCTGGATTTGGCCAACGAGCGCGAACGGTACTGCATGACGATCCTGCGCATGCGCGAGGCCTGCTTTCACGCACGCGGCGCATCGGTCGGGCCGGTCACCGTCGACGTCGCGCCGGGCGAGCGCGTGGCGCGCGCTTTCCCGAGCGGCCGCGACGCGGCCGTCGTCGCGCTGATGGCAGCCGGAATCGTCAAGGCCGGAAGCGGCATCGTGCTCGTCGGCGAGTTCGACCCCCGCGTTCAGAGCGTTCATTGCAAGCGCATCGCGGGATACGTTCCGCACGCACCGTCGCGGATCGCCGATTCTGAGTTCGAGCGGTACGTTGCCTACCGCGCAGCGTTGTGGAACGTCGATCCGATGCGCGCGACGGCACACGCAAAGTTGCTGATGGAGCGGTTAGCCGGCGTACACGAAGCGTTCGCCTATTCGATCGCCGGTGCGCTCATCGCGTCGCCGGCCTTGCTGGTGCTCGATCGTCCGCAGCCGGCGTACGCGCGCCACATTCTCGCCGCCGCCGGACCCCGCGCAATCTTTTCGACGCACGTCACCGCAAGTGCGGCCAAAGAGTTTGCCGCTGCAGCCGCAGACGCGCTGCCGGCCATGCGATGACCGAACGCGCCTCGATCGCGATCGTCGCCGCGCGCCTGCTCGTCGAGCGCCGAATGATTCTCTACGCGTGCGCTTTGGCGGCGGTCGCGGGACTCGCGCGCCCGCACGAACTTGCCGTGACGGTATTCTTCTGTTCCGCACTGGGCATCGTGGCCGCGCTTCTGCAAACGCCGGGACGCTATCCCGATCTCGACCTGTGCGAGCAGAGCGCTCCGCTCTTCGGCCGCCAACTGGCACGCGCCAAAGGAGTCGCGCCCGCAATCGTCGCGATACTCGTCACGCTCGCCTATTTTGCGCCGCAGTTTGCGCGATCGCCGAATGCGACCGCTGCATTCTTCATTGCGGCCGCGGCGTCGATCGCGAGCACGGCGGTCGCGTTGTGCGCGACGCTGCGGGAGGGAACGCCCCGCGCGCTTTACGTCGCATTCGCCTGCGCGGCGAGTGCCGGTGCGTTCCTCATCGCCGCGATTGGAACGTCGTTCGCGGGCGAGCTCGCTTACTGTGCGCTCGTGACGTTTCTGGCGCTACGCCAATACGGTGAAGCGCTGGCACGATACGATCCCGTGCCCCAATGACGTTGCGGCCGTTTAAACGGGCTGCGGAGGCGCGGACGCCGCGAGCTTTTCGAGCATCGCACGATTGAACTGCGCCATGTCGTCGCCGCCGCGCGTCGATACCCAGTTCGAATCGCCGACGGTGGGCTGATCGCGATAGAGTCCGCCGGCGTTACGGATGTCGTCGGCGATCGAGTGCGCGCCGGTCAGTTGACGGCTGCGCACCAACTGCGACGAGATCAGGACTTGCGCGCCGTGACCGACCGAGAACATCGGTTTCTTGGCGGCGTCGAACTCGCGAGCGAAGCGGTGTACGTCGCGGTCGGTGCGGATCCGGTCGGGCGACGTACCACCCGGAAGAAGCAGCGCGTCGAAGTCCTCGGCGGTGCAGTCGGCGACCAGCTCTTCGGCTCGAATGCTCTGGCCGTCGTCCAGCCCGCGTTTGCCCCGAATGCGCTGGCGAGCGCGCTCGTCGAGACCTACGATGGTCACCACGGCCCCGGCCTCTTCGAGGGCGCGGCGCGGTTCCATGAGGTCTGCTTCTTCAAATCCGTCGCCGATGAGGGCAGCGACGCGTTTACCGTCTACACCTTGCATAGCGGCCGGTCTTTCGCGGCCTCCCATAGCGACCCCCCTAGAGGTTGCCGCCGGTCTGCTGGACCGCCGCGCGCAGCAGGTAAGCTAGCTCGACCTCGATCTTACCGGTGGCATCGAGGATCGCGTCGTCGCCGATTGCCTTGAGCGTGGGGTTGCGCTGCGTCATATCGCCTTCGGGCACGCGATGGCGCGGATTGATCTCGCGCATGTAGATGCGCGCGTCGTAGCGCACCGTCCCTTCCGGCAAAAAGTAGAGCGGATCGAGCCCAAAGGCATAGGCTTCGAGCGATAAAATCTGCGTGCGTTGCAGAAACTCGATCGGCTTGAGCCGCAGCGCGACCACGAAGCAAGCAAGGGCGCTCAGACCGACGCGCTCGTCGCCGGCCAAGATCCGCTCGAAGTCCTCTTCGCGCAGACCCGCACCGCGCGCTAGCGCGTCGCGCGTCGTCTCGCGCTCGGCAATCAGCGCCGCAAGCGACGCACCGAAGGCGCTCCCGCCCGCAGTACCGAGTTTTCCGTCCCAGGCGGGCGTCTCGTTATTGTTGTTCACGCCGCGTCCTCTTCGGGTTCGCGAGCGACGTATACCGCATCGCCGTCGACGCGCACGTCGAAGCGGCGCAATCGCGCGAAGTTCCCGAGCGTCAGCATGCCGGTACGCAAATCGAAACACCATGCGTGCCACGGACACGTAATGGTTTCCCCTTCGATAAAACCTTGGCCGATGGGACCGCCCTGATGCGGACACGCGTTTTCGTACGCGACGATCGTGTCGCCGACATCGAACAGCGCAACCTCGTATCGTCCGACGCGAACGATCGTTCCGCGCTCTCGTACGACGTCGTTGCGTCGCGCGACCCGAACGAACGCGCGATTGTCAATGTCGTGCTCGCTCATCCAAACAGTCCGCGCGTTAATCCGCCGTCGATTGAGATCGTTTGACCCGTAACGTATCGCGCCGGCTCGCCGCACAGAAATGCCACGAGCGGAGCGAATTCCTCGGGTTCCGCCACGCGCTTGATCGGCACTTCGGCCGCCGCGAGGCGTTCCATTTCCCGTTCGTTTCCACCATACAGCGAACGCAACCGCGCGGTTCTTATACGACCGGTCGCAATGCTGTTGACGGTAATGCCTTCGGCGGCAACTTCGTTAGCGAGCGTTCGCAACGCCGATACGAGCGCCGTGCGAAACGCGTTCGAGAGAACGAGCGTATCGATCGGCTGCTTCACCGACGTCGAGGTCAACGCAACGATGCGCCCCCAATTTCGCTGCCGCATCGCGGGCAGCACGCCGTCGACGACGCATAGCATACTGCGGAGCATCACGCGATACGCAGCATCCCAATCGTCGATCTTCATGTCGCCGAACTTTCCGGGCTTGGGACCGCCGCCGTTGAGCACGAGAATATCGACGTTGCCCAAACGCTCGTTGACCGCGTCGATCGTTCGTGCGATCGAATCGGCGTCGGCGAGGTCGACCGTGAACTGGTGCGCGCCGAGGGCGCCGCGCTGCTTGGCGGCATCGGCAACGCATTCGAGCTCTTCCGCCCGCCGGGCCGCCACGCCGAGCAGAACGCCTTCGCCGGCGAGGGCAAGCGCGACCGCTTCGCCGATCCCGCTGCTGGCGCCGAGCACGAGGGCGGTCCGCCCGCGAATCCCTAGATCCATGGGGCGGGCCTTTGCCCTTGCGCCAGCTCCAGCCCTCTGGTACTCTATCCCGGTCGCCGGGACGGGACAAAGCAGCCTGTACCCGCGCGAGACCATCCTGCCTAAGGAGCTCTTTCGTGCCGCTTACCAAGGAACAAAAGGCGGAAATCGCCGCCAAATACGGCCGCGGGTCCAACGACACCGGCTCGCCCGAAGTTCAAGTCGCCATTCTCACGGCGTCGATCAACCAACTGACCGAGCATTTGAAGATCCATAAGAAGGATCACCACAGCCGTCGCGGGCTGTTGTTGCAAGTCGGTCAGCGCCGCCGCCTGCTCAACTATCTGCAAGCCAAAGATGTCGAGCGCTACCGCACGCTGATCTCCGACCTCGGCCTGCGCCGCTAAACTCAAAAAAGAGTACGAGGAGGACGCCTTATGACTGCCATTGCGCACGCGCTAGCGCTCGGTTTCGCGTCCTCTTTCGTCTCTCGATAACGCTCGCTCGACGATAATCCTCACGCGCGGAACCGGCGCTACCTTTTTCATTTCTACTCGGCTCCCGCGTGCGGCGTCCGGCCGACGGCCGGCGATTACGTTCGAATCGACGAGCCATACAACCGCATTTGCGCAGTCGCCGAACGTCAAACGTGGATCGCTCGCGCCAGACCAAACGGCGAGCCGCAGATCGTTGCCGCGAACGTCATGACGGCGTTTTTGGTTACCTCACCGGAGCCGCGCGAGTTCTCGCCTCGCCGCGTTTCCCGTTACCTGATTGCGCTGCGAGCCGGGGGCGTCGATCCCGTTATCGTGCTCAATAAGTCCGATTGCGACGCACAACTCGGCGAACATCTCGACGCGCTGCGTGCGGTCGCAGAGGGCGCGCCGGTATTGCCCGTGTCCGCTTGACGGAAGCGGCTGCGACGCGTTAGTCAATCGCCTCGCGGCGACGGCGTCATGATGACCTCGGCGACGGCGTCATGATGACCTCGGCGATGCGCGGCGACGGCCGAGGGCGCCATACGACCACGTTGCGCCGGTTGGTAACGCTGCCGGGCGGCGCATCGATCGTCGATACGCCGGGAATGCGCAGCTTCTTACCGTGGGCGCGCGAGACCGACGTCGATGCGGCATTCCGCGACGTCGCAAGCGCAGCGAACGGATGCCGCTTTGCCGATTGTACGCACGACGCCGAACCCGGATGCGCCGTACTCGAGCGCAAACGCAAATGGAAGGCGATTCACAAAGCGGCGCGTCGAGCAAACCGCTAGAGCAAGCGTCGCAAGTCATCTACGTTTAAACCAGCTTGCCGCAGCACGTTTAACGGCGTTCCAATGGGGACGATCGCGTTTGCCGTGCTGTGGTACCTAACTAATTCGGGGTGCCTTTGCCATTTGGTCGAACTCCCGTTCCCGAGCGACCACACCAAAAAATGCGGTGTATTGCCGCGTTAATCGCTCATACCGCGACTACGCGTCAAGGACGGCGCGGGCATGCGATCCGCCCCCCGGGCCGCGCGAAATGGTGAACTCCTGCGTAAGCTCGGAGACGATGAACAGCCCGCGTCCGCCTTCGCTTAATACATCCTGCGGCAGCTCGGGCTCGCGTTCGAAGCCGGTACCTTCGTCCACGACGTGGAGCACCGGCGCGGCGGTCGTCATGTCGACGACGATTTGAAGCGCGCCGGGCGCGTGACGCGCGACGTTGCCGACGAGCTCGCCCAACACCAGCTTCGCGCGCTCGATGGCGTCGGATCGAACGCCGTGCTCCTCGAGCACGCGCTGTAATCGCTCGCGCACTTTCGACAGCACGTCGGGATCGATCGCATCGTACGTCCAGCAATAAATCCGTTTCGTCGAATCGGTCGTATGTTCGGACGGACTGCGCATCTTAACGACGAGGATCGCAACGTCGTCGCGCGCTCCGTTTTCGAGCATGTGCGAGCGAATGAACTTCGCCGGGTTTGCCGACTCGTAGAACCCACGCGAGCCGATCAAGTGCTCGAGCGACGCGATGCCGTCGAGAATGTCGTGCGTCGATTCGATCAAACCGTCGGTATAAAAGACGAGCACCGCTCCGGGTGTAAGAACCGTCGTCCGGGCGTGACGCGCGTTGCGCTGGCGTAATCCCAGCGGCAAGTCATCGAACTCCAGCGCCACCGGCGGGCTCGATCGATCCCGCAGATACGGCGGCGGATGACCGGCGTTGGCGTACGTCATCGTTCGCGAAACGGGGTCGATGACCGCAACGCACGCCGTCACGTAGCGGTCGCCGTCCTCGAGCCGCAAGGCAGAATCGGCCGCATCGAGCATCAAAACCGGATCGGCATGCAGCTGTGCGGTCCCGCGAATCACTTGGCGCATGTTGCTCATCGTGACCGCGGCCTCGATGCCGCTGCCGACCACGTCGCCCATCGAAATTACCAGTCGCCCGTCACGCAAGCGAAACGCGTCGTACCAATCGCCGCCGATCTGGGCTTCGCTTTGGCCCGGAACGTAAATCGCGTGCATATCGATCGTCGGAATCTTCGGCAGCTTGCGCGGCAGCGACGCGGTCTGCATCGCGTCGGCGACCCGATGCTCCCGTCCGAAGAGCTGCGCGTTGTCGATAGCGAGCGCGGCGCGCGACGCGAACTCTTGCGTCAGCGCGAGATGTTCTTCCTCGTAGCGATTGCCGGCATCGATCCGCATGAAGACGATCCAGCCGAGGACGCGATCGCGTGAGTTCAACGGAACGACGATGCTCGAGGCGACTCCGGCAAGCTCGTAGAGCTCGAGCATGCGCAGATCGCGAACGTTCGCCTCGCTCATCTCCGAAAGAACGTGACGCGTGAGCAGCGTGCGGCCGCCGCGCAAAGCGGCTTCGACGCGCTCGTAATGTTCGGACGGATTGGCGTCGTGAACGCGGCCGACGATCTGCTGCAGACGTTCGTCGAGCACTGCGTCCCGGTGCGCGAACGCGCGAGTTGAAATTCCTTCGCGACCGAACAAGTCGATTTCGCACCAATCGGCCAGCGCGGGCACGGCCTGCTGCACGACGGAACGCAGCGTCTGTTCCAGGTCGAGCGATGCATTGATGTGCCGCGACGCCGATGAGAGAAATGCCTGCTCGTCGCCGAGCGAACGCCGCTCGTGCACGTCGATCGCCGTGCCGACGCGATACGTCGGCGATTCCGAACTTCCCACGTACTCGTAACGTAAGAGGTGCCAGCGATATACGCCGTCGGCGGCCCGGCGGAGGCGAAATTCGCCTTCGGAAAGGCGATCGCGCAGAAGCGCCACGATTCGCTCGCGGTCGTCGGGGTGCACGAGGGTGAGGCGCTCGTCAAACGAGGCGCCCACTTCGAGACCGGCGTAATCGAGCCACGCCTTATTGACGAACGTCAGCCGTTCGTCCGCACCGGTCACCCAGGTAATCTGGGGCAGAGCATCGGCAAAGGCCCGAATATCGCTCAAGGCCGAGGCAAGCAGCGACTCGCCCTCGGCTGCGATCGGGTTCATACCCTAGTGTATTCGGCTATTTCTTGCGCTCGTACGCTCGGCGAGCAGCCTGCCGAATAGCTTCGACCCCCATTCCATAGAACTCGATCAGTTCGTACGGGTCGCCGGACTGGCCGAACCGGTCGTCGACTCCCACGAACTCGATGGGGACCGGCTGGTTGGCGGCGAGGATCTCGGCCACGCGCGAGCCCATGCCGGCGTGCTTCTGATGCTCCTCGACCGTGACCACCGTCCCGCAGGTGCGCGCAGCGTCGACGACGGCGTCCTGGTCCATCGGCTTGATCGTGTGATTGTTGACGACTCGGCACTCGATCCCGTCTTCCCGCGAAAGCTTTTCGGCGGCGAGAAGCGCGTTGTACACCAGAATTCCGCAGGCAACGATCGCGACGTCGCCGCCTTCGCGGAACGTCTGCGCCTTGCCGATTTCAAACGGCGTTTGCTCGGTAGTGATCACCGCCGACTTCTCGCGTCCGAAGCGCAGGTACGCCGGCCCCCACATCTCGCTTAAGGCGAGGGTCGCTTTCTTCGTTTGCGTGGAATCGCACGGCACGACGACGGTCATGTGCGGTATGACGCGCATGATCGCGATATCCTCGATGGCTTGATGCGTCGCGCCGTCGGGACCGACCGACACGCCGGCGTGCGCGCCTGCGATCTTCACGTTGGTTTCGTTGAGCGCCATGATCGTGCGCACTTGCTCCCACGAGCGGCCCGGATTGAACATCGCATAGCTCGCGATCCACGGGATCTTGCCGATCGAAGCGAGTCCGCCGGCCATTGCGACGAGCAGTTGCTCCGAGACGCCGATCTCGACGTACTGTTGCGGGTAGGCTTTTTTGAACGCTTCGAAACGCGTCGATTCCGAAAGGTCGGCACAAATACCGATGACGTTTTTGTTCTTGCCGCCCATCTCGAGCAAGCCTTCGCCGAACCCGTTGCGCGTGGGAACGTGTTTGACCTCGCCGCGATAGTCGACGAGGTGCATTGCGGTTGCCGCCGCGCCGGCTACAGCATCAGGCATTGGCGAGAATCCTTTCGCGCTGGGCGTTCAGCTCGCGCAGCGCTTCTTCTGCTTGCGCCGCATTCGGCGGTTTGCCGTGCCACGTGTAGTCGCCCTCCATATACGAAACGCCCTTACCGGGACACGTGCGCGCGATAATCACTTGCGGCCGCCCTTCGACTTTGCGCGCGCCCTGCGCCGTCTCGATGAAATCGGCCATGTCGTTGCCGTCGCACTCGAGCACTTCCCAGTTGAAGGCGCGATATTTCTCCGCTAGCGGTTCGAGCGGCATCACGTCTTCCGTGCTTCCGTCGATCTGAATGAAGTTGCGGTCGACGATGCTCGTTAGATTATCGAGTTTGAATTTTGCCGCGGTCATCGTGGCCTCCCAATGCAAGCCGCACTGATGCTCGGCGTCGGACGTCACGACCCACACGTGAAAGTCTTTCTTGTCCATCTTCGCGCCCAGCGCCATGCCGACGCCTTGCGCGAGGCCCTCGCCGAGCGGTCCCGACGTCGTTTCGACCGACGGAAGCCTCACGCGTTCGGGGTGACCCTGTAGGCGCGTTCCGAACTTCCGCAGCGTCAGCAGCTCCTCGACGGGAAAGTAACCGAAGTTCGCCATCGCCGAGTAGCGCACGGGCGCGATGTGACCGCACGAAAGCAGCAGGCGATCGCGATCTTCCCAGTCGGGACGCTTCGGATCGTGCCGCATCAGGATTCCGTAGAGTGCCGTAAAGACGTCGGCCATGTCGAGCGGACCGGCGGAGTGGCCGGAACCGGCGGCAAGCAGCGAGCGAATGATGCCTTCGCGCACGTCGTTAGCCTTGAGCTTCAGCTCTTTTAGGCGTTCTGGGCTAAGGGTCTGCATTTCGGCGTTATACCATTACCGCCCGGATGGAACCTATTGGATTTATCGCGGCGAACCGATGGCCGCACCCGACGGACGCCGGTGGTCGCTTCCACCCATCAGCCATCCGGTTTTCGAATCGAGCACGATCGCTTGCGCAGAGCCCCACCTCTCGACCTCGTGGAAGCGGTAACCCATCGCCGTCAACTTTCTCTTCGTTGCGTCGTCGATGGCGCCGGGTTCGTATTGTATCTCGTCCGGAAGCCACTGCATGTGCGTGCGCGGCGCGTCGACCGCCGACTGGACGTTCATGCCGTAGACGAGCGCGTTGAGAATGGTTTCGAGAACGATCGTAATGATGCGCGAGCCGCCGGGACTGCCGGTTACCATGACGATTTTGCCGTTGCGCGTAACGATCGTCGGCGCCATCGACGAGAGCGGACGTTTGCCCGGCTCGATATCGTTGCGTACCCCTTGCACCAAACCATACAGGTTCGGCACGCCCGGCTTTGAGGTGAAGTCGTCCATTTCGTCGTTGAGAAAAAATCCGGTGTTGCCGGCAATAACCCCGGCGCCGAACCAATCGTTGATCGTGTAGGTTACCGCGACCACGTTCCCATCCCGATCGACGATCGAATAGTGCGTCGTCTCGTCGCCCTCGTGCGCGATTGCGCCAAGGCCCGGCTTCACGTCGACCGACGGCGTTGCCCTGCCGGCCGGAATTTCCGAGCGCAGCCTATTCGCATACGCCGGTGACAAAAGCTGCGCGACCGGATCGCTCACGAAGTCGGGATCGCCGAGATACGTGTTCCGATCGGCGTATGCGCGGCGCTCTGCTTCGGTGACGTAGTGAAGACTGAGTGCGGAATGCCAGCCCCACGTTTTCAACGGAAATGGCGCGATGACGTTGAGCGTCTCGCACAACGTGACCCCGCCCGAGCTCGGCGGCGGTACCGACATTACGTCGTAGCCGTGGAACGAACAGTGCAGCGGCGCGGACTCTTCGACGCGATAACGCGCGAAGTCGTCGAGCGTTAGGATACCCCCGTTCGCATCGCTGGCTGCCACGACGTCGCGCGCGATCGGACCGCGGTAAAAGGCGTCTTGGCCGCCGGCAGCGATAAGCTCGAGCGTGTGCGCGAGCTGCGGCTGCTTGAGAACACTGCCGGCTTTGCGAACGTGCCCGTCCTTGAGAAAGATCGCGGCGACGTTGGGTTGGCCCGAAAACCCGGCCGCGCCGGCGAATGGAATCAGATCGCCCGGTACCAGCGCAAAGCCGTCGCGCGCCAACGCGATCGCAGGCGCCATCAACTTCGCACGGGACATGGTTCCGAATTCGCGTCGCGCCGTCTCCATGCCGGCAACCGTTCCGGGCACGCCGATCGCACGCCACCCTTTGGTCGGTGCAAAGGGAATGACGTTACCTTTTTTGTCGAGATACATGTCGCGCGTCGCGCGCATGGGCGCCTTCTCGCGAAAGTCGATGAACCGCTCGCGCCCGTCGTGCATGCGAACGAGCATGAAACCGCCGCCGCCGACGTTTCCGCAGCACGGATCTACGACCGCCAGCGCGTAGGCGACCGCGACCGCCGCATCGACGGCGTTACCGCTGGATTCCAGTACCTTCAGGCCCGTTTCCGTTGCATAGCGCTGCTCGGTTGCAACCATGGCTTTGCCGCGTTGCCAGTCGTGGACGGGTGACGGAGGCGGAGCCGCGGCGATCAGAAGTGCTAGCGACAGAAGGCAACAAATTCTACGCATCACGGCGCTTTTCAAGGTAAAGTTTCAGCCGCCATTCAGGCGGCACTTAAGCGAGCGTGCTAAGCTGAAGGCTGCATGAGCACGGTCGCTTCTTCGCCGTCCTGGCTGAACGCGTTCGACCCCGGTAGCCCGAGCAGTCTCAGTTCCTCGCTGAGCTCGCTGCTGCCGTCGAGCGCCTCGGACCCAACCAACTCATCGACCCCGGCCGGCTTCAACGTCCTGCAGCCGCAGCCGGTCGCGCCTGCCGCCGGACCCTCGCAGTACCAGCAGGCGCTGGACGCATTCAAGGTAACGGCCGACACGTTTCTCATCCAGAGCGCCCTCCAGGGCTACCAGCCGCTGGCGGCGCCGGCCGTGTTCGGCTCGACGCAAGCCTACTATCAGGGCCTCAACGAGACGGCGCAGCAGATCCTGTCGGCCGGTCAAAGTGGCAACTACGGCAGCGTCAACGCGCTAGCCTAAAGAGCAGGGCGCACCGTCCTGGGCAGGTCGTTTGACCGGCCGGACCGAATTGCGCCCGGTTCAAAAAGAAGTAATAGAACAGAAATTAGGAGTTATTGTGCCCGAATCCGTGACCTTAGAGGTCGGCGGGCGCACGATGGTCATCGAGACCGGCGAACTCGCAAAGCAAGCTAACGGCTCAGCTTTGGTTCGTTATGGCGATCAAAACGTCGTGCTCTGCGCCGTCACTGCCTCCGCAAAACCTCGCGAAGGCATCGACTTTTTCCCACTTACCTGCGATTTCGAAGAGAAGATGTACGCCGCCGGAAAGATTCCCGGCGGATTCATCAAGCGCGAAGGGCGTCCGTCCGAACACGCGGTGCTCAGCTCGCGTCAAATCGATCGTCCTATTCGTCCTCTTTTTCCCGATGGTTTTCGTAACGACATTCAAGTCGTCGCAACGGTCATGTCGATCGATCCGGAGCTCGACGCCGACGTGCTCGGCGTGTGCGCGGCCGGCGCGGCGCTAGCGCTCAGCGACATTCCGTTCGACAAGACGGTTGCCGCCGTCCGCGTCGGCCGCGACGAAAACGGGAACTTCATCTGTAATCCCACCTTGCCGCAGTACGTCACCGGCGGCATGGAAATCGTGATCGCCGGCACCGCCGACGCAGTCATGATGGTCGAGGGCGCGGCCAACGAGATCAGCGAGGAGGATTTCCTCAGCGCGGTCGAGTTCGCGCATAAAGAAATTCGCAAGATCGTCGAAGCGATCGACAAGCTTGCCAAGAAGCACGGCAAGAAAAAGCGCGAGTTCTCGCTGTTGAAGGTCAATACGGATCTCGACAAGTGGGTGCGCAAAAACTTTGGCAAGGACATTGCCAAAGCGATGCGGATCGTCGACAAGGGCCAGCGCGAGGAAGCCTTCGCCGACATCACCGTCGACGAAGCTATCGCGCGAGTCGGCAAGAAAGACGAGGACATCCGTGCGCTGCTCGAAGATTCCGCCGGACCCAAAGAGTTCGGTAAAATCATCAAGGCGATGGAAGAGGACGAGCTGCGCGTCATGGTCGTCGACGAGAAGATTCGTCCCGACGGGCGCAAGCCCAACGAGATCCGGCCGATCTGGTGCAAGGTGCATTACGTGCCGCGCGTTCACGGCTCGGGCATCTTCACGCGCGGACAAACGCAGGTATTCACCGCCGCGACGCTCGGCTCGACCAGCGACGCGCAGCGGCTCGACGGCATCGTCGCGCTCGAAGACAAGCGCTACATGCACTTCTACAACTTCCCGCCGTATTCGGTCGGCGAGACCCGTCCGATGCGCGGGCCCGGCCGGCGCGAGATCGGCCACGGACTCCTCGCAGAGCGCGCGCTGCTTCCGGTGCTGCCTCCGAAGGACGAGTTTCCGTATACGATGCGCCTCATGAGCGAAGTGCTCGAATCTAATGGATCGTCGTCGATGGCATCGGTCTGCGGCTCGACGCTCGCGCTGATGGACGCGGGCGTGCCGATTCGCGAGCACGTCGCCGGCGTCGCTATGGGATTGATTCTCAAGGGCGACAAGTACGCGATCCTCACCGATATTCAGGGACTCGAGGACGCGCTGGGCGAGATGGACTTCAAGGTCGCGGGAACCAAGAAAGGCATCACCGCGATCCAGATGGACATCAAAGTACAGGGCATCACCATCAAGATCATGAGCGAAGCGATGGCCGAGGCCAAGAAGTCGCGGTTCCTCATCATCGACAAGCTCGCCGAGACGATCGACAAGCCGCGTGCGGAACTGTCGAAGTTCGCACCGCGCATGATCGTCATCAAGATCGATCCGGCCAAGATCAAGGACGTGATCGGCCCCGGCGGCAAGGTCATCAACAAGATCATCGCCGAGACCGGCGTCGAGAAAATCGACATCGAGGACGACGGCTCCGTGTTCATCACCTCACTCGACGGCGAGTCGGGTGACAAGGCTAAGACCTGGGTGGAGAACCTCACCAAAGAGATCAAGGCCGGCGATACGTATCTCGGCACCGTCACGCGCATCATCAACATCGGCGCGTTCGTGCAGATTCTTCCCGGCAAGGAAGGCCTCGTGCACATCAGCCAGCTCGCGCCGCAACGCGTCGAGAAGGTCGAAGACGTCGTCAAAGTCGGCGACGAAGTGATGGTCAAGGTCATGGAGATCGACGGCCAAGGCCGGCTCAATCTCTCGCGTAAAGCGCTGCTGGTGGGCGCGTCGTCCAATGGCGACGGCGAATACCGCCGCAGAGATCGCGAACCGCGCGAGGATCGCGAACCGCGTGAGGAGCGCGACATGGCGCCGTCGGCAGGCGCGCCCGGTGCACCGCCGATGCGTCGTCGTCGCAAACCTCAGGGTCGTCACGACGACTAGTCAGTAAAGACTCGGGGTGTTCGGTCCTCGC
The DNA here is from genome assembly GCA_035656415.1 of Vulcanimicrobiaceae bacterium. Classification (GTDB taxonomy): domain Bacteria; phylum Vulcanimicrobiota; class Vulcanimicrobiia; order Vulcanimicrobiales; family Vulcanimicrobiaceae; genus JAFAHZ01. The sequence continues at coordinate 13,632 of DASRSM010000007.1, read as the reverse complement.
TAATTCTCAGGTTAATCGCTCGGACCGAACACCCACTCGTCTTTTTGAACTGGTCGTCTCTCCTTTAGGAATTAACGGCCGATTTGGAGGCCGGCGTCGACGTGCGTCGACTGCAGGCGATCTTCGACGCCGACGTACCAACGTAACGCATTGGCGATCGGCCCCGATACGTCGCCGTCAAAGTGATAGAACGGGGCGCCGTTGAGCACGTCTTTACGATAGATCGCGTCGAATCGCACGGCGCTGCCGTTTTGATATGTCAGCCAGACGGTGCCGACGCCCGGCTGCGCGCCTTCGCCCAAATACGGCGTGTCTCCCGACGCAACCGTCGAATCGCTGGCGACCATCGTCCACGTGCGCAACGAAACGGTTGGCGCGATCTGCCACGTTGCGGAAACGCCGCTGGACGTGACCTGCCCGTTGGTGAAGCCGTGTACGAACTGCCACGCTTCTTCCCACGATACGCGTACGCGCTGGTTGTCGGTGTAGGTCAGCTGCGCGGAATACAGGTTGGCACGGTCGTACGCCGATACTCCAGAATTATAATCGTACGCGTACTGCTGCCAGAGCGTCGGCAGGGCGAACGAATCGGTCGCTTCGATCGTGGCGCCGAACTTCGATTGCGGAAACAGATCTACGCGCATCGACGGCGTCACCAACGATCCGCTCGAGGGCGTCGAGTAGCCGTCGCTTCCCCCGCGGTACGAAAAATCGAACGCACCGACGCCGGCGGTGGCATCGTAAAACGCGCCCGTCGCCGTAACGCCCGCATCGATGCGGTTTTGCTGGAGGGCGGCCCCAATGCGCGGCGCGCCAATGGATTGTGCGTCGTAGATCCCCGTGGAAATTCGGCTCGCGACGTCGGCGAAAACTTGAACGGTCCCGCGCGTTCGCACGCCGGCGCTCACTTGGCTGTCGGACCAAATGTCGACCAGAGGCAAGTCGTCGAACTGCGCGGTGTAATCGCCGCGGTCGTACACCGCATTCGCGTGCAGATCGATCGAGGGCTGCGCGTCGTCGAACGTCGCCGTTGCGTACGAAAAATTCGCCGCCGAGTGGTAGCCATCCGGCTGATATTGATATCCCTGCGACGTGCCCACGCCGGCGCGAACGCTTTGCGCGGAGGATAGCGGAAGCGTCAACTCGCCGTCCGTCCGCTGGCGTGACTCCTGCCAGTTACTCGACGTACCCAGCGCGACGCCGTTGCCGTTTGCTTCCGACGTTACGCGAAGGATCGAATCGCTGCCGTAAAACGCAACGCCGTTTCCGTCGCCGCCGAACGGATCGAGCGTAACGATTCCCGATCCCGCTTGATCGCCGTAGAGAAATGCATCGGACGCGGGATGCACCTCGCCACTATTTTCATAACTCGACGGGATCGTTGCGTACGGCGACGATCCGAAGACAACGTCATAATTCGGTACGCCCGCATCGATCAACAACGCATCCGACGGCTCCAAGCCGCGATCGCTCAGCTGCGAACCGGGAAAATAGTGCGTCGTTTGGCGCAAGAGCGTAAACGGCTGCAGCGAGACCGCGGATTCGACGTGCCCGTACGGGAGCACCGCGAGATCCTCCGATGACGGAGCCGTGCCGTTGAGCGCCGCGTACCGCAGAACGATGACCACGACGGGTTGCCCCGCAGCGTTGGCCGCGGTCGTGGGGGCGCAGAATCGGCAGGTAATCGTCACGGAGTTCACACCGGCACCCGGCAGGGCAAAGGTGCCGTCAGCCTCGGTGGTCACCGATCGCGGGCCGGCCGCGGTTGCGGCGGTGACCCGGGCACCGGCAATCGGAAGGCCACGCTGGTCGCGCACGGAGCCGACGACGAGGGGCACCTGTGCGAGCGCCGGAGTGCTATAAGCAAAGAGCGAGCCTAGCACCGCCAGCACACCAAGCGTACGATTCACGGATTCTTTAGACATTCGGCTATAATCGAAAGTGATGTCAAGTACCCTCGGCCGGTCGCTCCTGGTGGCCGCCGTTCTCGCGGGAACCTTCTTGTCTGGCCGTGTCGCCCTAGCGGGCGCCGCCCAGGCTGAAGATCTGCTTGCCGGACAGCTGATTCCCTCGGCCACGCCGGCTATGTTGGGTGCCATTACGTCCGCAGGCCGGAAAGGCTGGGACTGCTTGCCCGAGCACGCCGCTTCGGCCACGGCAACCAACGCGGCCGAACTTCCGACAGAGCCGGCTACCCGCTAAAGCATGCGGGTCGCTCTCACCAGCGCGCTCGCGATCCTGGCAGCTACTCTCCTCTCTTCGGTCGCGATCGCGCAAACGTATCCCTCGACGACGCCCGTGCCCCGCACGACCTCGGCGCCGGCTTTGCGTGCGCTCGCGACGCAGCGCGAAGTCGAGGAACGCTTCCGGATCGGCTTGGACGATCTCGCCGGCCACGATTGGAAGGGCGCCGCGGACGAATTCGCGCGGATCGTCGCCCTCGACCCGCCCGAGCCCAAAGGCTCGACCGCGCGCTACGACTTGGCGATTGCCGACGTGAATCTCGGCCGCTTCGACGATGCGGCGCATCAACTGCGCGAAGCGATCGCGCTCGATCCCGGCTTTCTGGCGGCGATGGCAAATTTGGTCTCGGTCGACTTGCAGCGAGGTGACCTCCGCGAGGCTCGCAGGGTCGCCGATCGTTTCATCGCGCTCGCGCCCGATTCGGCGCGCGCCCTTTACGCCCGAGGCATCGTCGCCCTACAAGCCGGCGACTCGACGACCGCGCGCGAGGACTTTGGAAAGCTTTTGCGCGCCAATCCGGCCTACGCGGTGGCTCACTACGATCTCGCGCTCGCCGAAGAGCGCTTAGGGCAATTTGACGCCGCCGAACGGGAGCTGCGTGCCGCGCTCTCTCTCTCGCCGACGTACGCCCGGGCCGAATTCGCGCTCGGAGCCGTCCTCCTGCGCCAGGGGCACAGATCGGAGGCACGGGAAGCGTTCGTCCGTACGCTCCGCGACGCAGCCGGCGACCCCGCCTTGCAAAACATCGCGGCGGCTATGCGCGACAGCATCGCGATTTAAACTTTCTTCATTCCGCACCGGTAGGCTAACGTTTGTACGAACCGACGCTCTCCCGGAGGAAACAATGTTCAGAAAGTTTGCAGCACTCTCGCTCGCCCTCGCGGCAGGCACCTTGGTCGCCTGCGGCGGCGGACGCGGCATGGGACCGAACGCCGGAACGGGCGGCACGTCGTATGCGCTTCCGCCGATGGGCGATTTCGCGATCGATGCAACGCTCCCGAAACACGCGTTTGGCGAAAATCTGCCATCGTCTCTCGGCACCGTTCACGTGAAGGGCGGCTCGATGGTCGGCGGGTTTACGCAGACGCATTGGTCGCAAACGCTCGCGTTTCCGCCGGGAACAAAAATCACGATTCACAATCTTTCGAAGACCGACGAGCACACGTTCAACGTGATCAAGCAAGTCTTCACGACGGCCGCGAAGTTCCCCAAGAATCCGAATCTGTCGACGACCGCGCGCGGCGGAAGTAGACTCGAAATCGGCTACGCAAGCGGTCCGATCAAACCGGGCCACTCGGTAACGGTCGTTCTCGCAAAGGCCGGCACGTACTTGGTCGGCTGCGCGTTCCACTACGCTTCCAACGGTATGCGCGACATTCTCGTTGTGAAGCCCGGAGCGAGACCCGGTCCACAAGCAACTCCTCCTAGCGGTGGTGGCGGCAATCCATCGCCTTCGCCCACCAGTTCCGGCGGTGGCGGCGGCGGATGGAGTCCCGTCCACTAACCCAGAGCAAGCTAGAACGGCCGCCACGAGCGGCCGTTCTTCATTAATACTTTTTTCATGCCCCGCCTCTAGAGTCGTTGCATGAACAAACGTATTGTCGCAATCGCGTTCGTTTTCGCAACCGCGTTGGCCGCGTGCGGCGGCGGTCGCACGAACGCCATGGGTCCCACGGCGGTAACGCCGGCGATGCCGTTCGAAGTCTCGTTCACGCTTCCGGACAACCTTCCGAAGCGCACGATCGGCGAAGAACTTCCGAGCGAAGGCGTCGGATCGAAGAAAGATCCAAGGTGGGGCAAAGTTGGCGGCTTCACGCAAACGAAGAAAGCGCAAGTGCTCGCGTTTCCACCGGGAACGACCGTGACGATTCGCAACCTTTCGAAGAGCAACCCGCACACGCTCAACGTGATCGGCAAAGCCGGAAAACCCCCGGCGCATTTTCCGGCTAATCCGCCGCTTTCGCCGACGGCTCACGGCGGCGGCAAGTTCGGAATCGGATATGCAAGCGGTAACCTCGATCCGGGACAATCGGTCAAAGCGAAGCTCGTTAAGGCCGGAACGTATTTGATCGGCTGCGCGTACCACTACAGCCTCGGCATGCGCGACGTCATCGTCGTCAAAGCCGGCGCGACGCCTGGCCCGGACTTCCAGCCTTGATTCGCCTTCTTGCGCTCTTGATAGCGCTCGCACAACCTGCGGCACCGCAGCTCATCGACCAGAACGGCCGCGCGTTTACGCTCGCGGCGCTGCGCGGCCGCCCGGTCGCCATCACGTTCGTTTCCGCGCACTGCACCGACGCATGTCCGCTGGTGAACGCGCAGTTCGCGCAAGCGGCACAAACGATCGTTAAACGGAAGCTTGACGCGACGCTGCTCACCGTCACGCTCGACCCCGAGCACGATTCGCTCGGCGACATGCGTAAGATCGCGCGCGAGTTTGCCGCCGATTCGCACAGTTGGCTCGTCGCCGGCGGTACCGTCGGGAACGTCGAGAGCCTCATGCATCGCTTCGGCGTAATCGCGGTCAGCGGCAAGAACGGTTATCGCGAAGGGCACACGACGTTCGTGTACGTGCTCGACGCCAACGGAAAGCTTGCCAAGACGATGCTCGCGTCGACCGGTTTAGCGGACGACGTCGTCGAGGCCGTCGGGTCGCCCACGGTTGCTGCTCGATGAGGGCGTTCCATGCAGCAGCGATCGCCCTGGCGCTCGCGTCGTGCACGCCCAACGGCATCGGCTCGACCGGCGGCGGTGGCGGGGGCGCCGTGGTGCACACGGTCGACATCAACTTGACCATTTACGGCAACGCCACGGGAACGCCGTACGGTCAAGGCGCCGGCTTCAAACCTCTGATTCTCAACGTGAGCGTCGGCGATTCCATCGTCTTCAAAAATGCGGATTCGTTCGCGCACACTGCGACGCTGATTCCAGCGAACAAGACGTCGAACGAAACCAGCTTCCCCTCGAACTATCCGTTCAGCGGCTCGGCGCTGTCGCAAAGCGGGTCGGCATTATCCGCCGGCTGGAGCAGCGGCGAGCTGCCGGCCGGATCGACATCGCAAACCATCATCGTCGACAAAGCGGGAACCTATTTGTATGGATGTGCGATTCACTACGGCGCGCCGATGCGAGCGGCAATTGTTGCGCAATAACGTCGTCGCCTTTACCGTCGCGTTTGCGGCGACGATCGTCTTTGCCTTAGCCAGTGCGGCTCCGGCGAGCGCCATTCCGATCTTCGCGCAGCGATACCGTCTGCATTGCACGGCGTGTCACTCGGTGATGCCGGAGCTCAACGCTTTCGGCGTCTACTTTCGCACGCACGGATATCGCTTGCCGCTGCCCAAGCACGGCACAACGATGCTCGCGATTCGCTACCAAATGTCGTACGCGGAAGATCCGGCACCCGGCTCGCGTCGCTGGACGCCGGGCGGCATCGTGCTCGGCAACGCCGACGTCGGCAAAATCTCGCTCTTTATTCACTATAGTCTCGGCGCCGCCGGCGGCCCGTCGGGTTTGTATTTGGGATTTCTCACCGACTACAACCAGCAGACGAACTCGTCGTACCGCTTCGGCCTCTTCGAACTGCCCCTCGCGCAGTCGCCGGGCGAACGGTTAGACGATCTTGCGCCCTACGGATATTACACCGCGCACGCCGGACTCAACGATCTCCCGCTCGCGTCGCCGCGCTGGGGTGAGTGGACGGAGCGCCAGATTGGAAATTTACGCGCGGACTTTACGTTCGCCGTGAGCGAGTTCAAGGGCGCCGCGTACGGCGGCAAACCGATCGCTACCGGCGAAACGACGTCGCCGGCGATTCCGGAGCTCGGGCTGTGGCTCAACCAGACGGTCGTGCAGCACAAGAACGTCGAGTTCGATTTCGGCGGTCAAATGCTCAACGGTTCGCGCAGTATCTTGTTGACCGGCGGCAAACCGTTCGACGATCCGTACCAAAGGTATGGCCTGCTCGCGCACGCATCGCTGTGGAAGTTCGATTTGCAAGCCGAACAGTGGTGGGGCAACGACCATAACTCCGACGGCTCCGGCACCCTGCTGCACACCAGCGGCGGCTACGCCCGATTGAAGATCTATCCGATCGACCACGCGTACCTCGGCGTGCGCTACGACGCCCAAGCCAACCCGGCCGTCACGCGAGACTTCACCTACTATGCCGCCGGCATGATCGGACCGGTGCGCTTGCTGGTCCAAGAGGTCGCGCCGATCGGCGATCCGGGACAGAAGCCCAGCCTGGGGGGCGCGATGACCATCGCGTTCCCGGGTCCCTGGAAGTATTGAGCGCGAGGTCAGTGAACGTTGCCATGATGCGCATCCTGGTCGTCGAGGACAATCTCTCGATCGCACGAGCCGTGCAAACCATGCTCGAAGCGCAGAAATTCGCCGCAAATATCGTGACCGACGGCGAGGCCGGTCTCGATCACCTGCTGCGCCAAAGCTACGACGCCGCAATCGTCGATGTCGGCCTTCCCGGGATGGACGGCTTCGCGGTCGCGCGCAACGCGCGCGCCGAAGGCGTGCAGACGCCGATCCTCATGCTTACCGCGCGCGACGCCGTCGAAGACCGCGTGCACGGTCTGGATTGCGGTGCCGACGATTACCTGCCCAAGCCGTTCGTCGAACAGGAGTTGATCGCGCGTTTGCGCGCGATCTTGCGGCGCGGCGATCGCCCGCTGGTCAGCATGCTGGAAGTCGGGAAGCTTCGCGTCGACGTCGGCGCGCGAACGGCGACGTACGATGCGCGACCGCTCGAACTCGGCGCGACGGAGTTTCGGCTGCTCGAGTTGTTCGCGCGCAACGCCGGCATCGCACTCTCGCGCGCGCAAGTGCTCGAACGCATCTGGGATTACGACTTCGAAGGTTCGAGCAATATCGTCGACGTGTACGTAAGCCAGCTGCGGCGTAAGCTCAAGAAGTTGGGCGCGAACGGCATCATCGAGACCGTGTGGGGCGTCGGCTACCGCTTACAGACTTGATCGCACGCACCACCGCAATCTATCTTCTCATCTTCATCTGCGTACTCGCCGCGCTCGATGCCGGCGCGTACGCGTTCATGCAGCGCGAGTACGCCTCGGTGCTCGGTCCGGCACTCGGAACTCCCGAAGGCAATAAAGCGCTCGCGACCGCAATGCGCTCCGTCGCGACAACCATTTTCGCCATCGACCTGCCGCTGATTGCCATAGTCGGGATCGCGTCGTACGTGATGGCCCGGCTCACCATCGCGCCGCTCGCCGCGGCGCGCGAACGCGAGCGCGTCTTCGCCGCCGACGCCGCGCACGAACTGCGTTCGCCGCTCACCGCCATCGCGAGCGTCGCGCAAGCGTCGCGCAATCACGCACCGCCGAACAGCACCGAGGCCTTCGATACGATCACGCGCGAAGCGCTCGAGGCGTCGGCGCTGATTTCCGACTTGCTGACCCTCGCGCGAAATCCGGGACGCGCCGTGCTGCAGTGCGAGCCGGTCGACTTGGCACACGTCGTCAGTGGGTGCGCGCGCGACGCCGCCTCGGCCGCGAACGCGCGTAACGTTGCAATCGAAGCCGCGCCGGAAAGCGCGATCGTCGACGGCGACGAGCGGCGCCTGCGCGAGCTGGCGCGCAACTTGCTCGAAAACGCGATTCGTCACGCGCGTAGCCGCGTACGCATTGCGTCGTCGCGCAACGGCCGTACCTGCTCGATCGTCGTCGAGGACGACGGCGCGGGCGTCGCACCGGAAGACCGCGAGCGCGTCTTCGAACGCTTCTATCGCCGCACGCAAGACCCCAACGGAACCGGCCTCGGCTTGGCGATCGTCCGCTGGATCGCAAGCGCCCATGACGGAACGGTTGGCGTCGACGGCAACGAGCACGGCGGCGCGCGTTTCGTCGCTACGTTACCGGCTCATCCCACGGATTAACGACGTCGACGCCGCATCCGTCGAAATCGCGCGTATTACGGGTAACGACGGCCGCTTGATGCACGCGCGCAATTGCAGCGATCATCGTGTCTGCCATGTCGACCGGCTTGCCGGAGCGCCGCCGACCGGCAAACATTTCCGCGTACTCAATCGCGGAAGCCGCGTCAAACCCCAGCACGCGGTTCTGGAACACATCCGAGAACATCGTGTGTGTAGCCTCAAGGAGATTCGAACGTCGTGCCCCCGGCGGCATGATCGCTATTCCGGCTAAGATCTCTGCTTGGCACACCGTTGTAGTAAACAGCGACGTGGGCCGTTGCGCTCTAAGCCACGCCGCGACGCCGGGATCCGGCCGAGGATCGACGGCCTCGCTCAAAACGTTTGTATCGAGAACGAAGATCACTCGAAATGCGGAGGCTCACGAGCCGGCTCGCGCGGAGGAAGTTCGAGTTCGACGCCTCCTAACGGTTCAAAAAGCTCGCGAATGCGTTCGTACAGGTTGCGTTCGTCGGGTTTTTCGGACCTCAAGACCTCTTGCAAGATTTCTCTCGCTTCTCGCTCCATGGAGTATCCGTGGCGGGCGGCACGGAGCCGCAATCGCTCCTTGAGCTTAGGGTCCAGGTTCCGGATGGTAATGCTCGCCACGACCCTATTGTAATCAATGATTGCAATGCAATCAACTCTGCCCGCGACTCTCAGCATGACCGGACCTCCCGAGCCCATAATGAAGGCCGCCATGCCGTTTGCGTCCTTACGCGCCTTCGTCGACGCCCTGCGGGCCGCCGGGGAGCTCCACGCGATCGACGCGACCGTCGACCCGCGGCTGGAGATCGCGGAAATCACGGACCGCGTCGTCAAGGCGGGCGGCCCAGCGTTGCTTTTCACCGACGTCAAAGGTTCGAAGTTCCCCGTGCTGACGAACCAGTTCGGTTCGCGTCGCCGCATCGCGATGGCGCTCGACGCCAGCTCGCTCGACGAGGTCGCCGCGCGCGTTCGCGGCCTGCTCGACGTTTCGCCGCCGGGCGCGTCGTTTGCAGAAAAGATCGGCGCGCTGATGCGCCTCGCCCCCTTGGGCAACGCGATTCCGAAAACGGTGCGCGACGCGCCGGTGCACGACGTCGTGATGCGCGAACCGGATCTCACCAAGCTTCCGATACTGACGACATGGCCGCTCGACGCGGGTCCGTTCGTTACGCTGCCGCTGGTGATCACCAAAGATCCTCTCACCGATCGCCCAAACGTCGGCATGTACCGCATGCAGCTCTTCGGTAAGCGCGAAACGGGAATGCACTGGCAACGCCACAAACAGGGCCGCGCGCACGCCGCGGCGTGGGGAAAGAAAGTTCCCGTCGCGGTTGCGATCGGAACCGAGCCCGTGCTCACGTACGCAGCGACGGCACCGCTGCCGCCGGTGCTCGACGAGTTTGCATTCGCGGGATTGCTGCGCGGCGAGCCGGTGAAGCTCGTGCGCGCGAAAACCGTCGACCTCAAAGTTCCGGCCGAAGCCGAATTCGTACTCGAGGGCTACGTCGATAACGACGATCTGCGCGTCGAAGGCCCGTTCGGCGATCACACCGGCGTGTACAGTCTAGCCGATAAGTATCCAACGTTTCACGTGACGTGCGTTACGCATCGCCGCAATCCGATTTATCCGGCCACGGTCGTCGGCAAGCCGCCGATGGAAGACGCGTGGCTCGGTAAGGCGACCGAACGAATCTTTTTACCGCTGCTGCAAATGGTGCTGCCCGAAGTCGTCGACATGAACTTGCCCGTCGAAGGCGGCTTTCACAATCTCGCGATCGTTTCGATACGTAAATCGTATCCGGGGCACGGCAAGAAGGTCATGAACGCGCTCTGGGGTTTGGGGCACATGATGATGCTCACGCGCATGCTCGTGATCGTCGATGCCGACGTCGACGTGCAAGATACGCGCAGCGTAGCGTGGTTCGTGCTCAACAACCTCGCGCCCGACCGCGACGTCGTGATGATGCCCGGTCCCGTCGACGATCTCGATCACGCATCGTACACGGTTGCGTACGGAACGAAGATCGGCATCGACGCAACGCGCAAGGACGCGTCGGAAGGCTACACGCGCGAGTGGCCGCCCGACATGATCATGGATGCAACGACGCGCGAGCGCGTGTCCAAACGCTGGCGCGAATACGGCCTTGACGGCATCGCGGCGGCGCTGCAGCCGGACGAGTGGTCGGGCCAGGGAGCGGCGGCGTACAACCGGTTGTTCAAAAAGTGAAGGTAGCGCTCTTTTTACGCGAGATTCGGATCGAGCACACGCTCTTTGCGCTGCCGTTTGCCTACGTCGGCGCGTTGATGGCGGCGCACGGCATGCCATCGTGGTCGTCGCTCGTGTGGATCACGCTGGCCGTGCTGGGTGCGCGCACCGCCGCGATGGCGGCGAATCGCTTCTTCGATCGCGACATCGACGCGCGCAATCCGCGCACCGCCCGCCGCGCCGTCGCTAGCGGAACGCTCTCGCCCGCATCGATGGTATGGGCGATCGTCGCGGGTTTGGCCGTGCTGCTGTGGGCGGCGTGGATGCTCAATCCGCTATGCGTCAAGCTGCTGCCGATCGCCGTGCTGCTTCTGCTGGTCTATCCGCTGTGCAAGCGGTTTACGTGGCTCGTGCACTTCGTTTTGGGGGCGGTCGACGCGCTCGCTCCGCTGGGCGCGTACATCGGAATCGCCGGGACCGTCAGCTGGACCGCGATCTTACTCTTCTTCGCCGTTACGATTTGGGTAGCGGGTTTCGACATCATTTACGCGTTAATGGACTTCCGCGTGGATCGGGCGCAGGGCCTGCGTTCGCTGCCGGCACATTTCGGCGAGACGGCTGGGCGCATACTTCCGGGACTGCTGCACTCGGCAATGGTCGTGCTGCTCGCGCGCGCCGGCTTCCTCGACGACGTGGGGTACGCGTATTATCTCGGCATCGTCGCCGCGGCGGGGCTCGTGCTTTACGAAGATCGTTTGTTCGACGGTGCGGAGAACGTGTTCGTTCTCAACGAGCGCGTCTTCGTTGCAAATATGGTATTTTCGCTCGTCTTTCTGGCGACGACCGCGGCGGGTTATGCGCTGCGGTAAGATTGCACGCCGCTCGTTCCTCGCCGCCGCGGCGAGTGCTGCGGCAAGCACGATCGCGCCCGCGAGCGCGCAAATTTTCGTCACGCCGAATCCGGCTCCGGCAAACCCGCAGTTTCTGCGGCAGCTTACGATCGGCATCAACGTCACGCTGACGGGACCGCTGCAAAAATACGGGCAGGAAATCGTTCGCGGCGTACAAGCGGCCGTCGACGAGGCGAATCTCTACACGCCGTCGGCACTCAACGTATGGGCGTGGCGCGCGTTCGACGATCAGAACAACACCGCGCTTGGACGCAGTAACGTAAGCGCCGCCGCGGCCGATGGCACGATCCTGGCGATGATCGGCAATCTCACGGCGCCGATGACGCTCGACGCGCTTTCACAGTACGCCAATCAGAACTTCGCGGTGATCGTGCCGACGCTCACGGCCGACGCAATCACGCGGCGCGGCTTCCACAACGTCTACCGCCTGCCTGCGAGCGACAGCAGCTCGGGTCAGCTCTTTGCGAGCACCGCGCTCGAGAAACACCACGGTGTGGCGTGCATCGCGGTCGCGCTCGACGGCGACTACGGTTACGACGTCGCCCGCGCGTTCGTGCAGCAAGCCAAGGCCGACCATCATAACGCCGACGTGTTGCTCTTTCCGCAAGGCAAAACGGATCCGGCGTCGGCCGCGCGTACCGTGCTCGATCGTAATCCGGCGTACGTTTTTCTCGCCGGCAAGACCGCCGATCTTGGCCCGGTAGCCGAAGCGCTACGCCTGGCCAACTATTCGGGCGACTTTGGGGCCAGCGACGGCTTCTACAATCCCGATACGATCGATCGCTACGCGCGCATTCTCGACGGCGCGTTGGTTGCGTCGTCCATGCCCCCGCTCGAACGCGTGCCAAGCGCCGTATATCTGCTCAACGATTTCGAGCGCAAGGTCGGCCAAGTTACCGCGTTTTCGGCGTACGCGTACGGGGCCGCGCAACTGATCATGGCCGCGCAGCGACGCGCCAATGCGACGTCACGGTTTTCGCTGCTAACCTCGATGCAGCAGGGCGGCACGTTTACCACGCTGGTCGGACAGTATCGCTTCAACGTCAGCGGCGATCCGCTCATCCCCGACATCTATCTCTACAGCGTTCACAAAGAAGGCTTCAAGTACGAGCGGCCTGCGATTCGCACCGGATTCGTCATTTGAGTCAACCAATATTGCCGACGCGCGAGTTGGCCGCGCTGATAGAGGCTTCGGAGTGCTTAATCCTGCGCGCTTTTTACGACGCTGCCAGGCGGCTGCGCCCAAACGCACCATTTGAATGTCTGGAGCTTGCCGGCGGCGTTGCAACGTTTATGGGTAAAGCATCGCCGCTTTCGCATGCAACCAGCATCGCGCTCGACGCTCCCGTGTCGGCAGAGGAAATCTCGCGCATCACCAGTTTCTTTCGCGACCGAGGGGCACCATCGCGCATTTCGGTCAATCCGTTAGCCGATCCGTCGCTCGAGAGCGAGCTCGTGCGCGCCGGTTACGTTCCGCGCCTTCGCAATAACGTGCTGGCCATCGACGCTTCGGCGGCGACCGCAACTCGCGACAATCGCATCGACGAGGAGCCGGATCTCGCCGCGTGGGGACGCGCCTCGTACGGTGGTTTCAGCAACCGGTACGTCACCGGGGACGAGGGCGTTTTCCTCGCCACAACAATCGCGTCGTCCTCGGGCGTCATCGCACTCTCGGCGCGCAACGGCGAGGGCATCGCTGCGACCAGCGCGATGCTGCTGCACGGAAACCTTGCGAGTCTCATTGCCGGTTCGACCGTGGACTCCCATCGTGGAAAGGGTTATCATCGCGCGATGATTATCGATCGCGTCGCGCGCGCGCGCGAAGCGGGAGCTCGGTACGCGCGCGCGTCGGCGCCGATCGGCAGCACGTCCGAAAGGAACTTCCGCGCCTGCGGGTTCGAGGTGCTCTACACTCGCGTCGCGTGGGAGCTAGCTTAAACGCTCCATTGCCACGCGTTCCACCACGGCGTCACCGTCGGATTGGGACGGTAGTCGTGCAGCCGCTTGGAGGTAACGACGACGCGACGTCCGTCGTTGAGCGGGACGTAGGGAAGCTCGGACCACAGTATTCGCGCTACGGTGCGATAGATCGCCGCACGCGTTGCCGAGTTGTCGGTTTGCAAACCGGCTCGTTCGAGCGCATCGACCCGTTTGTCGCAGAACCGCGTGAGATTCTCGCCGTGCGGATACCAGCGGTCGCACGCGTACGTATCGTAGGCGTCGGGGTCCCAGTTCAGAGAGTTGCCGAATAGCGACAGATCGTAGGTGCCGCTGAAGATCGGTCCGTTCGGCGCGATAAGGACGCCGTATGCGTAGGATTTGATCGAAGCGTCAATGCC
>DASRSM010000006.1:0-6838 GCA_035656415.1 Vulcanimicrobiaceae bacterium | reverse complement strand
GAACACGCGCGAGTGCTCGGGCAAAATGTGATGCACGATCGCGCCGACTTGCGTACCGACGCCCGCTTGCGTAAAGAGCAAACCCAGCGTTGCGAGCATCTGCGGCAGCAGCGCGGCCCAGCCGATCGATTCGAGCAGGCGGCGGCCTTCGGTGAGCGCGACCGCGGGATTGCGCGGGCGCAGCACCACCCATCCAACGATCAGCGCCGCAATGGTCGCCACACCCAAAGCGACCAGCGTCTGGGAACCGGTCGCCAGCAGCGGCTTTCCATGAATGAGAATCTTTCCGGCGCCGACCGAAACGATGACGGTCACGAGCGGGATGGTCAGCGCCGGAACGAAGAGCCAGTTTTTCTTGCGCGTCGCGTACGCTTCGCGTTCGCTTTCGCTGGTGGTGCGGACGCGATCGTGCCCGGTAAATCCGAAGCCGGCGATGCAAGCCAGCGCGATGACCGCGAGACCGAGCACCCAGGGCGGCAGCTCGGGATGCATCGGCGGCGGCTCGCCGCCGGGCGCGCGCACGAAGCTGCCGTACCACAGCGACGCGCCGAGCAAGCACCAAAACGCCGCGTTCGTCCAGCGCTTCGAATGATGTCTGTCGAGCGCGATTTGAACGCCGACGATGAAGAAGAAGCCGCCTAACAGCCAGTAGATCCACTCCGCGGTGATCACGCGTCGTGCTCTTGCATCATCGTGGCCAGACGCGCGTCGAGCCGCAGCAGGCGAAAACCGTGAATGAGAAAGGCGGCAAGAGCGGTGGGAACCGCCCATATCGCGACGTGCAGCGGATCGAGCTTCAGATGATAGCTCGTATCGACGTAGCTCGTGATGAGCAAGATCGATCCGACCGCAACGAAGCAATCCTCGCCGAAGAAGACGCCGACCGTATCGGCCGCGGCCGCGTGCGCTTTGATCGTTTCGGTGACGGCGCGCGGCGTGCGGCCGTGCGCGCGCATGACCGCGCCTTCGGCCATCGGATAGATCACGGGGCGCACCATCTGCGCGGCGCCGCCGATGCTGGTCAATCCGAACGCGGCAGCGGTCTCCCGAATTGCGAGATACAGCAGCAGCAATCGTCCCGCCGTGAGCGCCGCCGCTTGCGAAACGAGCTGCTTCGCGCGCTGCTGCAAACCGTACCGCTCGAGCAATCCGATCACCGGCAGCACGATGAACGCAATCGTGACCGAACGGCTGCTGGCAAATCCCGAACCGAACGCGTCGAGAATGTGGACCGGACTAATTCCGCCGAGCAGCGCCGACACGATCCCTGCCGCCGTCACGACGAGCAGCGGATTGAAGCGCAACGCGAAACCGATGACGACCAGCGCGACGCCCAGGAGAACGAGCATGACTACGCGTTAATCGTCGTTGTCGCCGCTACCTACCATTCGGAGCCAGCGCGAGTCGTTCTGCTGCTGGGCCTTCATCTCGCCGGGCAAGTAGTTGCAGCGCAGATAGCTCGGGAACGGAATCTTCGTGAATTTCTGCGGCGTTTGGTTGAAGTTGAAGAATGCGTTGAGGTTGTTGAGGTACGGCGACGCGTCGGTGGCGTTGAGCGAGCCGAGGCCAAACGTTTGCTCGACGAACTTGTTGAGCGTGCCGAACTCGATGTTGGTGTGCACGACCTGTCCGGTGCGCGCGTAGGGTGAGATCACGAGCAGCGGCACGCGAAAACCCGGTCCGACCTGATCGCGCACGACGTAGGGCGGAACGTGATCGTAGAAGCCGCCCCAGTCGTCCCAAAAGACGAAGACGGCGGTCGATTTCCAGTCGGGGCTCGCGCCGATCGCGTCGATCGCTTGCGCCACCCACGTCGGGCCGCAGTCGCCGAACGGAATGCCGGGATGATCCGACGTGTACGGTCCGGGCAGAATCCACGTGATGTTCGCGAGCGGCATGCCGCCGCTCTCGTCGCCGACGAACGTGTATTGCTGCGCGCGGAAGTGCGTGGAATTCGCCAGCAACGGTGAGTAGAGCCCGTAGTCGGAGTTGCAGCCGGACATCTGCTGGCCGTGCGGCCAGATCGACGGGTTGGCGTGGCGGATCGTATAGTTCGCGTTGAGTCCGATGATGTTCGAACACATCGAATACGCGTAAAGGCGCCAGCTGACGTTCTTTGCCAGCGCGAGATCGGCGATCGACGGATAGCCGCCGTGCTGTCCGAAGCAGGGGGCCGGACCGGCCGGCTTTGCCGGCGGCGCGGTATACTGTCCCGTCGTCGCGTTCAAGCCGTACGTCATCGTGCCGTTGGGCGAGTCGCATCCCCACGGCGTGTAGGCGCAGTAGTCGTGCAGCAATCCGCATGACGTGCTCGACGGAAACACGGGCGCGTCGACCGTGCCGTGCGACTGCGATGAGAAGATGTACTGGTGCGCGGTGTACGACTCGCTGTTGTGACCCATGAAGAAGTGATCGCCGAGCGCGTAATGCTGCGCGATGAACCAATACGGCTTGGTTTCCGAGCGGTTGACGTACGAGTAAATCGTGCCGACGCCGACCGGCTTCGGATAGCCGGTTTGCTGCTTGGCGTTTTGATCGAAGCCGTTCATGCGGCACGGCGCGGGTTGGCCGACCGGCCACGGCGGCGGCGACGGCGCGTTGCACGCCGTCATCCACTGAAAGTGATAGTTGTTGGGATCGCCGCCGCTAAAGACCGGCTTTTCGAAGTTGACTTCCTTGAGCGGAACCGTCGTGCCGTTGCTGAGCTGTCCGAACGACACCGCATCGGCGTCCGGAAACGGATTCGGGCCGCCGAAGATGTTGTCGAACGTACGGTTCTCTTGAATGATGAATACGACGTGCTGAATCTTGCACGCGTCACCCTGAGCGCAGGCATGCAGCGCCGTGGTCGAAGGGCCGCTCGCAGGTATCGCTGGAGAACTTATCGCGTGCGCACATCCAGCGAACAGCAGCGACGCAAGCAGAACGAGAACTGCATGACGCACGTTCGACTCTCCTTAGTAGTCGCGCCAGAGCATGGCGGACAGCGTGCCTTCGTCTTGAAAGACCTTTACGATGTCGTCGATACCGCTAATCGGAACGTTGTTGACGACGAGTTGGAAGGTGAGGTGGTGTCCGCGCTTGGTCGTGACGTAGCCCGCGAGCGCTTGGCCTTTGAGGACGACGCCGCCCGAGCCGTTGTTGTCGACGAACGTTCCCGTTTTGGCGCGCACGTGACCGGCGGCGCCGGCCAGCGTCGGATCTTTTTCGAAATCTTTGACGAATGCGAGCGATCCGTCGACGGCGAGAACTGGCAGCGCGTCATAGAGGGCCGGATACGCGGGACGCTTCGCCATGGCTTGCAGCATGTGCACGACGGCGCCGCCCGATGCGGTCGTGTCTCCGCCCCCGCTGCCGTCGACGAAGTGATATTGACTGCTGGTGATACCGAAGTTCGCCGCGAGATTCTTGCGTTCGGCGGCGAGCGCTGCCGGCATCGAGTCGGCCTTCTTCGTAAGACCCCACAACACGAGGCTCGAGTCGGCGCCGATGTTGTAACTGATCTTCGCGACGTACTTCGCATCGTCGCGCTCGGGCATGCCCGTCAAGCGCGCGACTTGATTGGTGCCGAGATACATACCTTTACCCGGCAGTAGCTGCGTGGGATTCGGCTCGACCGTGCGCGCGTCGACTTTCACGCCCGCGGCGGCGAGCTGTTCGACGAACACGGTGCGCGCGTAGTTCGAGGGCTGCACGATGCGCACGGCCTGCACGAGTTGCGGTTTGCCGGTGAGCGGCGGCGTGAAATCGCTCGGAAGCGATCCCGTTATCGCGGCGCTGCACCCCGGCTTGCCGATGCACGCGGGATATTGCGGATCGATCTTGAGCGTGTCTTTCGAGCCGGCCGCGCCGACCGTGAGCCCGTTGACGACCTTGAGCGCCGCCGACACGGGACGCGTCGTCATCTGCGCTCGAGCGCCGACCGAGCCGCCGGGCGTAATCGAGACGTCGACGAGATCGTCGTTCACGAAGATCGGCCGCACGTTAAACTGATCGCGGAAGTTCCACGGCGTCCACAGGCGGTCGTCGACGATCACCTCGCCCGTTACGCGGCGGATGCCTGCAGCGCGCACTTGCTGCGCGAGCTTCGCATAACCGGCCAGCGGATTGGGCGCGGTGAGGATTGCATTGCCGAGACTGTCGGCTTCATTGTGATCCCAGTTACTAATGGCGATCGAGCCGTCGGGATTGATGCGGCCGCCCATCGTGAGATCGCCCGACGCGACGAGGATGAGGTTGCCGTGCAGCACGCCGTTGCCGATCGCGCCCGTGCGGTACACCGGCGTGTCGTAGGTTTTGTTGGGGCCGACGGCGTCGAGCAGTTGGCTCAACGTGAAAACTTTACGAACCGAACCGATAAAGAGCTGCTTGCGCGAGTTCACGTCGACGAGGACTTTCGCACCGTCGAGCACGCGCAAGCTCCACGTCGCGTTGGCATAATACGGCCGGCTGAGGACGTTTTGCATGTCGGCCGGGACGGCCGGCGCGCTCGCGTTCGACGCCGCCGCAGCCGCAAACACCGCCGCCGCGATCGACGGAATAACCCAAAGTCGTCTGCTCATAAAACCTTCTTCGGCGTCCGGCTAGGGAACGCCCGGCGCCTCGCCAACGTTGCGTACTCGAGACGACAGCTCTCGAGACAATAGCTCTAAAGGAGATTGAATGGATTCTAACCGCCGCATTTTTCTTGCGTCCCTAGCGTCGAGTGCGGCGCTGGCGGCGTGCTCGGGCGGAAAACTTTTACCGGGAGCGGATTCGCCTGCGAGCGGCGACGCCGCGCGGCGACACCCGTTTGCGAAGTCGGGTGGCCCGGGCACCGCAACGCTCGAGTTCAAGACGAACAACACGAACGTCGATTTGAAGAACGTGTGGTTCGCGTACTACGGCCAAGACCCGAGCAACGGAAACAAACAATCGCATCTCGTCGACGCGAAGGGCACGCTGGCCCTGAGCAAACCGAGCGGCGGAAAACCGACGACGTCGCTCGCGATCAACTGCGCGACGGGTCCGACGTTCGTGATTCCGCAGCTCGTCGCCGGACGTCTTTACGTGTCCGTCGGCGGCCCGTTAGCCTTCGTCGTCGATCCCAACGGTTTTCCGATTCCGCCGGTATCGTTTTCGTCGACCGATCCCAACTACAAGCTCATGTGGGACTTCTTCGAGCTCACGTACCAGCCGCAAGCGGGTACGACCGGCCTGTTCAACTTCAACCTCTCCACGGTGCAGAGCGCGAACCTGCCGGTGCAGTTCCATCTCGTCGGAGAAGACCCGAGCTCGAAGGCGCCGGTCGACGTTCGTCGCGGCTGGGAGCCCGGCGGTTACACGAAGTTCCTCGATAAAATGCGCGGCAATCCCGACTTCGACGCCCTGGTGCTGGCGGGAACCAATCGCGTGCTGCAACCGGGAACGGCGCTCAAGGCGTACGCGCAAAAGCAAATTCCCAAGGCGCTCTTTTCCGCGACGTACTACGACGATTACGTGTCGCAGGTATGGAGCAAGTTCGAGAAAACGGAGCTGAAGTTCGTCGGCGACCCGCCGCCGAACAGCGACACGTTCGTGAACTTCACCGGCCAGGTTAACGATCAAGGGCAGTTCGTGTTCACGACCAAGTCGACGCAGGTGACACTTAATCCGATCGTGCTCGGAAAGCCGAGCTCCGAACAGCTCTTCGAAAACGACTTCGGCTTCTGTGCGAGCGGCTGCGGCAAGAGCGGCGGCAATCAGTTGAACTACGCCAATCAGATCATGGGCACGCTGTGCGCGGCGCTCAACCGTTCGGTCATGCTGGACGTAACGACGCTTGCCACCGGTGCGACGTCCGCGTGGTGTCAAGACGTTGCGAGTTTCTACAAAGATCCGACCACGAACCACTACGCCAAACAGGTTCACGCGAACTCGCTCGCCGGGCGCGCGTACGCCTTCCAGAGCGACGATCATTGCGACGTCAGCAGCTTCGAATCGCTGATCAACGTCAGCACGTTTACGATCAGCTTCACGACCACGTAGGACTTGGACGCTTCCTGGACGGGGGCAAAGGCATGATCGGGCCATGAAGAGATGGCTCGTCTTAGCGGCGGCTGGTGCCGCCGCTTTTCTTTTGCCCGCCTGCGGCGGTCACGGGTTCACTCCGGCGGCGCACGATGCGCCGTCCATACGTGAAGCCCGCGGCGCGGCGCCGACGCCTTTTCCGCTGCCGAAGAAGACGCCGGATTGGACGATCGTCGAGAAACCCACGCCGTGGAACTACGCCTCGACCGGCCCCGACCGCACCGCGTGCGGCAAAAGTGAAGGTCTGACCTACCGCGTCGGTCCGGGTAAAGCGTATCCGGAGCCCCACGACGTGCCGTGGCTGCGTCTGCTCCCGTGCGACACCGTCATGATTTACTGGCGGCTGCAGCCCTACACCGATGCCATCTACATCGCGTCGCGCGGCCGCGTGCACAAAGCGATTACGATCGAGGGCGTCGTCAACAAGACGACCGGAAAGCGTCCGCTGTTCGACGGCAGCCACGCAGTTCAAGATCCCAAGCAAGGCATGGATCCGTACGAGATCTGTGCGGGCATGATCTCGATCGGCCTGCCCTCGTCGAAAGCGGCGCCTTCGCAAGCCTACGGCTACACGCCGGGTTATCTCATCATCGAAAATTTTGAGGTCGAGAACGCCTTCGGCAAATATCCCGGCAGCAAACAGCCGGTATACACGTGCACCGTCACCGGACAGCCCACCAAACCGTGGGCGGAGTTCGTTGCCGGCGTATATATCGATCCCGCGCAGCACGTGCTGATCGAGAACGACTATCTGCATAACAACGGGCTCGGCGCCTTCACCAACTCGCTG
>DASRSM010000005.1:0-17389 GCA_035656415.1 Vulcanimicrobiaceae bacterium | reverse complement strand
CTGATCGAGGCGAAAGGCTGGGAGCGGGGTTCGGTCCGAGCGATGGCACTGGTCGAATCGCACCCGATCGCGTACGAGATGGAGCCGTTCCTCTACAATCTGCGCGAGTATATCGTCGGACTCAATCTCGGCCGCTGGGATTACATGGCCAGCCTCATTCATTTCAATCTCAACGATCCGAACTGGCTGCTTCCCGACCGCAATACGATTCCGATCGACGTCCCGTTCTTTCAGCGCGTGCGCTCGCTGCTGCCGGAGATCACGCACAAGCACGGTGCGCTCGCAATCGGCGGTATGACGGCGCTCTATCCTAGCCGCGAGGATCCCGAGCTCAACGAGCGCGCCCTTGCGGTGCTCGAGCGCGATAAGAAAAACGAAGCGTCGTGTTTGATGGACGGCGCGTGGACCGGACATCCCGACCAAAACGCGATCGCCGTCGCACAGTTTCCGTCGCCCAACCAGCTCGACAAACGTCCGTCGCTCACCGATTATCATCCCGATCTGCGGCCGTCGCCGCGCGGCGTCGGAACGACGACGATCGACGGTACGCGTGCGGCCGTACGCACGGTGATCCGCTACCGATACGGCGTGCTCGACGGCAAAGGCGCGAGCCTGCTCGACGGTTACATGGAAGATCTGGCGACCGACCGGATTTACCGGCTGATGATCGCGCAGCGGCTGCGTTATCCCGGCGAGCACACGCCGAAATCGATCGGCGGCATGTTCGGTGAAGAGCTCGATCGCATCGTCGCCGAGCTCCCGAACGACACGAGCGGCGAGGCGCGCGAGCGGTACCGAAAAGCGCGCGAGCTCTCGGAGCGTATGATCCTGACGGGTTCGTTCGACCCGACCTAAAAAGGGCCGACGCGTAGCTTAATACGCTCTAAACCTTCGTAGCGTACACTCGAGCGAATACGCGAAGCGCTTTTACATCAACGGGCGCGCGTTCTCACCCGGCGCGCTCATCCGCGGAACGTTCTTGGTCCACTGCCACATCCTCGATCACAAGGGCGCCTCGTACCTTTAGTACGTCAATACCATCCGAAAGCGCGCCGCGCCGCTCATCATGCGATCGAAGGCGTCTTGTGCCCGTTCGATCGGCATCGTTTCGATCATCGGTCGCACGCCGGCGAGCACGCTGAACTTCATCGTGTCTTCGGAATCCACGCACGTTCCCGACGGCCAGCCTTTGATGGAGTGGCGAGCGAACAATAGTCCCGCGGTGGAAATCGCCGTCGGTTCTGAAGATGCACCCAGCACCAACATCTGGCCGTTGACACCCAGGCCGCCCATAGCGCTCTCCAGCGCTTTGGCGGACGTTGCCGTAAACGCGATGACCTTTGCGCCGCCCAACTTCTGCAGCGCGGCCGCGACGTCGCCCGCATTGGAATCCACGTAGTGGTGCGCGCCGAGCCGTTTCGCTAGCGGCTCCTTGTCGGCGCCGCGCGCAATCGCAACGGTTTCAAAACCCATCTTCGCCGCGTACTGCACGGCGAGATGACCCAAGCCGCCGACACCGAGGACCGCGACGAGATCGCCGGCGCGCGCGTCGGTGTGCCGCAACGAGTTGTACGTCGTCACGCCGGCGCACATCAACGGCGCGGCTTCCGGCGCCGTCAGCCCGTCGGGAATGTGCGCGAGCGCGACGGCGGGCGCAACAACGTATTCGGCGTAACCGCCATCGTAGTTAAAGCCGGGAATCTGCAAATTCTCGCAAGTGAGAAAGTCGCCGCGCCGGCAACGATCGCACGTTCCGTCATGACCGCCGTGCCAGCCGACGCCAACGCGATCGCCCGCTTTCCAATGCTCGACGTTCGGTCCGACAGCGTCGATAACGCCCGCGATTTCGTGGCCCGGTGCCCGCGGAAATGCAATCCCCGGCCAGTGATTGTTGACGGCTAAGAAATCGCTGTGGCAGACGCCGCACGCCTCGACGCGGATGCGCACCGTTCCAGGCTGCGGCTCGGGGACGGGTAATTCGCTTAGCTCGAGGCGATGTTCGTCGGGTGACGGGACGCGCATGACGCGCATGGTTGCTTTCGCAGTTGCAGTCGGCATACGGCTTTCAACCGCTGAGAATCTCCAACAGTTTCGGATAGACGAGGTCCGTTCGAGCGAGGGGATTGGCCGGGTCGATGATGTCGTGATTTTCGGGTAAATTACGCAGCTCGACGTAGGCGACCCCGTTGCGGTCCCAGCCGCACCAATCGCCGGCGATCTCTTTCGCGGCTTCGTTGTTCACGGCCGGATCGCAGCGATTCACGACGGTAACGATGCGTTCGGCGAGCTGGCGGCGTTGCTTCGCGACCGCGTGCACGTCGTCGCCGATGCGTAGCGACTGCGTCAGCGCGTGCGTCGAGCAGCGCGGATAGGCCGTCAACGGCCGCTGCTTGAGTCCGGCTCGCGGATCCCACCAAAAGAAGAAGTTCGGCAGCGCCAAGAAGATGCGCGCCAACAAGCGGCTCACGCCGTACGGAAATTGCAGCAGCGCAAAGTCCGGCGCTACCGGCACGGCTAGCGCGATCGATCGATACTGACCGAAAAACGCAGTTAGCGATCCGCCCATCGAGATGCCGAGCAACGCGACGCGATCGCCGAGTCCGCAGGCGATGTCGACCGCCTCGTTTGCACTCGCCAGCAGGTTTTCCGCCGTGAGCTTTGCGATGCGCGGCGTCATGCGATCTTTATCACCGTGTTCGGGCATCCGCGGCACGAACACGTTCGCGCCGGCTTTGTGGACGAGCGGCGCCAACTCGAGATATTGTGCCGGATTGTTGGTAATGCCGTGAAACAGCACGACGGCCAGCGGCGTCTTTGCACCGTGATCGAGCAGCGCCGTCCGCGCCACCGGCAAGATCGTATCGTCGTCGAGCGCCATGAAGGCACGCGCACGCGTTATGGCCTCGTCATAACTCGACGCCGGATGGCTAGGCGGTACGGCTACCATGCGTGCAACTTTGCCCAAATACCCCGAGTACCATGCCGCATGGCGCTCTACGCACTCCTCGTAACTGCCGCACTGGCGGTAACAGGAATCACCGTCGCGATCACCGCTCGCGAATATAGCAGTATTCCCGAACGAGTGCCTCTGCACTTCGGGTTGCGGGCGAATACCCGCTGTTGCAGAAGGGCGACATGCCCCACGCCCTCGGTTCGGCCATTTTTAGGCTGTGCGTACTCGCGTTCACCGCTCACTTGCAGTTTGGGCTGATATCCGCGGCTAAGTCTTTCGATCAGCGACTACCCATCCGTCAGTTCTACGGATCGATCGCCTTCTTATTATTGGTCGCAATATTCGTTACGATGCGCTTATTTTAAAACGCGCTCGTGCCACGCGCAGTCGACGACGTGATCGTTGACGATCCCGACGGCTTGCATGAACGCATAACAAATCGTCGGCCCCACGAAATTGAATCCGCGCTTGCGTAAGTCTTTGCTCATCGCTTCCGACACGGGCGTCGAGGCGGGAAGCTGCGATCGGCGTTTCCATTTATTGACGATGGGCTTGCCGCCGGTGAATCCCCAGATATACCGATCGAACGTTCCGAACTCTTCGCGGACCTTGAGAAACGCGCGCGCGTTCGCGATAGCGGATTGAATCTTCGCTCGATTGCGAACGATTCCGGGGTCGCGCATCAACCGGTCGACCGCTCGCGCGTTCATCTTCGCTACGCGCTCGGGATCGAAGCCGAAGAACGCTTCGCGATAGTTGTCGCGCTTCGCAAGGATCGTTTCCCAACTCAAGCCCGCCTGCGCGCCTTCGAGAATCAAGAACTCGAAGAGTCCGCGATCGTCGTGCAGCGGTCGTCCCCATTCGGCGTCGTGATACGCAATCGACATTGGGGTCGTCGCCCAGGCACAGCGTTTTACGGTCACGGCATCTCCTGGTCCGGATCGATTGCGTGCAGCAAGAATGGATAAGCGCGCTCGGCAAGATTGCTGCGCCGCAGCGGCTCGACGACGTCGTGCGACGGCGGCAAACCGCGCAGAACCAAGAGCTCGATCAAGTCCGGGTGCGCGGCATGCCAATGGCGGTAGAGCCGGCGAATGGTGCGATTGTTCACCGCCGCTTCGTGCGCGTTCGTAACGAGCACGACCTTCTTCGCACGCGGCGCGCGTTTGCGCGCTTCCTGCAAAACACCGCTCGCGATGCGAAACGCGTGTGCGACGGCGTGCGTCGAAAAGCGTGGATAGCCGTGTTCGGGCATTTGCCGTTCGCGCAGCACCGGATTCCACCAATGAAACCGGTTTGGAGTGCGCAGCATAATTTCGGAAACGCCGCCCATCATGAATCCCGGAATCCACGACACGCCGAAGAACGGCGCGATCGCGACGACGCGATCCACTTCGAAGTTTTGCGCCGCCCACGCCGCGAGCAATCCGCCCAGCGAAAAGCCTGCGATGGTTACGCGATCTCCGAGCTCCGCCGCCGCTGCAACGGCCTCAGCCGTGGCTTCGTATAGGTCGGCGGGCCGCAAGCGCTCTAATGCCGTCGAGAGGCGATCGGCGTGTCCGTGGTGTGGCAGGCGCGGCACGATGACGTTATGGCCGCGCTCGTAGAGGTCGCGCGCGTATCGCGCGAATTGCGGCGGACTCGCGCTCATTCCGTGCAGCAAAACGATCGCGCGCGGGCGGCGCTCGCCGTACAGGTGCGTGATGGTGCGTCCTTTTTCGCCGACCGCGGGGTGATCGCGATCGAGAAGGCGCTGGAGCCGTTGTGAAAAGGTGGCCAAGGGAACCGTCCTTAAATCTGGCTATTAAGTGTTCCTCGAACGCGGGCGTTGGCGTCCCCGCGGTCCCCCTCCCCGGACGGGTAAACACACGCGGCGTTTGGTGAAAACGGAATGCAACAACTCTCGCAGCGGGCGCATGAGCTGATCGACGCCGAGGAGCGCTACGGCGCGCACAATTACCACCCGCTCGATCTCGTCGTCGAGCGAGCGCTGGGCGTTTGGCTTTGGGACGTCGACGGCAATCGTTACCTCGATTGCATCAGCGCGTACTCCGCCGTCAATCAAGGCCACTGTCACCCGCGGATCGCGGCTGCTTTAGCAGAGCAGGCGCAAAAAGTTACGTTGACGTCGCGCGCGATGCGCAACGCACGTATGCCGGGGTTTCTCGAAAAGCTGACGCGGCTATCCGGTTACGACATGGCCCTTCCGATGAACACCGGCGTGGAAGCGGTCGAAACCGCAGTAAAGCTCGCCCGGCGTTGGGGATATTCGGTCAAAGGCATTCCGGAAGGTCAAGCCGAGATCATCGTCTTCTCCGACAACTTTCACGGTCGCACGCTCTCGGCGATCAGCGCGAGCACGACGCCGGAATATCGTAAGGATTTCGGACCGTTCGTCCCCGGATTCATCCACGTTCCGTACGGCGATGCCGACGCGCTCGAGCGCGCGATCGCACCGACGACGTGCGCGATCCTCATCGAGCCGATACAAGGTGAGGGCGGCGTTAACGTTCCGCCGGATGGCTATCTCAAACGCGCGTGGGCGCTGTGCCGCGAGCACGACGTGCTCTTTATTGCCGACGAGATTCAAACGGGATTTGGCCGTACCGGCGATTTGTTCGCGTGCGATTACGACGGGATCAAACCCGATGTCATGGTCGTCGGAAAAGCGCTGGCCGGAGGATTCTATCCGGTGTCGGCCGCGCTCGCGAACGAACCGCTGATGGCGTTATTTCGTCCGGGCGATCACGGCAGCACGTTCGGTGGAAATCCGTTGGGCTGCGCGGTTGCCGACGCTGCGCTCGACGTCATCGTCGACGAAAAACTTCCGTCGCGCGCTCGCTACGCCGGCGCGAAAATCATGCAAGGACTGCGCGCGATCGGCTCGCCGCTAATCGAAGACGTTCGCGGGCGCGGTCTTCTCATCGGTATACAACTGAGGAAACCCGCGCGGCTGCTGTCCGACGCGCTGCTCGCGCGCGGCGTGGCCGCCAAAGACACGCGCGAAAACGTCTTGCGTATCGCGCCCCCGCTGGTCATCGACGACGACGCGATCGATTTTCTTCTCACCGCGTTCCGCGAAGCGATCGGTACGCTTACGTAAGTCGAAGTACCATCTCTCGTCCGGCCGTAAAACCCAGGTCACGATAGAGCGCTTCGGCCGGCTGGCTCGCACTCAAACGCACCAGCGTGCAGCTCCGTCTGCGCGCCCAGGCGATTGCGGCCTCGGTAAGCTCGCGGGCGATGCCCCGACGCCGATGCGCCGGCTGGACGTACACTCCTGCGATGGTTGCCATCCGTTGAACCTGGATCATCGAGGTCTCGGCGATCAGCGCCCCGGCCGACGCAAAGGGCGTGCCGTCCGGGTCGCGGGCCACGAACCAGCCATGGTACCCGCCCTTCATTCCGGCCGCGAAAAATCGAGCCAGACGCTCCCGCCAATCGGGGACGAACCCGCCCGGGGCCATGCTCAACTCTTCGAGCATCGCCTTCCAGCAGTCGGCCAGGAACGGCGCCTCCGGGACACTCGCGGAATCCACCATTGACACGGACCCTCCCCGGCGTGATATGGTGTGCGGGCCGAAGTAGCGGCCTCGACTTCTCGAGTTGTGGCTCGCTCACCGGATGCCTGCGGGCGATCCGGTCTTCACACGGGAACGACGGCGGCGTCGTTTCGCTGGTGGGGCTGCTTCGGCAGCGCCATTTTTTATTGCTCTTAACAGGAGATACGCCATAGCACGACCCCTCCGCGTCAACGATCAGATCCGCATTCGTTCGGTTCGCGTCATCGACGAAAACGGCGAACAACTCGGCATCCTGCCGACCGAAGACGCGCTCGCGCGCGCTCGGACCGCGGGACTGGACCTGATCGAAGTCTCGCCGACGGCACAACCGCCGGTCTGTAAGATCGCCGATTACGGCCGTCTGAAATACGAGCAGTCCAAGAAAGACAAGGACGCTCGCAAAAAGCAGCGCCACTTCGAATTAAAGGAAGTGAAGCTGCGCCCGAAGATCGAGACGCACGACTACGAGACCAAGGCGCGCATGGCCGAACGCCTGCTGCTCGACGGAAGCAAGATCAAAGTGACGATCATGTTTCGCGGTCGAGAAATAACCTACACTTCGTTCGGGCGGCGGCTGCTCGATCGTATGGCCGAAGACATGGCGCCTTTGGCGACGATCGAACGCGAGCCGCGACTCGAAGGAAAGAACATGTTCATGATTTTGGCGCCGCGTGCGACGCCTACGGGACCGCCGAAGTTCTCGCTGCATCGCGAGAAGGAAGCGAAACCCGCCGCGCTCGGAGCCGAAACGAAGGAGCCTACCAGTGCCTAAGATACGAACCCACCGTGGAACGGCCAAACGCGTCAAAGTGACGGGGACCGGCAAATTGCTGCATCGCCATCAATTCGACGGCTGCGGTCACATCCTCAGCAAAAAGACGCGCAAGCGCAAACGCAAGTTCCGTAAGGATCAGCCGACCTTCAAGGGCGATCTCAAGCGCTTGGCGCCGACGATCCCGTACTTGGTTTAGGGAGGGCTTGCATCAATGGCACGCATCAAACGTGGCGTACACGGCCTAAAGCACCGCCGCAAGGTGATGAAGCTCGTCAAGGGCTTCCGCGCCTCGCGCCGCCGCAACTACCGGGTTGCAAACGAAGCGCTCCTCAAATCGCTGGCGTACGCGTTTCGCGATCGTCGCGTTCGGAAGCGCGACTTCCGCTCGTTGTGGATCAGCCGCATCAACGCGGCCGCTCGTCGCGAAGGCATGACGTATTCGGTCTTCATGAACGGTCTCAAGAAGTCGGGCGTCAGCCTCAACCGCAAAGCGCTCGCCGATCTTGCGATCTCCGATTCGAACGCGTTCGGATCGCTGCTCAATCTCGCGAAAAAGGCCGTCGGCAAATAACGCGCCGCCAACGGTAGTCCAAAGGGCCCAGCGACAACGCTGGGTCCTTTGCGTTATCTGCGATGGCAAGGGGGCGGCCGAACGGCCGTCCAAGGGCCACAAGGTGAAATTCATGACGCGCTCTATTGCTGCGACAGTCTTTGCTATATCCCTCACCGCGTGCGGAGGGACTTCTCTGCCATCCAGAAGTGCAACGCAGCCGCTCGCGAACGCGAGATCGAACGCGTCGTCAGCGAATGGGGCGGCGGCGACGGTCATCTTTGCGCTCAAATCATCGGGTGGCACGATCCACGAGCGCCGAGCGCCGTCGTACGTTTCGCGCAAAACGCGCTTCATCTACATTGCGATCGATGGAACGTCGCAAAGATTCTCGTGCAACGCGGGCAAGGCTCAGTACAGCTGCAAGTTCGTGATGACCGCCAAACCTGGTACGGCTCGGTTTTCGATAATGGAATACGGCGACGCGGGCGACGAACTCGCCGAATCGAAATTCGTGCGGCAACTGAAGTCGGGAACGAACGTCGTCAACGCGACCATGCACGGCAAAGTCGGGACCGTGGACCTCTCGATTGCCAACCCTTATTACTTTACCGGCAAGGCCGCAAAACAAGAAGTTACCGTAACGGCATTGGATAACGGCGGTGCCGTCATCGTCGGGCCCGATGCCTACGACAGTCCAATCGTCGTAAAAAACTCCGATCGGTCCGGTTCGACGAAGCTCTCACGGACGAAGCTGGCTTCGCCTGCGGATCGCTTATACATAACGTACACCGGGCACGGCTGCGCACATGCGACGCTGAGCGCCGAATCTGCGCTCGCCACGTTCGAACCGGCAATCGTTCCCACCGTCACCTACACCGTTCCGTCAGGCCACGACGCAGTGGGCAACATGGTCCTCGGAAACGACGGCGCCGTGTGGTTCATGGAATCGCGAGCGATCGGTCGCGTGACGACCAACGGGCAGATCAACGAGTACGCAATCGCAAGCACGTCCAACGAACCGAACGAACTTTTGTCGGGCCCGGACGGTCACGTCTGGTTTGCCACCGGGTGGGGCCGCGCGCTTGAGCCGTCCGCAGATTCGGCTGCGGTAGAGCGCGTAAACGACGACGGCTCCATCTCGATTTTTCCGCTGCCTACGCCGCCGCCGAACCGGATTTACGATCCGGCCGAGGTGATCTCGGGTCCTCAAAGCGATCTATGGATCGCGTACGGGGATGGGATCTATAGCCTTACAACGACTGGGGCATATTCGACGCAATATCAAGGC
Organism: Vulcanimicrobiaceae bacterium; assembly: GCA_035656415.1. Taxonomy (GTDB): domain Bacteria; phylum Vulcanimicrobiota; class Vulcanimicrobiia; order Vulcanimicrobiales; family Vulcanimicrobiaceae; genus JAFAHZ01. The sequence continues at coordinate 8,257 of DASRSM010000005.1, read as the reverse complement.
GGCGGCGAAGGCCGCTTCTTCGGATTGGCGGAAGGACCCGACGGTAACATTTGGATGTCCGGTACGGCCGATACGGGGACCCCAAAGTATAAATACGCGCCTGGGGGCACCCCGGCGAAGCTCACGGGCCCGATCGCCGACATGAACGCGCATCTGTTCGTTAACGCTCAAGGTACGCTGTATTTACTCGGCCTGTACGGCGCTGCAGAGATTAACGTTGACGGCACGATTCTTCAACGCTTTGCGATCCCGCGAGAGAGCCCCGGAACGTCAACTGTCGGGGCGGGTTCAATCTGGATCCCGTGGTCCATCAATAGACCGGGTGCTTATCCAGGGATCACGCGGATTCGCCTCAGCGACAATTCCGTGTGCTCGTATCTGCTCACCAGTTCGAAGGTACAGCCTTTTGCTGCCATCTCGATCGGGAGCGACGGCAACTTGTGGTTTTCTAGCGGCAAGGTTTTGGGCAAAGCCGCGCTTCCCTCAATGTAGGATTGGAGATCTCTAGTTGCTAGCACCGTTACATCGAATTGGTTGTATTGCAGCCGCCGCACTCACCGCGCTCCTCGTTGGGTATTCTGCAGGCCCTACTATTTATTCACGCGCCTCTGCCGGAACTGACGCAAAAGAAATCGGCGACGGCGACTTTCGTTTTGAAGGGTGCTTGGCGCGACACCTACGATAGAGATCGGGCGCTTCAATCTAGGAGATCACTTACGACTTCTTGGGAACGAAGGTAACGTCGCAAAGTTATAAGGGCTTACCACCGACGGTCGGAGCTCACGACAGCCTTTGGTTTGGCTGGGCTCACGACATCGGGCGCGCAGTCATTCCGAGCTAACAAAAGCGTCGGCGTTCTCTCGAAACCATTTTGCGATAAACGCTTTGCCCTAGAGCGAGCAATCGATCGCGCCTACGCAGGCTCGGCAACGACCGCTATAATGTCGATGATTAATTCTCACGCCAAATGGAAAATATCCATGTATGAAATTAGCGGTTATAAGCATGCTCGCCTTCGCCCTCGCTACGGGCGCTCCGACGTGGGCGGCGGTCAGTTCCGACGATGCATCCTTCGTTCAGTCCGCACAGCAAGACGTACTGGGAAATTACGCGCTTGCCTCGCTGGCCCGCAATAAAGCGCAGGATCCGAGCGCGAAAGCGTTGGCCGATCAAGTCGCTGCTAACGCCGCACAAGCAAGCATTTTCATTAAGTCCTATGCGAAGACCCACGCCGTCGCATTGGAGAGCCAGCCAAGTATTCACGCGAGTAACCAATACAGCAACATTTCGTCCGAGAAGGGGCCTGTGTTCGACAAGGGTTTCGCGCAGGCGATTTACGTCGACGCGAATATGGCGCTCGACACCTACAAAGACGAAGCCGCTAGTGGCAGCGATCCCGCGTTGCGCGATTTCGCGAAGAAGCAGCTCGCGGCGATGCAACAGTTCTCGAAGACCGCGCAGAAGCTCGCTCCCCCGCAGTAGTTAGTGTCGTAAACGTCCCGAATCCGGGGGCGGCGCTCATCCAAGCGACCGCCCCAAGGCGTTCTTTTAGGATGGTCGAACGCAGCCGGGCATGGTCGACTCGAGCGGAACGGGTGAGGAGCCGCTTGCTGACGGTTTTGCGGCGCACGAGCCGTGGGCGTTCGAGGAAGCCTATCGCAGGTACGGCCACCTTCTGTACTCCACGGCTTACAACGTGCTCGGAAACGCTGACGACGCCGGGGATGCCGTCCACGACGCGCTCGCGCGCGTGTGGCGCTCGCATAACGCATATTCGCGCGCGCGCGGTGCCGTGCGCAGCTTTCTCACCGTCTGCGTTCGCAACGAAGCGATCTCGCGACGGCGCGCCCAATCGCGCCGGCTTCGGCTCGAAGATCGTTTGGCCGCCGAGCCGGAGCAACACGACGAGTTGCCGTCAAACGATCCGATCGAGCGCGATCGGCTGCGTGCTGCGATGAGCCGTCTTCCCGACGAGCAGCGCGCGCCTTTGCAGCTCGCCTACTTCGAGGGTAAAACGCATACCGAGATCGCGCACGAACTAAAAATTCCGTTGGGCACGATCAAGAGTCGCATCGCGATCGGACTACGCAAGCTCGCGGCGGCGCTCGGAGGAACGCGAGAGTGAGCGAGCTCGGGAATTTCGAGCACATCGGCGATGCAGCAGACCTCTACGCGGTCGGTGCTCTGGACGACTTCGAGCAAGCGGCGATCGACAAGCACGTCGCGGGATGCGACGAATGCGCGCGTCTGCTGGGCGCAGCCGAAGCTCGCGTCACCGTTCTCGCCGAAGCCGACGCGCGTCACAAGGCACCGGTGCAACTCGAACGCCGCGTCGTTTCGACCGTGCGCGCCAGGCCCTCCCGTCCGCGCGCTTTTATTCCGGCCGTTGCGGCGGCACTCATCATCGGATTGTTGCCTTCGGCGTACTTCTGGCAGCAGAACCAGGCCATGCACGCGGAGATGGCCGCGCAGGGGGACGCGATGACTCGCGTCGCGTCGATGCCGCACCGCTCGGTTGCTTTCACCGACATGACCGGCGGCGCCGCGCGCGTCATGTACTCCCCCGACGGCACCTGGTACGTGATCTTTATCCGGGGCGCAACGAGGGCGCTCTCGGTTGCTTGGATGCACGACGGGCAGCGCACGATGCTTGGAACGGCAACGCCGCACGGGGACGCCGCAATGCTCTTTTTGCCGAAGAGCCATCGTATGGACCAATTGGCCCTGCTCGACGGCGAGCAAGTGGTCGCCGAGGCACAACTCGCCTACTAAGCCAATATCCTAGGTGTGAAACGCTGGCTCTGTTCGTTGGCAGTCTGTGCGGTTGTGGCCGCGCCGGTGCAGGCGCAGCAACGACCGAATCCGCCCGCCTTTACGAGCGCGATATCCGCGTGGATCGATCGCTTGGGCAAGTTCGAGATCCAATCCGGACGAACGCCGGGCCTCGCGATCGGCGTCGCCGAGGAAGGCCGCATCGTGTACGCGCGCGGATTCGGCTCGGCGAACGTCTCGCAACACGTACCGTTCGATCCGGATACCGAAACGTACGTCGGCGACGTTTCCATGCAGTTCGTCGCCGCCGCGGTACTTATGCTTCAGCAAGACGGCAAGTTGAAGCTCGACGATAAGATCGTGAAGTACCTGCCGGAGTTCACCGTTGCCGGCGATGCGACGATCGCGCAGCTGCTCACGCAGACCGCCGGCCTTCCGGACTACACGCGAGCGCGCGGTATCAATCTCGATCCGACGCGCGAAACGAAAATCGCGGACCTGCTCGCAGCCGTCAACAAACTCAGTCCTACTTCAACGCCCGGGACGGCATACGCAGCGAACGATCTCAACTACATCGTCGCGGCGACCATCGTCGAAAAAATTAGCGGCGTTCCGATCTCGGACTTTTTACAGCAGCGTGTCTTTTTGCCCCTCGTGATGGATCACACGTTCTTGGCGGGTGACAGCGGCATCGCCGACACGCACGCGTTTGGGTACACGTATTCGCCCGGCGGAAAGTTCGTACCGGTGCGCCCGTGGGATCGCACGTGGCTCTACGGCGGTCGCAGTATCGTCTCGACCGTCTACGACCTAGCGAAGTGGGATATCGAAATGCCGATTCTCCTTCGCGTCGACGCCGAGCGCGCGATGTTTACTCCGACCAGCCTTCCCGGCCAAACGCAATACGGCATGGGTTGGATCATCGATCGGCGCGGCGGCAAACTCTTTGCATGGTACGACGGCGAAATCGCGGGATATCGAGCGATGAACGGGTTGCTGCCGGACGATCACGTCGCCGTTATCGTCCTTACTAGCGCCGATTCGTTCAAAGGCGGCCACACCGCCGATCCGCAAGCAATTGCGGGCCGAATACTCGACCAGATCGATCCGCCGTCGCGCACTCAGCTCGACAATGCGGTCGTATCGCGCGCTAAGGAATGGCTGGCGCGGTTAGCCGAGCGCGAAATCGATCGCACGCAACTGACGCCGGGCTTCAGCGGCTACTTGACCGATGCGTTGGTAGCCCACGAAAACTTCGCGGCGCTGGGAAAGCTCCAGTCGATCGTACCGATTGCCAGTTCGACCGACTCCGCCGGCGCGACGACGTACGAGTTTCTCGTCCGTTATCCGCACGACGTTCAATATCATTACAAATTCGGAATTACGAAAGACAACAAAATCGATTTCATCGAGCTCGCAGCATAAAAAGAAATACCCAACGCTTTAAAGGCGCAGATTTTCGTTCAGATCGAGGAACCGAGTAGGGCGAAGTTTACTTAGGTAAACGAGCCCCGAGGTGACGAAGATATGGGCGAAAAGATGCGCCTTTAATCGTCGCCTTCGGAGATGCGGCGCCCAGTAGCTTCGACGACTTTTCCTAACATCGTTACGGATTCGGCACGCGTCGCGTTGCTGAACATGTAACGTAGGCGCTCGTCTGCGTCTTCGACGATCAACACCGCTCTACGCCCCGAGCGAATAGACGTTATCAGCGAGTTTAAATACGCTTCGTCTTCCGGGGCGAGCATCGAATCTGCGCCGTCACGCGGATTTAGTAACCGCTTCAGGACGGCATCGATGTCGCTAGGTATTTCCACGACTTCCTCCCAAGGACGATGCCCCGAGCCTGTAGGTAGTACAGACCGGTGGCAACCCGTAAACTACATATCGACCGAAGCTCGCCGCGATTTCACCTGATTGCTTTCCGTCCAAAGTAGGGCTAGGACCGTTTTCATATCGCCAATTTGACCCTGGTCAACCAAGCGCCAAGCAGCATCCCGCGTGAAGGTTCCGACCTCGATACGCTCGTCCTCGTCGAGCATTTGTTCGCCTGCCGTAAGCTCCTCGGCCACGAAAAAGTGCATGGTTTCCGTACAAAATCCGGGCGTCGCGAACAACGAGGCCAGCCGGCGCATACGCCCGGCCCGGTAACCCGTTTCCTCCGCCAGCTCGCGGGCCGCCCCGGCGGCGGGATTCTCGCCCGGCTCTGCCGTACCGGCCGGCAGCTCCCATAGGGCCTGTGAAACGGGGTGGCGGTACTGCTGGACCAGGACGACCTCGTCGGGGCTCGGCATTGCGAGGACCGTAAACGAGCCTGGATGCTCGACGACGTCAACGCGGTGCTCCGCGCCGTCGGGAAAGCGAATTCGATCGATGCGAACGTTAAAAACGCGCCCTTCGAAAACGCGCTCGCTGCTAAGGAGTTCCGGCTTCTCGTCCATCGCCCGACTGTTGGCGGGAGCGCTTGGTCTCGCCTCGTACTTCGGTGAGGATGCGGCAAGAGCGCTCTTCAGTACTCGTCGAAGTCGGATGGCTCGCGTATTTCTTCGCCATTTTCGTTGCGCTGGTGTACGGAGCTGTCGTCTTCGTGGTGCCGCATCATTTCAACGACAAAATCGCGATAACGCTTGCCGGTATCGTTGCGGGAGTCGTGATGATCGCAACGCGCGCGTGGGTAACCGCGCGAAAGACGAAGTCGTAACTCGTGCCGCTGCGGCTAGGCGTCCACGCCGATCGCTTGAGCGAAATACGCGCGCTGCATGCGGCAAAAGGCCGGCGGCAAAGCGGACGCTTCGCATTCGAAGGTCCGACGTTGCTGCGCGAAGCGCACACGCACGGTTTTCCGATCGAAGAAATCTACGCGACGCAGGAAGCCTACGACGCAGAACCGCTCGTCGCCGAGTTGGAAGCCGCCGGCACCGCGGCGTTCATCGTCGAGCCGCGCAGCGCCCAGAAAATTTCCGATCTCGAAACGCCTCCCGGAATCGTCGCCGTGAGCGCGATGAAGTTCGCGACGCTCGACGAGCTCTTCGGAGGCGACGGCGTGGTACTGGTATTGGCCGACCTCAGCGACCCGGGCAATGCGGGCACGCTGCTGCGGACCGCCGACGCATTTGGCTGCCGCGGAGCGATCGCCGGAACGTCGGGCACCGATCCGTACCATCCCAAGGTCGTCCGCGCAGCAATGGGGGCGCTCTTTCGCCTGCCCGTCGCGCCGGGCGAGCCCGAGGAGGTCGCTCGTGCGGCGGCAGCAGCCGGTTACGAGATCGCCGGAATGACGGCCCAGGGCGAGCCCATCGGAACCCCGCTGCTTCCCGGCCGGCTCGCGCTGGCAGTCGGTAACGAGCGGCTCGGATTGGGGCGCTGGGAGGCCGTCTTGGATCGCCGCTTGGCCATTCCGATGGCGGGACAAGCTGAAAGCCTTAACGCGGCCGTAGCCGGGTCCATCGCCCTGTACGAAGCCACCAAGGGGCTCGTTCGTGGCTAGGTCTGGGGCCGCTGTCAAGAGAGTATCCGAAGGGCAAAAAGTCAAGACTACCGGCACTAAAAGTCGCATGCTATACTCACGGCATTCCGCGATAGGGTCCACCCCTGTAAGGAGACCGAGCGCACATGACCTCCAACTTCTTCTGGAAGCTTTTCGCCCAGACGGGCTCGATCGACGCCTACCTCGCCTATAGACATCTTCACCCAGCACCAAGCCCGACCTGAGCACGCGGAGAAGTCTAAACCTTTTTAGAAAGCGCCCGGTATAGTAGAGAATACCGGGCGCCTTCAATTTCAATAGATGAACGAACTAACGACGAAACTCGACGATCTTCATCGCCGCTTCGAAGCCGCTTTGGCCGCAGCTTCGGACGAACGCGCTTTGGAAGACCTACGCATCGGATTTCTCGGCCGCAGCGGTGAAGTAACGCTGCTTCGCCGTTCGATCGGATCGTTGCCGGCGGCAGAGCGCCCGGGCGCCGGAAAGACGATCAACGACGCCGTGGCGGTTATGGAGGCCGCCCTCGCACAGGCGCAGACGCGCCTGCAAGAGCGCACGTTCGAAGCCGAGCTGAGCGAACGCATCGACGTAACCTTTCCATCGATCGCTCCCAGCGCCGGTGCGATTCATCCGATTCGGCGTATCACCGAGGACGTTTGCGCCTACTTCGCCCGCCACGGCTTTGCCATCGTGCTGGGTCCCGAAGTCGAGCCCGACTATTACAACTTCGACGCGCTCAACATTCCGGCCGAACATCCGGCGCGCGAAGGCTTCGATTCGTTCTGGCTCACCAACGCGCTCTTGCTGCGGCCGCACACCTCACCAATGCAGATCCGAACGATGCAGCAGCATCGTCCGCCCGTCGCGATCTTGGCGCCCGGTAAGTGTTATCGCCGCGACGCGGTCGATGCGCGCCATCTATTCCAATTCCATCAAATCGAAGGTCTGCTCGTCGCCGAGGACGTTCACTTCGGCCATCTCAAAGGAATGCTGACCGGAATGTGTCGCACGCTTTTCGGTCCGGAACAAAGCGTTCGTTTCCGGCCGTCGTTCTTTCCGTTTACGGAACCGAGTGCCGAAGTCGACACGACCTGTCCGCGCTGTAAAGGCATGGCGTCGAGCTGCGGCATGTGCGGAGGTTCGGGCTGGATCGAGCTCGGCGGCTCGGGCATGGTTCATCCCAACGTGCTGCGCGAAGTCGGATACGATCCCGACGTATACTCCGGCTGGGCGTTCGGTTTCGGCGTGGAGCGTTTGGGCTTGACGCGCTACGAGATCGACGACATTCGCCGCTTCGTCAACAGCGACCCCGACTTCTTACGGCAACTGCAATAACGTGCGCGTTCCAATTTCTTGGCTTCGAGAGTACGTCGATTTGCCCCGCGATACCGAGGAGATCGCGCACCGCCTGGCTATGCTCGGCTTTCCCGTCGAAGACGTCATCCGGCGTCCGAAGATTACGGGCGTCGTCGTCGGCAAGATCGTCGAGCTCGAAAAGCATCCCAATGCCGACCGCTTGCAAGTCGGGAAGATCGACGTCGGTGCGGACAAACCGCTGACGATTGCCACCGCCGCAACTAACGTTGCGGCCGGACAAGTCATCCCCGTCGCAACGATCGGGGCGAAACTGCCGCAGCTGACGATCGAGCCGCGGAAGATGCGCGGCATCGCTTCGGAAGGCATGATGGTGTCGGCCGACGAGCTGGCGCTGACGCCGGAATGGTTCGAAGACGGCATCATGCAGCTCGAACCGGACGCGCGAATCGGCGCCGACGTCGTTACGGCCTACGGCCTCGACGGCGACGTGCTCGAGGTGGAGATAACGAGCAATCGCGTGGACGCGATGTCCGTGATCGGTTTGGCGCGCGAGCTCGCCGCTTCGTACGGCGTCAAGTTGCGGCTGCCGCCGACGGAAAATCCCGGAACGGCGCAGGAGCCCGCGGGTCACGCCGTCGACGTCGCGATCGAATCGCCGGATTGCCGCCGTTTCGTCGCACA
>DASRSM010000004.1:0-47560 GCA_035656415.1 Vulcanimicrobiaceae bacterium | reverse complement strand
CGTCGGGAAAGCATTCGCACGGGCTGCGGTTCCAAGGCTTGCGACCCGAGGAGGACAACGCGATCGTCGAGTTCATCAACCGCAAACAATCCGAACTACGCAGTCGCGGATTAGCATGATACGACTGGCGGGGCGGTATGGTCCAGGCGTCGAAAAGCCTATTGCAAGGGGGACGCGTTTGTGTCCCTTCCTAAGCCAACTACGTCTTTGGAGCTACGGATGAGCAAACGTGTCCTCATCGTCGACGATGCGGTCGTCATGCGAATGATGATCAAGGGGATATTGTCCAAGAACGGATTCGAGGTCGTCGGCGAGGCGCAGAACGGCGTCGAGGCCGTGGACAAGTACAAGCAGCTGACGCCCGATCTGGTGACGATGGATATGGTCATGCCGGAAATGGACGGCATCACTGCAGTCAAACAGATCATCGCGCACGATCCCAACGCTCGCATCATTATGTGCACGTCGATGGGTCAGCAAGCGCTGGTGGTCGAGGCGATCCAGGCCGGCGCGAAGTCGTTCATTACCAAACCTTTCCAACCGCCGAAAATTCTCGAGACGATCCATAAGGTGCTCTCATGAGCTCGCAATCGCTCAATCTCAGCGACCTGCAAAAGGACGCACTCAAGGAAGTCGGCAACATCGGTGCTGGACACGCGGCCACCGCGCTTTCGCAGTTGCTCAACGCGAAGATCAATCTGAGCGAGCCGCGCATCGACGTCATCAAGTTCCGCGATTTGGCATCGCGCGTCGGTCACGAGAACCGCACGGTCGCCGCGCTGCACATGTACGTGCGCGGCGAAGCGCCGGGCCAGATGGTGGTGCTCTTCGATCGCGAACAGGCGCTGGACTTCGTCAGCCAGTTCCTCCATCGCGTCATCGGCGACATTCAAATCTTCGATTCGATCGCAGACTCGACGCTCAAAGAGCTCGGAAACATCATCGCAGGCTCGTATCTCACGGCGATCATCCAGCTGACCGGCAGCAATCTGCTTCCCTCGGTCCCGACGCTCTCGTACGGCACGGTGCAGGCGGCGTTCCGCACGCTGATGTCGATCCTCCCGGATCAAGACGTCTTCTTGATCGAGTCCAGCTTCCTGGATAAAGAAAAGGAAGTCGCGGGTCAGTTCATCCTGATACCTGAGACGGGTTCGCTGGGGCCGCTGCTCTCCGTTTTCGGCGTCGAGTAAAACGTGTCAGACGAACTCTTTAATCGCGAAGAGTTCGTTGCGTACTTTCGCGACGAAGCGGAAGAGTTGTTGCAGCAGATCGACGCCGATCTGCTCAGCCTCGAAGAACGCGTCAACAGCGAAGACTCGCACGCCGAGATCGTGAACTCGCTATTCCGCGCGCTGCACACCATAAAGGGCAGCGGTGGAATGTTGGGATTCACCGACGTTCAAGGCGTCGCGCACAAGCTCGAAAATCTGTGCGATCTTTTGCGCAAAGATCGTATGCCGCTCTCCGAAACCGTCGTCGACATCCTCTTTCACGGGCGCGACTTCGTCACCGACTTAGTGGAGTCGGCCGTCACTGGCGCGCCGCCGCCGAGCGGACTGGGCGAGTATCTGTCGCGTCTCGATCAGTTCGTCGCGATTTACGAAGAGACGTCGCACGTCATCGAAGGCAAGACCGGGCCGGAGATGACGTTCGAAGCGGCGGCTCAACAAGAAACCAAGCAAGCCAGCGTCGCGGAAGTCGATGCGTTCGAAGCCGAGGTGGAGCGACTGCTGGCCGAAGCTGAAGCGATGCGGCAGGGAGCCTCGGCACCCACCGCCGCAGCCGAACCACCGCCACCACCGCCACCACCGCCCCCGGCGGTCCCCGCGCCGGCAGTTGAGGTTCCAGCCGACCCCGTGCCCGCCGCGGCGGCACCCGAAGCGCCGGCAAAACCGCAAAAGGCCGGCGAGGCCAAGCGCGGTTCGATCCATCAAACGATTCGCGTCGATATCGAGCGCCTCGACGCCTTGCTCAACCTCGTCGGTGAACTCGTCATCAATCGCACGCGCATTTCGGATATTGCCAACACGCTGGAGCGCTTGATGGCCGACAAAGCGACGGTTCGCGACGGGACGATGGGCGCGTCGCACGGCATCATCGCGCCGCTCGCCAAAGATCTTTCCGACTCCGCGGCGTTGCTCGCGCGCACGACCAACGAAATCCAAGAATCGATCATGAAAGTGCGCATGGTCCCCATCGGACAGGTTTTCGACCGGTTCCCGCGCCTCGTGCGCGACGTCGCCAAAGCGCGCGGAAAGGAAGTTCAGCTCGTCATCTCCGGCGCCGAAACCGACCTCGACAAGACGATCGTCGACGAAGTCGGCGAACCGCTGATGCACTTACTGCGCAACAGCGTCGACCACGGTATCGAGTCGCCGGAAGCTCGTCAACAGCGCGGCAAGCTGCGGGCCGGAACGATTGCGCTCAACGCGTATCACGAAGGCAACCAGATCATCATCGAAGTCACCGACGACGGCGGCGGCATCGATCTCGAGAAGGTGCGCGCCCGCGGCATCCGGCAGGGCTTGATCTCGTCGGACGATCGTCTGAGCGATCGCGAGCTCATCGAACTGATCTTTACGCCCGGATTTTCGACTGCCGACGTCATCTCCGACGTCAGCGGCCGGGGCGTCGGCATGGACGTCGTGAAGAAGAACATCACGCGCCTCAAGGGCATCTTCGACGTCGACAGCGTCGCCGGGCAAGGCACGCGCTTCACGATCAAGCTTCCGCTGACGCTGGCAATCATTCAAGCGCTGCTCGTTCGCGTCGTCGACGAGCTCTACGCGATTCCGCTCGACTCGGTCATCGAGTCGCAGCGCGTAGAAATGCCCGACGTGCGCACCGTACACGGCAACGAAGTCATTACGCTGCGCGGACAAGTCGTGCCGCTGGTACGCATCGCCGATTTCTTCGAACTGGGCGGTCATCGCGATCCGGACAAAGTCATGATCGTGATCGTCGGCTTGCAGGGCAAGCAAGTCGGTCTCGTCGTCGATTCGTTCGAAGGCGAGCAAGAGATCGTCATCAAGCCGCTCTCCGACGTCGTCGGCAGAATCCCGGGTATTTCGGGCGCCACGATCTTGGGTAACGGCTCGATTTCGCTCATCATCGACGTACACTCGCTCGTCAGCGAAGCGTACGTCGGCGGCAAAGCGGCGCGAGCCGAGTTCTCCGGAGTATAATCGAACCCATGGCCGATACCAGAGAGCAGACCCAACAGCTATCGGGCGAAGTCGTTCAGGTCGTTTCGTTCCGCCTCGGCGGCGAAGAATACGGCGTCGACATCGCTCAAGTGCAAGAAATTATCCGGATGGTCGAGATCACGCACGTGCCGCGTGCGCCGCGTTTCATGGAAGGCGTGATCAATCTGCGCGGCCAGCTCATCCCGATCATCGACCTCCGCACGCGCTTTGGGATGACGCGCATCGATCCGACCAAGGGCACCCGCATCGTCGTCACGGAGATCGGCAGCAAGCGCGTCGGCATCGTCGTCGACAGCGTTTCCGAAGTGCTCAACATCCCGACCGAGAACGTCGAGGATGCTCCCGAGATGGTGGCCGGCGTCGGAACCGAGTACATTCAGGGCGTCGGCAAGCTGGGCGAGCGCCTCATCATCATGCTGGACCTCACCATGGTCATCTCCACGGAAGAGAAGCAGCAACTGGATAGTGCCGCCGTGGAGGGCGCCAGCTCCTAAAGGCGCTCGGGTCGGATACCCGCTCGCGCCCGTTTCCCGTGTCACCCGAACGTGTCGAAGCGGTAGGCAGGCAAGTTGCCCTTAAGTAATTAGTTGACAGACGGACTTGGAGGTTGTAGGATACAACTAATTTCTTAGGAGGTAACCCGTTTTGGCTCGGAAACGCTCGACAACTCTCACTGAGGCCGAACTGCGGCTCATGGACGTTTTGTGGCAGAGGGGCTCGGCGACCGTCGCCGAGGTGACTGCCGCGCTGCCTCCTCCGCCCATTGCCTACAACAGCGTGCTGACGACCATGCGTATCCTGGAGCAGAAGGGATACGTCGCGCATGAAGAGGCGGGCCGCGCGTTCGTGTATCGTCCGATCGTCGAGCGCGAAGCCGCCGCTCAGAACGCCGTCGGTCACGTCCTTTCACGGTTTTTTGACAACAGCGCGGGCGAACTCGCGCTACGCTTGATCGAAAACGAGAAGCCTTCGCGCGACGAACTCGCTCGGCTGAAGGCGCTCATCGAGCAGTACGAGGAGGGCCAATGATGTTTGCCGCTCTCATCGACACCTTCAACGCTATCGCAACGCCGATTGCAGCGATCGTGCTCAACGCATTGTGGGAAGGCGTGCTGCTGGTCGCTGCCGTTTGGCTGTTCGTGCGTTCGTGGCCGCAGCTCAACGCGTCGACGCGCTACGCGATCTGGAGCGCGACGCTCGCGGCCGTCGTGATCGTACCGATCGCTACGACGCTGCCGTTCTTTACGTTCGCTGCGGCGAAGCAGCCGGTAACCTCAACCTCGTCGTCGCCGGAAACCTCGGCGAAGGCGCAACGCGTAGTGAGGGCGCCCATGGTGACGCACGCCCTCACTACCGCCGTTAAGCGAGCCGAAGCTCCGGCGCAAAGCGCCGCCACGCCGCCCGCTTTGCCGCCTCGTTTCCGCGTGACGTTTCCTCTCCCCCTCACCATCGGGGTGTTCGCCCTGTGGGTGATCCTCGCTCTCCTCGCGCTCGCTCGGCTCACGATCGGCCTGTTGCGGCTCGAGCAACTCAAACGCGACGCCCTGCCGCTTCCCGTGGAGTACCGCGACTCGATGGAGCGGTGGCCTCGCGCGAATAAAGGCTCGCGCGAGGTACGTCTGTGCGTGAGCGACGAGACCGACGTGCCGGTTGCCGTCGGCTTGTTCGATTCGATGATTCTTATCCCGCGCTCGTTGCTCGAGCGTCTCTCCGCACCGGAAGTCGATCAGATCAGCTTGCACGAGCTCGCGCATCTCCGCCGCGGCGACGACTGGACCAACGGATTCCAACGCGTGGCGCTGGCATTGCTTGCCTGGAATCCCGCAGCGTTGTTCGTCTCGCAACAGCTCGATCTCGAGCGTGAAGTCGCGTGCGACGATTGGGTGCTTGGGCTGACCGGCACGGTCCGTCCGTACGCGCTCTGTTTGACGAAGATGGCCGAAACGTCGACGTGGCCGCGCCAGCCCATGCCGGCGCCCGGCGTGTTCGCAACGCGCAAGCACATCTCGCTGCGCATCGAGCGGCTGCTCGGCGCAGGCCGTAACATCGCGACGACGCTCGCGCTCGGTCCGACTGCCGTCGCCGTCGCGGTCGTCGCAACGCTCTCGCTCGCCATTGCCGTTATCGCACCTTCAGTCGCAGCGCCCTGCCTGCAAGCGTTGGCGCCGCAACAACCGATTGCGGCCGTTGCGCCGATTCCCCCAGCTCCGAAGGTGGTGCGCATCTTCGAATACCGGAACGTAGCGACGGCGGCCGCCGTGCCGAGCGTACACACGCCCGCAGCGGCAACCGTACACTCACCCTCGGTCGACGTACACGTGCCCGGGACGGACGTGCACGTTCCCGCCGTCAACGTTCACGTGCCGGAGGTCAACGTTCCCCACGTCGACGTGCACGCGATCGTACAGAACGCGCTCAAAGGCATGCCGCTGCAGCACATGGTGTCGCAGGCTGCCGTTCAGGAATGCAGCGGCTGTAACTATTCCGGTGCGAACTGGGCCGGCAAAGATTTGCGCGGCCGGAACTTTACCGGCGTCGATCTAAGCCGCGCGAACCTTTCCGGGACCGATTTCTCGTCGGGGCATTTCAGCGGTGTGGATTTCACGCGCGCGAACCTGCACGGCGCGAGCTTCCGCAACGCCAGCCTCGTCGGGTGCGACTTCACCGGAGCGGACCTAACCGGCGTAGATTTCAGCGGCGCGAAACTGTCGGGCTGCCAGTTTACGAGTGCGCGTATGAGCTCTTCGGAGCTGCGCGCGGTGCTCGACACGTGCACCGGATGCGACTTTAGCAACGCCGATCTCAGCGGCGCGGATCTATCGCACGTAAAAACCAACGGAATCGACTTTAGCCGCGCAAATCTCAGCGGCGCGAACCTGAGCGGTTCCGAGTTCACGGGAACCGACTTCAGTAAAGCCAGATTCGACGGTGCGAATCTGGCCGGAGCCACGTTCAACGGTTGTGACTTCAGCGGCACGGATCTTAGCCACGTCGATCTCTCGAAGGTGAAAATGATCGGCACGGATTTCTCCAACCACGAAAGACCGACTCCCGAACCCTAAGCACTACTCACTCGGTAAATTCCTAAAACAGACGCCTCGCAGCAGAGGCTTGGTTCTCTGCGTCCCTTTCGACCCTCAAAGGAGCTTAGCGTGATCGCAATCTTCGCCGCCGCAATCCTCGCCCTCGCGTCGGGTTTGCCCTCCAACTGCGTCGGCTGTTCGTTTGCGAACCGCGACTTGCGCGGCGCCGATCTCTCCAACGCGCATTACGTCGGTGCGAGCTTCGCCCGCTCCGATCTTCGCAACGCTAATTTCCACAACGCCGAGCTCGCCGGTGCCGACTTCAACGGAGCCGATCTGCGCGGAGCCGATTTTAGCGGCGCACACCTCGCGGGCATCAATTTGCGTCACGCGCGCATCGCCGGCGCACGATTTGCCGCGGCGGAACTCGCCGGCATCGACGTGCGCGACGTTCTCGAGGGTGCATCCGATGCCGACTTGCGAGGCTTGCTGCACGCTTGTGCGGGCTGCGACATGCGCGGCGGAAACGTCGCCGGACGCAACCTCAACGGAATCTCGATTCCGGGCGGCGATTTGCGCGGCGCACGCGCTAACGGCGTCCGGCTCGAAGGCGCCGATCTCGAGGGCGTGGATTTCAAGAACGCCGACCTGCGAAATGCCGACTTGCGCAACGCGCGCCTGTGCAGCTACAACACCGGCTCGAGCGCGGGAAGCGAGATTGGGTGTCTGACGTTCGAAGGCGCAGACCTGCACGGCGCGGACTTGCGCGGCGTGACGATTTGCAGACAGCGGCAATGCACGCCGCTCGATGCCGCAACGCTGCGCGCTCACGCGCACTCCGATTTGGCCGGGGCGACCCTTCCGTGAAACGAACGATCGGTATTGCGGCTCTCGCGGCGTGCCTGACCGCGCGCGCGGTTGCCGCGAGCTATCCGCAAATCGCGGTGACGCAGTTTACGGACGCCACGGCTTCCGGCGCGGCGTCGTCGAAATGGGAGCACGCCACGGGGCTCAAGCTGACGTGGGACGTCGGCCACGCGGCGCCCGCAAAAGATCCGACCGACGTTTTCGTAACGACCGACGGCAAGTTTCTCTACGTGCGTTTCGACGCGAAGCAGCGCGAAGCGGTCGTCGACAACCAGCATAGCAACGACACGGTTACCGGGGGCGCCAACATCAACGGCGGGATCGCCTGGAGCGACGATGCCGTGTGGGTCGATCTCTGGCCCACCGGACCGGGCGGATTCCAGTATCAGTTCGAGTCGAATCCCAGCGGCGCGCACAACGAGTACTCCAGTGAGAACACGGGGTTTTCGCCGCAATGGGAGGCTCACGGTTCGCGAACGGACGGCGGTTACGCGGTGACCATGGCGATTCCCATGACCGTCATCCACGGGGCAAAGGCCGGCACGTGGCGCATGCAGTTCGTACGTTACGTCCGCTCGAGCGGCGAGCTCAGCGTCTGGTCGTACGACGCGACGCAGACGAATCCCGACGATGCCGGCCGTGCCGGCTACGTGCACGTACCAATCGTCGCTCGCGCTTCGATACCCAAACCTCGCGTCGGTATCTACGGGCTGGGCGCCATCGCCAGCAGTTCCGCGGGAGGTAATACGTCGCGCATCGGAGCCGATTGGTCGGTACCCGTAGCGCAAACCGCCGCGTTATTCGGAACGTTTCATCCCGACTATTCGGACGTCGAGATCGACCAACAGTCGATATCGCCCACGGTCTACGCGCGCGTCTATAGTGAAGTCCGTCCGTTCTTTACGCAATCCGCGCCCTACTACAATCAGTTTAACTGCAACGTGTGCAACGGGTTTCGAACGACGCTGTATACCCCGGCCATTCCCACACCGGCGCAGGGATATGCGTTCGAGGGGCGCGAGGGCTTGTTCGGGCTCGCCGCTTTCGACGCGATCGGTGACGGCCGCAACGACGCTGCCACCGCTCTGAATTATACGTCGCCGGACACGCATTGGAACGCCGCGTACCAGCACGTCGCGACGCATCTTACCGGCATATCCGACATTACGAATCAAGGCGGCGTGAACTGGTTCAACGGCGGCCATCTCAGCGCGTACGTAAATTATGCAACCGAAAACGGTACCCTCGTACCCGATCCGGGACAAGCCACGTGGCTCGACGCCGGCGGCGGATGGGGAAATCAGAAGTTCGTTCTCTTCGGCTCGGTGCGCACCGTCGGACAGTACTTCAATCCCGTCGATGGTTTCGACTCGCATCCGGGCATTGCCGGATACGCGCTCTATACGGCGCGCGTTTGGACGTTTTCACCGAACGACTTTCTCTCGTCCGTCGGCGTCTCCGGTGTCGTCGACCGCTATCAAGGCCCGCGATACGGCATCGCGCAGAGCGACAATCAAGTGCTGCTCGACGTGCTCGCCAAGGACACCGTGGACTTCCAGGTTTTCTCGGGCTCGGACTACTGGCGCTTCGGAACGCTGCTTGCGCCGGTTTCGCAGAACGCGGGCTTCTCAATCACCTATCACAGCGGCATGCAGAACAACCTCAACAACTTTCCGACGCACGGTTCGTCGTCGACGCCGACGCAGATTCAGTATTTTACGGGTAACTACGGACTGAACGGCCGTCTGGATACGTGGTTTCGCAATTCGACGATTAAAGTCGGGATGCGGGGCGCACTGACGTTCACGCTCGACGACACGGCGCAATATTTCACGCACGGAACCGCCAACATCCAATGGTTCGAAGGCGTCGCTTACGCGTATCAAGTCAACGCCGAATCGTCGTTTGCGATCGGCGTGCGCCGCGTCGTCGGATATCCGCCGGTGCCCAACGGCGGGGGCAACTGCATGGGAACGTGCTCGAACGTCTCCCTAGCGTACCACCTGCGTTTGCGTAACTCGGAGATCTACGCCGCATACGGTAATCCGAACACGCTCGTAACCGTCCCGCAATTTCTCGTAAAAGCCATCTTCTACGCCGGCGGCGAGAAGGGAACGTGATGAAGTCGCGCTGTGTCACCGCGCTGGCATCGTTGAAACACCGCCCTCGAACCCTCGTACACTCGTCAGAAAAGGAGATCGTATCATCGTGAAACGTTCCATCTTCGCTCTTGCCGGCGCATTGAGTCTAGCGATGAGCGCGGCACCCGCATTAGCGGCAACCACGCTCGACGTACCGACCGTCGCCTCAGCACCGTCACTCGATCCGCACGCTACGTCGGCATTCGGAAACGCCGGCAATGCGACGCTTTCGTTCGACGCTTCCGGCGGCCGCGTCAGCGAACCCGCCACCGTGCACGTGGTGCGCGATAATTCCACGCTCTACGTGCGCTTCGACGTTCCCCAGCGCGAACAACTCATCGGCTTTGCCGGCGGCGACTCCGTCGCCATCGACGTTTGGCCCGGCGGAACCTCGGGCGACCGCTATCACCTGGGCGTCGGCCTCGACGGCAAGCACACCGCCGACAGCACCGAAAACACCGCGGGCTGGGACGCGACGGCCGCGTCGTTTTCCGGCGGCTATGCCGTGACGATGAAGATTCCGCTGAGCGCAGTGGGATCGTCGTCGCGCGTCCAGTTCTCGCGCTGGATCGCGACCACGGGCGTCGTGCAACTTTGGTCGCACGACGGCGGTCAGGCGGCCGACGAGCTGGCACAGGCCGGCAGCCTGACGTTCGCGACCTCGGTGGGCAAAAACTAACGAGTCTCCAAGCGTAACAAGCAGGCCTCCCCGGTCGTCGGGGGAGTAGAATGGCAGAGATGTATAAGGCTCTTCCAGCGGTGCTCATCGTAGCGCTCGCTACGATGGTTCCGGCTCCCCCGATGGCGGTGGCGGCTCCGACGCCGGCGCCCGCGGCTTCGCGAACGCCTCCTCCGCAGATCTATCACATCATCACGCGGCCGCTGTGCAGCGAGCTGCACAAGCACATCGCTCCAGCCGTGGGCATGATGATGCAAAGCGATCACACGATCGGCAAGAGCCCCGATCTTTTCAAGCAGTACAACAAAGCCGGGCTGTATGGCGCCGACAACAGCACCAGCAACGGAGCCGGCTACAATCCCGGCGTCTCTTCAAGCGGCGGCGCCGCCGATACCATCTTCACGCCGGCGCAAAACATGGCGCTGCTGGGCATGGAGAACTTGATCGGCCCGATTGCCAACAACTCCATCGCCATTCAGAAGATTCTGGATTCTCCCGAGCTGACGCATGGAACCGGGAGTAAGGAAGACGACCAGCATCTTCAGGAAATTCGCGCGAAGCTGCTCAGAGCGCTAGCCACACAGCAGGCATCGCTCGATATCATCAGCGGTTTCGTCGATACGCAGCAGCTCGCCGACATCCAGCATTCCGGTGAAGAGTACATCGCGGCGATCAATCAGCATAGCGATTTTACCGGTCCGAGCATGCAGGGGACTCCGACGCCGAATCCGGCTTTCGCCAATCCGAATCAAGCCGGACTCCCGCAAAATCCCTATGGCATCGATCTCGCGAACGTTCCGGGTTTGACGCTGGGATACAATCCCGTCACGCGTTTGCTCGAGGGATTGAATTGGACGATCTCGGAAACGCAAAAGCGCGAAGGCGACCTGGCAAAATCGGTGATGGACAGCGCCGCGCTATGCTCTAACTCCCCGGTGAGTACCAAGCCGAACTAGCTCCCGGCCGCTCTTGACTATCGAACATATGTTCGATACCATGGTTTTCCCATGGCGACACCGACTCAGCTTCCACCCTCCCGCCATACCGCTTTCGCCGCTCTAAAAGCGGGTCTCGACAACGCTGCGCTCGCAGCCCCACGCCCCCGGATCGAATCGAAAATTCCTTCGTCCGTCCCGGCCCTTGACCGGGTCTTGGGCGGCGGCTTTCCCACCGGCTCGCTCGTCACGCTCGAAGGCCCGGCAGGGCGCTGGAGCATCGCGGCCAGCCTGGTGGCTTCGGTGACGCGCCGCTCTGCCGCCGCGATCGTCGACGACGGCGCGCTCTATCCGCCCGACTTGGCGCGCTCGGGTGCGCGCTTGGAACGGGTTCTCGTCGTTCTCGCGCAGTCGTCGCTGGCGATAGCGCGCGCGGCCGATGTACTCGTTCGTTCCAAAGCGTGCCGGCTGGTGCTCGTGCCGGTTCCGGAGCTGCGCGCTGCAGTCTGGGTGCGGCTGGCCGGCCTCGCGCATCGCACCGGCATCTTGCTCGTTGCCGTTGCGCCTCCGCACGCTCCGTCCGCACTCATCGCGCCGCTTGCGGCGGCCGCGGCACTGCGGCTCTATTGCACGCGCGGACGATTGGAAATCGTCGGAAAGCGCGGCGTGTGGTGCACGATCGGCGGGTACGACGTCTGCGCCGAAATCCGTAAGAACCGAAATGCAGCTACCGAACAACGGGCGGTCGCACGTGCTGCTGTGTGTTAGCGCGAGTGCCGAGATTCCGTCCTGGGAAGAGCTGCTCGACGCGCTCGATGCCGTCTCGCCGCTCGTGGATGACGCGCGTCCGGGGTTGGCGTTTGCCGATATGCGCGGCAGTCCGGGAACTCCGGCCGAGTGGATGCAGCGTACGCGCGAAGCGATCGCGCCGTTCGTTCTCGACGCGCGGCTTGGAATAGGAAGCAACAAAACGTGCGCGCGTACCGCCTCGCACCTCGGCGACGGTACGATTTGTCCGGCCGGAAGCGAGCGAAGCTTTCTCGCACCGCTCTCGCTCGCGCTCTTGGAGATCGATCCGAAAGCGTTGGAACGTCTGCGGCTGTTGGGTGTCGAGCGCATCGGCGATCTCGCGCGATTGCCGCACGGACCGTTCGTAAGACGTTTCGGACCGCAAGCCGCACGATGGCATGCTTGCGCGTGCGGCCGCGATCCTGCCCCGTTCGTTCCGCGCGGCCATTGCGTTGCGATCGAAGCGTCGATGTTCGGCGAGGGAAGGACCGACGACGAAGCTCAAGTGATCTTTGCACTGCGCGTGCTGCTCTCGCGGATCTGTGCGGATTTAGAGCGGTGTGGGAAGCGCGCCGGATCGCTGCAGCTCGACGTCGAGCTCGAAGATGCCGGTACGCAAAACTTCGACGTGGTGCTTGCGTCGCCGACGGGTCGCGAACGCGACATGCTCGACGTCGTGCGCGCGAAGCTCGAAGGGGTTCGCTTCGAGGCGCCTATCGTCGGATTGCGCGTGCGAGCGGCGCGGCTCGAAGAAGGCGGAGAGAAGGTCGCGCTCTTTGCCGGCGGAGATTTCGATCCGCAAGCGATCGCCGTCGCGATTTCCCGGTTGGAAGCGATGCTCGGCGAGCCGGTTCGCCAGGCCCGGACGCGCAGCGCGCACGTACTGGAAGAGCGCTTCGTTTACGACCGGTACGTGCCGCCCAAGCGCGAACCGATTCACGAGGAACGATCGCAGACCGTATGCGATACGCTGATTCCCCAGCTGCGGTTGATGTCGGTTACCGAGATCGGCGTGCGCGTGCGTAACGGCGAACCTGCCGCCGTTACTTCGGATGCGAAGCCACCCCGCGCCGTCGTCGAATGTTCGGGCCCGTGGCGGGTTGAGATCGGCTGGTTTTCCGATGCGTACGTCGTTCGCGACGAGTACGACGTGTTATTGGACGACGGCGAGCTTTGCCGGATTTATCGTCAAGGAGCGCAGTGGTATCTGCGAGGCAGCTACGATTGAGGCCGCCTACGCCGAACTGCATAGCTGCTCGAATTTCACGTTCTTAGAAGGCGGATCGCACCCCGAAGAGCTGATCGATCGCGCCGCTGCATTAGGCTTGTCTGCCATCGCGCTGACCGATCGCGATGGTTTGTATGGAGCCGTGCGATTTGCATCGCGAGCGCGGATGCGCGGCATCGACGCTATCGTCGGAAGCGAGCTCACGTTTACCGACGGCTGCCGCATCGTGCTGCTGGTCGAAGACGCACGCGGTTATGCCAATCTTTGCGAGCTCATCTCGACGGCACAGATGCGCGGTAATAAAGGCGATGCGCGCTTAGAACTCGCCGACTTGGACGGCCGCACCGGCGGTTTGATTGCCTTATCGGGAGGCGAGCACGGCCGCGTCGAGCGCGCGCTGGCGTCAAGCGGCTTACCATCGGCGGCAGAAGAAGGGCGACGATTAGCTGCGATCTTCGGCGATCGCTTCCACCTGGAGCTGCAGCAGCACCTGACGCCTGCCGAATCCCAGCGCAACGAGCAGCTCGTACGTCTGTCGCGCGAGCTGCACGTACCGCTCGTCGCCACCAATGGCGTTGCCTACGCCTATAAAGACGATGCCGCGGTGACCGACGTGTTGACGTGCGTGAAACTCGGCACGACGCTCGAACGCGCTCGCGCCGATCACCGCCTGCGCCCCAACGCCGAATATCATCTGAAGTCGCCCGACGCGATGCGCCGGCTCTTCGAGCCGTATTCCGAGGCGATCGAACGAACGATCGCGATCGCGCAGCGCTGCACGTTTCGGCTCGAGCGTCAAATGGGACAGTTCCCGATCTTTGCCGTTCCCGACGGGTACACGCGTCAGTCGTATTTGCGCGAGCTCGTCTACCGCGGCGCCGCCGATCGATACGCGACGCCCTTTTCGGCCGAAGTCGAACGGCAGCTCGAATACGAACTCGGCATCATCGCCAAGATGGATCTCGCGGGATACTTTTTGATCGTCTGGGATATCGTGCGCAAAGCCGAGGATCTCGGCGTGCTGTGTCAAGGGCGCGGCTCGGCGGCAAACTCGGCGGTATGTTACGCGCTGGGCATTACCGCCGTCGATCCGATCGGCATGAAGCTGCTGTTCGAACGCTTTATGTCCGAAGAACGTAAGGAAATTCCCGACATCGACATCGACTTCGCGCACCAAGACCGCGAAAAAGTCATTCAGTACGTCTACGATCGCTACGGCCGCGCGAATGCGGCGATGGCCGCGGAAGTCATCTCGTATCGCACGCGTTCGGCATTGCGCGACGTCGCTAAGACACTAGGCTTGAGCTTGGAAGAAGTCGACGCGCTGGCGCGCGAGCTCGACGCTCGCGAATCGCTCGAAGAAGCCGCGGCGACGCTGTCGCCTCGCGCCGGCGAGAACCTGGCGTGGCTGTGCAAACGAATCGACGGTTTCCCGCGCCATATGGGCATCCATTCCGGCGGCATGGTCATCACGCGCGATCCGTTGATTCGCGTCGCGCCGGTCGAATGGGCGACGATGCGCGACCGCACGATCATCCAATGGGATAAAGACGACCTCCAAGAGCTCGGCCTCATCAAAATCGACCTCCTCGGCCTCGGCATGCTTTCACTTCTTCGTGAAGCATTCTCAATCCACGAACGCTGCATCGACAACCATCACCCATGGTTGCAATCACACGGTGAGAGTAAGTGCGTTTCGCCGAACGATCCCGAAGGCGAGACACATTCAGTCGAGCCACTACAACTCCACACCATCCCCTCCGACGACCCCAAAACCTACGCAATGATCCAGAAGGCCGACACGATCGGCGTTTTCCAGATCGAGTCGCGCGCGCAGCAGTCGATGCTGCCGCGGATGAAGCCGAAATGCTTCTACGACATCGTGATGCAGGTGGCGATCATTCGTCCGGGACCGATTCAAGGACAGATGGTCCATCCGTTTCTGCGCCGCCGCGCAGGGCTCGAACCGGTGACGTATCCACATCCCAAACTCAAGAGCGTGCTCGAACGAACCATGGGCGTTCCGCTCTTTCAGGAGCAAGGGATGCGTATGGCGATCGAGGCTGCCGGTTTTACGCCGGGTGAGGCCGATCAGCTGCGTCGTGCGATGGGGCACAAGCGTTCGCACGAGCGAATGAACGAAATCTATCCGCGTCTCGTCGAAGGCATGGTCAACAACGGCATCGACCGTGCGGCCGCCGAGCAGCTCTTTCACATGCTCGAAGGCTTTGCCGATTACGGCTTTCCCGAGTCGCACGCCGCCAGCTTCGCGCTGCTGGCGTATGCATCGGCGTACGTGAAGTGCCACTACCCGGCAATCTTTGCTGCCGCGATTCTCAACGTGCAGCCGATGGGATTTTACTCGACCGAAGTGCTCGTCAACGACGCCCGGCGGCACGGCGTTGCGGTTGAGCCGGTCGAAGTCAACGCCAGCAAATATTGGTCGCACGTCGACGCCGAAGGCGCGCTGCGCTTGGGATTTCATCTGGTGCGCGGTTTGGGCGAAGTGCAGCGCACGCGGCTGGAAGCGGCGCTAGCGGGCGGCGCGTTTCGCGACATCCTCGATTTCGCGCAGCGCACGCAGCTCGAAAAAGAAGCGATCGAGAATCTGGCCGTCGCCGGGGCGTTCGTACCGTGGTTCGCGTCCCGGCGCGAAGCGATGTGGGCGTTGCGCGCGCTCGACGAGCGCGAAGCCCGCGGCGAGCTCGGCAAGCTGATGGACGTCGACGAGCCGCAGGTAAGATTCGCGCCGGTTACCGCCAAACAAACGACGGCATTCGATCTTTGGTCGACGGGTGTTACCCCCAACGAGCACGCGATCGCGCATTTCCGTTCGCAGCTCGACGAGCGCCGCGTGATTCCGGCGGCGCGCTTAAACGAACAGCAGCACAACCTCATTTGCCGCGTCGGCGGCATGGTGATCACGCGTCAGCGGCCTGGAACGGCAAAAGGCTTCGTCTTTTTAACGCTCGAGGACGAGACCGGCATCGTCAACGTCATCGTGCGCCCCGACGTCTATGAAAGGTACCGCCGCGTCATTCGCACGTCGCCGGTGCTCGTGATCGAAGGCAAGCTCCAAAAAGAAGGCGGCTGCACCGACCTGATCGCGCAGCGCTTCTGGAGCTTCGATTCCGAAGGCATCACTCGCGGCGTCGATTCGCACAATTTCCACTAGGACCGGTCGCCCGGTTGCTCTTCAGATTTTCTTCACGTCCCGGAGCTAGCGTCGGCGTATGGAGAAGTTCATCAAGCGAGCGGCATTCCTCGAAAAGGCGGCGCTGCTGCCCGCTCTCGCGCTCGTCCTGGATAGCGCGGCGCAAGCGCAAGGTGCGAAATCGTCCAAAGCGGCGATGCACTATCAGGACTCGCCGAACAACGGCACGCAGTGCTCCGGATGCAAGTTCTTCACGCCCGGCAGCGACGCCAACGCCAGCGGTTCGTGCGCGATCGTCGACGGCGACATCTCTCCGCACGGTTACTGCATCGCATACTCCGCGAAATCGTAGCCGACGAATAGTAGCCGGTTAACAGTAGCCGCTCTGCCGCGTGTTAAGTGCAAAATGCACTTATGTGACAACGGACTACAGATGCAAACGGCGCTAGACGAGGGTCTCCTCTTTCCGTAGTCTTGACTAGATCCCAAGACCCATACTTCAGTTGCTTTGGCTTTGAGGAGACACATGCGAAGAATCTCGCGCGTTACCGCAGCTTTGCTTGGGCTGTCGCTAACGCTTGCAGCATGCAGCGGCCACAACTCGTCGTTGCTCCCGGCACCCGAAACCGGTGCCGGTAATCAAGGCGCGCTATCGAGTACGCCGGAGAAATCGGATATACCGAACGCGCCGGCGAGCTCCGATCTATCGGCATCGCCGACGATCGTCGTGCCGCAAACGTTTGGAAAGCTCGGCTTCACCGATGCGGGTCGCCGCAACGGCAAGGCGCCGGTCAGCGTAACCCTCACGTTGCGCTACAACCATCAACAAGCACTCGATCGTTTCGTCGCCGATCTCGGACGCGCGCACGGACGCCGCCACGTGCTGACGCCGGAGCAGTTCAACGAACGCTTCGGGCCGACGCGCCAGCATGAAGAAGCCGTCGTGCGCGAGCTGCGTCACGCCGGATTCACGATCACCCATCGTTATTCGAACCGCACCCTCGTCGATGCGAAAGCTCCGGCTGCCGTCGTCGAACGTTTTTTTCATACCGAAATCCACACGGTTCGCCAGGGTAAGTACGGCGAGCGCTTCATGAACGTTCGTCCCGGTGCGGTGCCGGCATCGATCGCTTCGGTCGTGCGCGACGTATCGTTATCGAACCTCGTCATCGCGCGTCCGGTCGTCGAACAGGGCGGCGGCGTGACGCATCCATTCCCGAACGCAGCGAACATCCCGGCGATCAAGCCGGCCGGTTCGCCGAGTCAAGAGCTTCCGATGTTCATGCGCCCGATGGCGACGGGCTGCAGCGGCCAACTGCTGCTCAATCCCGGTTTCGAGTCGGGGAACGTCAACTGGACCGCGAGCTCGGGCGTGATCACCGACGACTACTATTTGTCCTATCAAGGTAACTGGGAAGCCTGGTTGGACGGCTACAGCAGCCCGGAAACCGATACGCTGCAGCAGACGGCTTCGATTCCGGCCGGCTGCACCGCGACGCTGACGTACTACCTCTGGGTGTACACCGGCGACGGAACGACGCCGAAAGACACGCTGAAGCTGACGGTCAACGGCACGACGCTGCAATCGTTCAGCAACGCGACCAATACCGGCGGCGGCTATGTCAAAGAGACCGTGAATCTCTCGTCCTACGCCGGCGGAAGCGCTGCGATCAAGTGGACGTCGAACCAAACCGGAACGCGGGCAACCGACTTCTTCATCGATTCGACCGCGCTGACGCTCAGCGGCGGCACGAGCTCGCCGACGCCTTCGCCGGCGCCGACGCCCACGCCGACCGCCGCGCCGACGGCAACCCCAACTGCGTCGCCGACGCATTCGCCGACGCCGTCGCCGACGGCAACCCCGACGACGGCTCCGACGCCGACGCCGGTTCCGACCGCGACGCCCACGCCCAGCGGAAACTGTAACGGTACCAAGCTCAGCGGACCGCTGACCAACTCGTCCGGAACGCTCGCGACGGGTGTCGCCGATCCGTTCGACTTCCCGGTTCAGCACGGATGCAACGGTGCGGGTTACACCGCTGCGATCGTCATCGACGATCCGGTGAACACGAGCTACGCAAACACGTATCTCTCGGCCGCCGGCGTCACGCACACTGGTACGATCACCAACAAGGCCGTCGACGGCGGCGGCAGCGGTGACGATCCCGAGACCGATCTCGACGTGCAAACGATCGCCGGTCTCGCGCCGGCCGCAAACATCGTCGTCTACGACATCGGTTCGCTTGCCGACCAAAACATCGAAGATGCATACAACCAAGTGCTCACCGATGGAACGGCGGCTGCAGTGAACTCGTCGTTCGGCGGATGCGAGTCGCAAGACACGCCGTTCGCGGATTCGACGAACTCGATCGCGCAGCAAGGCGCGGCCGAAGGCGTCGAGTTCTCGGCGTCCTCGGGCGACACCGGAAGCAACGAATGCGGAAGCAGCAAGGGCGTCAGCGCTCCGGCCGGCGGTCCGTACTTCCTGTCGGTCGGCGGCGTGAACTTCACCGAACAAACGACGCCGCTGACGTCGGTGACGATGGGCAGCGCGTCAGGTGACTCGGGCGGCGGTGGCGTTTCGACCGTGTTCGCACTGCCGAGCTATCAGAGCGGTATCACCGGCATGCTCACGACGGGCCGTAATCAACCCGACATCTCGCTCCCGTTCGACCCGGTTGCGGTTTACACGGGCGGCGCGTGGGGTGAATACCTCGGGACGTCGTGGTCGTCGCCCGCTTCGGTGGCGCTGCTGATCGAAGCCGATCAGTACCACGCGTCTAAGCTGGGCTGGGTGAACTCCACGATCTACAGTCTGTTCTCTGCGCACGGTTACGGGACGTACTTCATCCCGTGCACGTCGGGCAGCAACGGAGCGTACTCGTGCACGTCGAGCCACTACAACCAGGCTGCGGGCATCGGCTCGCCGCTGGGTTGGGCACTCGCTCAGGCGCTCTGATTCGTTAAGTTCCTCTGGATGCTCCGCGCTCGCTAATTCTCAGGTTAATCGCTCGCGCGGAGCACCCGCTCGGACCTCAGCATCAGATCACCCTCGCCGTAACAGGCGGGGGTGATGTTTTTATTTCCAGATTTCTGCGGCGAGGCGGAGGAAATTTTCGCCTAAGACGCCGCGAATGGTTTGCTCGGAGTGGCCGCGCCGTAACATGATTTCTGCAACCTCGAGCAGCTGCGAGGGATGCGCGCAAGTCACTTCCGCGACGTCGTAGCCGCGGTCGGGCGGCCAAAAATGGGGATTGGCTCGAACCACGGCGTCGACGTCTTCGCTGCCGACCGGGAACACGTAGTCCAGCCCGATGCCGACGTGCAGTGGTCCGGCAAGCGCGATCATGTAGTCGACGTGATCGACGAAACGCTCTGAGGACACGTGGGGATCGCCAAGAAAGAGGCTGATCCCGTTGACGCCGATCACGCCGCCGCGCTGCGCGCATGCGACGATTTGTTCGTCGCGAATGTTGCGTTCGTGATCGCACAATGCGCGCGCGTTGGAATGTGAGAAGATGACCGGCTGCCTGGAGTACGCGATCGCCTCCATGCTGGTTCGATAGCTGCAATGGCTGACGTCAACGAACATTCCCAGCCGGTTCATCTCGTCGATGATGGCGCGTCCAAAATCCGTTAGTCCGGAATCCTCGTCGTGACAGCCGCCGCCGGCCGCGTTGTTGCGGTTGTATGCAAACAGCATTTGGCGCACGCCGAGAGAGTAGTAGAGTTCCACCATTTCCAGGCGGCCGTCGAGTGGATTGGTGCCTTCCAAATCGAAAGTAACGGCCATTTTCCCATCCGCCTTGGCCTTGCGTACCTCATTGGCCGACGCAACGATGACGTACTCGTCGCCGTGTGCCGATATCCACCGGCGAAAAGCCGCCAGCGTCTTGACGGCGTTTTGCCAAGGTAAGACGTCGTAGCCGACGTTAATCGAGAGATAGTCGACGCCGGCGTCGCGCCAGCGCTGCAGATTGGATAAGTCTGCCGCCGGATCGGGCGAAAAACCGGCATGCGTGTCCCAAACAACGGCAGTTTCGAAGAGTCTGCGAGCCGGCGAGGCGGTAGGCATCAAGATCTCCTGTCGTAGATGGAGCGGAGTAAGGGCGTAAGATAGGTTCCCGCGGGCAGCACGTAATCGCGCTGGGGCAGCGGTATCGGTAGATCGTGCGGATACGGCGGGTTTGCCATCACGTCGTGACCGGCCGGATAGCACACCGGCCACGGAATCAGGCCGTCCTCGCTGCCACCGGACGTGAACTGCGCGATATAGTGCACGTAGTAGCAGCTCAAGCCGCTCGTCAGCCAGTGCCGCACCGGAATGAGCAGCGCTTCGATCTCTTCGCGGTGGCGGTGGCCGGGAACGTCGAAGTACGTTCGCCGGTAGGCTGCAGCCGGCGGTTCGCGCGGGGCGGCGATGCTCAGCGGATTGTTCTGCTGGTGCAGGCGGGCCACTTCCTGAGAGAAGGTCTGTTGCTGCCGTTCGAGCTGGCTCTCCAGCGTCGGGGCCGGCGTTTGCTCTGGGCGCTTTTCCGGTTGGGGCGGCGCGGTCGGCGCGACGCGCGCGATTTCTCGGCGTGGAGCGGCCGGTTGGGGCTTGGGCTGCGCTTGCGGCCGCGGCGGAACGGGTCTGGGCCGCGGCGGCGTTACGGGCTGGCGCGGCCTAGGAACGTTGCGCGGCTGCGGAACCGTGCGGCGCTCGATCCGGACGGCCGTGGAACTGGCGACCCACTCACGTTGGAGCGGTTGCTGCGAAAGGGCAACGTTGCGAGCCCAGCTCGAGAAGGCCGCCGGCAGGACAAGCGCGTGAATGAGGACCGATGCGAGGAACGCCCACAGCAGAGTCTTAGTGCCGCGCTTTTCGTTGCGCTCCTCAGAGATCATATGGCTTACGGTGGGTATTTTACATCGCCGGGTAATCGAGGACCCGTCCGAGAAAACTAGCAGCGTCCCCTCGAGGAGGAACCACGTGCAGCCGTCCGACCACAGCACCAATCACGCCCGCGACGAACGCGGCGATCGCGAGGATCGCCGGCTCGCCCGCGCTTTCCTGTGGATCGGAGTCGGGATTGGGATCGTCGGCGTCGGCACCGCGGTTGCGTTTGCGGTCGCACAGGCGGTCGCGCGCGCGAATCGTCCGCCCGACGATCCGACGAGCCAGCGCATACAGCAGCTGATCGACGAAGCGAATTCGCTGCTCAAAACGCTTGACGAGCAGAGACACAGCGCCTAAAAGAACCTCTTCGCTCTGCGCCGGCGCGGAGCTCGAGGTAACGTTCACGGATCTGCTTTCTAACGGGCAAGCCGTCGGTCGTGCCGGCGGAATGGCCGTCTTCTGCTTTGGACCGCTGCCGCGTGAGACCGCGCGCGTGACCATAACGACCGTCAAGCCGAAGTACGCCGTCGCCGACCTCGTGCGGCTGATCTCCGGTTCGCCCTTTCGCGTCCAGCCGTTCTGTCGGGTATTCGGCGTTTGCGGCGGGTGCCAAGTCCAGCATCTCAGCTATCCGGCGCAGCTAACGTGGAAGCGGGACGTCGTGCTCAACGCGCTTGCGCGCATCGGCGGATTCTCGAACGTCGAGGTGCGTAATACGATCGGTATGATCGCGCCGCGTAACTACCGCAACAAGATGTCGCTGGTCATCGAACACCGTTCCTCATTGCCGTCGATCGGATTCTACAAGCAGCGTTCGCACGACGTCGTCCCCATCGACTCGTGTCCGATCGTGATGCCCCAGCTCAGCGATTACATCGAACGCTTGAACGCAGGGCGCCTCGACGCCCAGATCGCCGGTGCGCTCGAACCCGCGCGTCACGTCGTAGCGCGCGCCGCACGTGCGACCGGACAGGCCGTGTTTACCGTCACGACCAAGCACGCGTCGGACGCGGTCGAGCGGGGTGCAAAGGTCTTGCAAGAGCGTCTCCCCGGCGTTGTCGGCGTGACGAACTCCTACGACTTGAACGGCGAGAACGCTATTCTCGGTCGCCGGCAGCACGTATCGACCGGAACCGACGAAATCGAAGAAACGATCGCCGGAATCCGATATCGCGTCTCCGCCGCATCGTTCTTTCAAGTAAACGTGGAAATCGTCGGCCGCATTTTCGAGTTCATGAAGCGCGGCTTGACGGCGCCGCGAGCCATCGTCGATCTCTATTGCGGCGCCGGAACGTTCGCACTGTACTTTGCCAAGCACGGCTGCGACGTGTTCGGCGTCGAGGAGAATGCAAGCGCGGTCGCCGAGGCGGTCGCCAACGCCGAGCTCAACGGGCTCCAGGAGCGCGCGCGCTTTCGCAGCGGACGCGTCGAGGAAGTGCTGCGCGGTCCCGAGGGACGCGACGTGCTGCGCCACGCGCAGATCGCGTTCTTGGACCCACCGCGCAAAGGATCCGACGAGGCAACGCTCGGCGCGGTTGCGGCGGCGGGAATTCCGAACGTCTGGTACCTCTCGTGCGACCCCGCCACGCTGGCCCGGGATTTGAAGTTCCTGACGGCCAAAGGGTATCGCTTCGGCGTCGTGCAGCCGTTCGACATGTTCCCGCAGACGGGGCACGTCGAGACCCTAGTCACGCTCTACAACGAGACCGGGGCGGCGCGGACAACCGTCGAGGATGCTTTCGAAGGAGCTCCTCCGCCGGCAGCGTGGCCTGCCGACGACCGATTCGCACACGACCGCCTGGAGTATCCCGACTTTGTCAACCGAGAAGATTGACGTCCGCTACGTTGCAAAACTCGCGCGCATCGCGTTGACCGACGAAGAGGTCGACCGGTTCGGCGCGCAGCTCGGCGATCTGCTCGAGCACGTCAACCGGCTTGGCGAGCTCGACACGAACGCCGTGCCGGCGACCGCGCAAGTCGTCGAATCGCGCAACGTCGAGCGCGAGGACGTGGTTCGCCCGTGCCTCGATCGCGAAACGGTGCTCGCCGGAGCGCCGCAGCGCCAGGGCGCGTTCTTCCGCGTGCCCCGGATCATCGCGGAGAAATAACGATGGCGACCGAAATCGTCGAACGTTCGGCTGCGGAGATTGCGCGCGACGTCAACGCAGGTAAGCTCTCTGCGCGGGAAGCGGCCGATTCCGCACTGGCGCAGATCGATGCGGTCGAAAGCCGCGTCGGTGCGTTCCTGACCCCGCTTCACGCAATGGCTCGCGAGCAAGCGGCTCGCGTCGACGCGCGCGTGGGCGCCGGCGAGCGTTTACCGCTGGCCGGCGTGACGCTCGCGGTCAAAGACAACATGTGTCTCACCGGCACGCGGACGACGTGCGGCAGCAAGATTCTCGAGCAGTGGGTCGCGCCGTACACGGCGACCGCCGTGCAGCGCCTGATCGACGCCGGAGCCGTGGTCGTCGGAAAATCCAACTTGGACGAGTTCGCGATGGGCAGCTCCTGTGAAAACTCCGCGCTCGGCGTTACGCGCAACCCGTACGATCTCGATCGCGTTCCGGGGGGATCGAGCGGTGGTTCGGCCGCCGCCGTCGCCGCGTTCGAAGCGGCGGTCGCTCTCGGCAGCGACACGGGCGGGTCGATTCGCGAACCCGGCGCGTTCTGTAATCTCATCGGATTCAAGCCGACCTACGGGCGCGTGTCGCGCTATGGTCTCATTGCGTTTGCGTCGAGCCTCGATCAAATCGGTCCGCTGACGCGAACCGTCGAAGACGCCGCGCTCGTGTACGACGCGATGGCCGGGCACGACCCAATGGATTCGACGTCGATCGATCGAGTAGCCGACCTGACGGCCAACCGTTTGTTGGAGTCGCTGAGCGGGTTGAAGATCGGAATCGTTCGGCAGTTCGATACGCGCGAGCTCGGCGCCGATATCGACGAAGTGTACGATCGTGCGTACCACGATTTGCAAGCGCTCGGCGCGGAGCTGCACGACGTCTCGCTGCCGACCGCCGACTACGGATTGGCGACCTACTACCTCATCGCGCCGGCGGAGTGTTCGTCGAATTTGGCGCGCTTCGACGGCGTGCGCTACGGGCTGCGCGTCGATGCGGCAGACGTGCAAGCGATGTACGAACAGACCCGCGCGGCCGGTTTTGGCCCCGAGGTCAAACGGCGCATCCTCATCGGAACGTACGCGCTCTCGAGCGGTTACTACGATGCATACTACGTGCGCGCGCAAAAGGCGCGCACGCTCGCCGCGCGCGATTTCGAGAAAGCGTTTGAGGATTGCGATCTCATCGCGTGTCCGGCGGCCAGCTCGCCGGCCTTCCGCTTTAACGCCAAAAGCGATCCATACAGCATGTACATGATGGACTACTACACGATTCCGATGTCGCTCGCCGGGCTGCCGGCGCTGTCGGTTCCGTGCGGATGGGTAACGCCCCCGGGCGGAACGCGTCCGATGCCGATGGGGCTGCAGCTCTGCGCTCCGATCTTCGGCGAGAAGCTGCTGCTCGGCGCGGCGCACGCGTATGAAAAGGCGACGCAGCACGCAAGCAAACATCGTCCGCAGGTCAGCGAGGTTTAACGGGCGTGTCACAGACGATTACGCGTTATCAAGTCGTTATCGGCATCGAATGCCACGTCGAGCTCAAGACGGCGACGAAGATGTTTTGCGGCTGCGCCAACGAGTTTGGCGGCGAACCGAACACCAAGGTCTGCCCGGTCTGTCTGGGCATGCCGGGCGCGCTTCCGGTCGCCAACGGCGTTGCGATCCGGCACGTCATTCGCGCGGGGCTCGCGTTCGGCGCCGAAATTCCGGCGTTCTCGAAGTTCGATCGAAAGAATTATTTTTATCCCGACATGCCGAAAGACTATCAGATCTCGCAGTACGACATGCCGCTCACCTTAGGCGGCGAGGTGAAGTACTGGCGCGAGGACGGTACGATGAGCGCCTGTCGTTTGGTGCGTATCCATCTCGAAGAAGATACCGGAAAATCGACGCACGCGGGATCGGGCGACGGCCGCATCGCCGGAAGCTCGTTCTCGCTCGTCGATTTCAACCGCGCGGGCGTGCCGCTCATGGAATGCGTGTCGGAGCCGGAGATTCACAGCGCGCAAGACGCGGTCGCGTATCTCGAAGCGCTGCGCCGGACGCTACTGCAGCTCGGCGTCAGCGACGTCAAGATGGAAGAAGGCTCGCTGCGCTGCGACGCCAACGTCTCGATTCGCCCCGCGGGATCGACCGAGCTTGGTACCAAGACCGAAATCAAGAACATGAACTCGTTCCGTTCGGTGCATCGCGCGATCGAAAGCGAGTTCGCTCGGCAGATCGAGATTTTGGAGTCGGGCGGGCGCGTCGTTCAGGAAACGCGGGGATGGGACGAAGTCAACGGCGTGACGCACTCGATGCGCAGCAAAGAGCTCGCCCACGACTATCGATACTTTCCCGACCCCGATCTCGTGCCGCTCGAGATCGTTGCGAGCGACGTTGAGGCGATGCGCGCGTCGCTGCCCGAGCTGCCGTGGAAGCGCTTCGAGCGCTACACCGCGGAATACGGCCTCGATCCCAAGCAGGCGACGCAGCTCATCGACAACAGCGAGTTGGCCGAATACTTCGAACGCGTCGTAACGGCGAGCAGTCATCCCGCGCAGGCGAAGAACTTCGTTCTCGGCGAACTGTCGAGGCTCGCGAACGAAACGCAGACGCCGGTGGCCGAATCGAAGGTGCTGCCCGAATATCTCGCGGAGCTCATCGCGTTGGTCGAAGCAAAAACGATCAACTCGAAGATTGCCAAAGATCTGCTCGCACGCATGTGGGAAGGCGCCGGCTCGCCGAGATCTCTCGTTGAAGCCGAAGGGCTGGCGCAAACCAGCGACCCGGCGGCGGTCGAGAGCTTCGTCGACCAGGTGATCGCTTCGAACGAGAAGGTCGTCGCGGATTATAAGGCGGGCAAAACCAACGTTGCGGGATTTCTCGTCGGTCAGGTGATGAAGGCGTCGCGCGGCAAAGCGGACCCGGCCCTGGTCAATGACCTCGTACGAAGAAAACTCGGCTAAGCTCACCGACGAGCGCACGCTCGAGGCACTCGATTTTGCGAGCGTGCGAGAACGGGTCGTTGCGGCAACGAGAACGCAGCGCGGACGCACGTTCGCCGCTACGCTGGCCCCGTTCGAAGATTTCGAAGCGGTACGCGTCGCGCAGACGCAAACGGCGGCGACGCGCGAGCTGGTCGCCGGTGCCGACCTGCACGTCATGCCGGCGATCGACACGTTGGAGGTCACGCAAACCGCCGCCCTCGGCCGTACGCTGGCGCCAAGCGATCTGCGCTCCGTCGGCGACGCGATTGCCGCTGCAGCCGCTGCGCATTTAGCGGTTCGCGAAAGTACCGAGCTCGCAGCCGTCGTTGCCGGTTATACCCCACTGCGCGATCTGCAGCGTGCCATTCTCGACGCGATCGACGAGCGCGGAGCCGTTCTCGACCGCGCCTCGCCCGCGTTGGCGCGAATTCGCAAATCGCTCGTTCAAGCGCAAAACGATGCGCGCGACCGCGTGAGCGCGATCCTGCGATCCGCGAAGTACGCCAAAGCGATTCAGGATAACGTCGTCACGATACGCGAAGGCCGCTTCGTGCTACCGGTCAAGGCCGAATTCTCCGGGGTGCTGCCCGGCATCGTGCACGACACGAGTTCGAGCGGGCAGACGCTCTTCGTCGAACCGCTCGCCGCGCTTGAAACCAACAACCGCGTGCGCACGCTGCGCATTGCCGAAGAGCGTGAGGTTCAACGCGTTCTGGAAGAGCTTTCGAAGCGTACCGGCGGTGAAGCGGGTGCGATCGAAGCGAACGTCGAGATGCTCGCGGCGATCGATCTTTTGGTTGCGAAAGCACGCGTCGCGCAGGCGATGGATGCATCCGCGCCGCTGCTGAGCGACGCGCCGGCCGTCGTGGTTGCGCGCGGAAGACATCCGCTGCTCGGCGACCGCGCGGTGCCGCAGTCGTTGTCCCTCGACGCAGCGACGCGGCTGCTGGTGATCAGCGGCCCGAACATGGGCGGCAAGAGCGTCGCGCTGAAAATGGTCGGGCTGCTCGTCATCATGACGTATTGCGGCATGCAGATTCCCGCGTCGCAAGGCAGCGAGATCGGCCGATTCGAGTGCATCATCGCCGACATCGGCGACGAACAATCGATCGCCGCCAACGCGTCGACGTTCTCGGCGCACCTGCAGCGTATGCGCGAAATGCTCGATCGGGCCGGCGGCCGTACGCTGGTACTGATTGACGAAATCGGCGGCGGAACCGAACCGACCGCGGGCGCGGCGCTGGCGATAGCGATGCTCGAACGTTTGCTCGAACGCGGAGCGCACGGCATCGTGACGACGCACGCGACTGAGCTCAAGCTGTTCGCGCACGCGACCGCGGGCGTCGCCAACGCCAGCGTGCGTTTCGATCCGCAAACCTTTCGCCCCACGTTTCATCTCGATATCGGCGCGCCGGGTCAATCGCTGGCGTTTCCATTGGCGACCGCGCTCGGTATCGATGACGCAATGGTCGAGCGCGCGCAACGGCTGCTCGATACGCGCGAGCGCGATTACGAATCGGCGCTCGCCGAGCTCTCGACGCAGAACGCGGCGCTTCACGCGGAGCGCGAACGTCTCGAGGCCGAGCGCGCTACGGAACGCCGCGAACGGGACCGCCTCGCCCACGATCGCGAGCAATTCGAATCCCAGCGTCGCACGTTCGGGGAGAAGGCAGACGAACGCGTGCAGCAGGCGCTGCGGGATTTCGTGCGCGAACTCGAGCGCCGCGCCGAGGAATCCGGCGCGCGCGGACGAGCCAAGGTGACGCCCTCGCAGTCCGTATTGCTCGCGCAGACCCTGGACGAGATCCATCGCGATCTCGGAATCGCTCCCGAAGCCGCCCCCGAAGGCGAGTTGGGATCGTTCGCGCCTGGCGACCGGGTGCGCATCGGATCGCTGCGTCAGAGCGGCACGATCGCCGAGGATTACGGCGATACGCTGCTAGTCGCGATAGGTCCCATGAAAACGGTGGTGAAGAAAGCAGACGTTCGCCGAATTTCGACTTCCTCAGCGCCAAGCTCGCGAAGCGAGCGCAGTCCTGAACGGAGTGGCGAAACCACACAGTTGAAGGGCGCCAGTCGGACGCTCGCCGAGTTAGACGTGCGTGGAAAACGTTTTATCGAGGCCGAGCCCCTGGTGGAGCGGTGGATCGACGAAGCGGTCCTGGCCGGAAACTCGCCGCTGCGACTGATCCACGGAAAAGGCACCGGCCTGCTCGGGCGGGGCTTGCAAGAGTACCTGCGCGCGCATCCGTCGGTAAAAAGCCTTCGTTACGGAAACGAAAACGAGGGGTCTAGCGGAGTAACAATCGTAGAACTGCGTTGAAAACAATTGAGGGCAATCCCGAACGCGAACGCTTATATCAGGCGCGCGCCGGCATTGCAGATTGGCGGCGCTGGGGACCGTACCTCAGCGATCGCCAATGGGGAACGGTGCGCGAGGACTACAGCGCCGAGCAAACCGCCTGGGAGTCGTTTCCTTTCGACCAGGCGCGGCTTCGCGCGTATCGATGGGGCGAAGACGGAATCGCCGGTATCTCCGACGATCGCCAATATCTGTGCTTCGGGTTCGCGTTTTGGAACGGCGCGGATCCGTTTTTAAAAGAACGCTACTTCGGCCTTACGAACGCCGAAGGCAATCACGGCGAGGACGTCAAGGAATATTATTTTTACCTCGACAACTTGCCGACACACGCCTACATGAAGGCGTTGTACAAATATCCGCAGACTGAGTTTCCCTACGCGCGGTTGCGTTCAGAAAACGCACGCCGGACGCGCAAAGACCCCGAGTTCGAGCTGATCGATACCGGCATCTTCGATAACGACGAGTACTTCGATATCTTCATCGAGTACGCGAAGGCGTCACCCGACGACATCCTGATTCGCCTAACGGCCGTCAACCGGGGGCCGGCGCCGGCCGAACTGCACGCGCTGCCGACGATGTGGTTCAGAAACATGTGGGCGTGGGTCGGCGGGAGTCATCCCAAGAAGCCGTCGATCGGGCTAGACGCCCGCAGCGGCGAAACGCTCGTTTTTCACGCCGTAGACCGCAAGCTCGGCGATCGCTATTTATATTGCGAGGCCGGCGCGACGCCGCTCTTTACGGACAACGATACGAACTTCGAAGCGTTGTGGGGCGTACCAAACCAAGGCGCGTTTACAAAAGACGCTTTCGACGCGTACGTCGTACGCGGCGATCGCCCCGCGGTGAATCCGGAGCACTCCGGTACCAAGGCCGCGGCGTACTATCGGATCGCGCTCGGACCCGGCGAAACGCGCGTCCTCCGCATGCGTATGCGCGACGCCGTCACGTCCGATCCGCTCGGACCGGAGTTCGACGGCGTATTCGAAGAGCGCATCGCGGAGGCCGACCGTTTCTACGCCGGCTTCGCCAAGGAAGAGACGCCGGCGGCGCTTCGCGCCGTGCAGCGACAAGCGTTTGCCGGAATGTTGTGGTCCAAGCAGCTCTACCGGTATTCCGTCTTTGAATGGCTCAGCGGCGATCCGGCCGGACCGGCGCCGCCGCACTCGCGCTGGAAGGGCCGCAACCACGAATGGCTCCATCTCTACAATCACGACGTCATTTCGATGCCCGACAAGTGGGAGTATCCTTGGTACGCATCGTGGGACTTGGGATTTCACGCCGCCACGTTTGCGTTGATCGATCCGGATTTTGCAAAAAATCAGCTCGAGCTGCTCACAGTGGAATGGTACATGCACCCCAACGGGCAGATTCCGGCCTACGAGTGGGGTCTTAGCGACGTCAATCCGCCGGTGCTGGCGTTCGCCGCGCTACGCGTCTATAACATCGAGCGGCGTCTCTACGGAACTCCGGATCGCGACTTCCTCAAACGCATGTTCGAGAAGCTCGCGCTCAACTTTACGTGGTGGGTCAATCGTAAGGATGCCGAGGGCAACAACGTCTTCCAAGGCGGCTTTCTCGGCCTCGACAACATCGGTGCGGTCGATCGCGGAGCGTTGCCGCCGGGATATCGGCTGGATCAGTCCGATGGAACCAGCTGGATGGCGATGTTCTGCGCCTCGATGATGGAGATGGCCGGCGAACTGGCCGAAGAGGACGCCACCTATCTCGACATGTTCGCTAAGTTCTTGACGCACTTCATCTACATTTACTCGGCGATTCACTCGTACGGCGGAGGGCTGTGGTGCGAAGAGGACGGGTTCTATTACGACTACATGCAGTTCCCTAACGGCGAACGCCAACCGATGCGTATCCGGTCCGTAGTGGGCTTAGTGCCGCTCTTTGCGATCATCGTCGGCGAGCGCGATGGTACCGGCCCGCTGCTGCGCGTGAGAGACCGCCTGATTTGGACGCTCGACCGGCGGCCGGATTTGGCCGATTTCGTTAAGACGTTTGACCTGGTCGGGCCTACGGGCCGGCAGATGGCGGCCGTCGTCGACTCCAAGCGTCTGGAAGCCATTCTCGCGCGCCTCCTGGACGAGGACGAGTTCTTAAGTCCGTACGGCATCCGCGCGCTCTCCAAAATTCATCGCGAGCATCCGTTCGCGCTCTCGGCCGACGGTATGGCGTTTCGCGTCGGCTACGAACCGGCCGAATCCGAAACCGAACTCTTTGGAAGCAACTCCAATTGGCGCGGTCCGATTTGGTTTCCCATCAACTTCTTGATCATCCGTTCGCTGCGGATGTATCACCAGTATCTCGGCAAGGAGTTTACCGTCGAGTTTCCAACGCGCTCGGGCCGGCGGCTATCGTTGGACGAGGTAGCCGATGAGCTGAGGCGCCGCTTGGTCTCTATTTTTACGAAGGATCCTGACGGTCACCGTCCCTTCGCGGGCGGGAATCGGAAGCTGCAAGAAGATCCGCACTGGCGGGAGTACGCGCTCTTCTACGAGTACTTCCACGGCGACACCGGCGCCGGACTCGGGGCCGCACATCAAACCGGCTGGACCGGTCTCGTTGCCAATCTCATTGCCGAAATGGAATCTCCCGAATTGAAAGCGCCGTCACGTCCTCGTTTGCATGACCTCAACACCTGAGGAGCTGCTCGACGGTTTCGAACACGTCGAAACGGTCGAGGATTTTCGCGCGCGTCTCGCGCTCGGGCGCCCGTTGCGCGTCAAGCTCGGGATCGATCCGACCAGCCCCGATTTGCATCTCGGCTTTATGGTCGTGCTGCACAAGCTGCAGCGCTTTGCCGAAGCGGGACATCAGGTAACGCTCATTATCGGCGATTTCACCGCGCGCATCGGCGATCCGAGCGGCAAGAACGTCACGCGCCCTCAGCTCACCGCCGAAGCGATCGATGCGAATATGAAAACGTACCTGGCACAAGCCGGTAAGGTTCTCGATCTCGAGCGGATTGCGGTGCGCTACAACTCCGAGTGGCTCGATAAGCTGTCGCTCGCCGATCTCGTCAAGCTTCTTTCGAAGACGACCGTCGCGCAGATGCTCGAGCGAAACGACTTCAACAATCGCTACGCGAACGGCAGCCCCATCGCGCTGCACGAGTTTCTCTATCCCGTCGCACAGGCGTACGATTCGATCGCGATCGAAGCCGACGTCGAGCTCGGCGGCAGCGACCAGCTGTTCAATCTCTTACTCGGACGTCACTACCAGCGCGAATACGGACAACCGCCGCAAATCTGCGCGACCGTTCCGCTCCTGGTCGGTTTGGACGGCGAGAAGAAGATGAGCAAGTCGCTTGGCAACTACGTCGGGATCACCGAACCCGCAAACGACCAGTTCGGCAAACTGATGAAGATCGCCGACGAACTGATACCGACCTACGCGCGCCTAGCGGCATTTCGCCCGCAGGCGGAGTGCGATCGGCTCGCGTCGGGCATCGTGTCCGGTGACGTCACCCCGATGGACGCCAAGAAAGGCGTCGCGGTCGCCGTCGTCGCGCGCTATCACGGCGCGGAGGCGGCCGCGGCCGCGCGCGAAAACTTCG
Organism: Vulcanimicrobiaceae bacterium; assembly: GCA_035656415.1. Taxonomy (GTDB): domain Bacteria; phylum Vulcanimicrobiota; class Vulcanimicrobiia; order Vulcanimicrobiales; family Vulcanimicrobiaceae; genus JAFAHZ01. The sequence continues at coordinate 15,641 of DASRSM010000004.1, read as the reverse complement.
AACGGACCGTACAGCGTAAGGAGTTGCCGGCCGGCGATCTTCCGGAGCTGACCGCGAGCGAGGCCGTCCGCGTGGTGGAGCTGCTCGTCAAAGCGGGCTTCGCCGAGAGCCGCCGTGCCGCCGAGCGACTTATCTCGGGGAACGGCGTAAAGGTCGATGGTATAGTCGTGAACGACCCGAAGGCGGTATGGACGGCCGCCGAGCCCGCCGTTCTTTCAGTAGGATCCCGCAAGTTCGTCCGCATTCGTCCGGAGAAGGATTAACGATGGCCGATTCCGCTGTCACCTACACTTCGATGAAGCCGATCGAGGGCAAGACGTTCGTCTGCAAACGGTGCGGGCGCACGTACAACTACCCCGAGCCGGGCGAGCGCCCCATTCGCTGCGAGTGCGGCTGGTGGTACGTCAACGAAGGCGGACGAATTCGCGAATCGTACTGGCAGCGCATCGAACCTTACCGCGAACCCCAAGACCTGGAAAAGATCTTCCGCTAATTTACCCGATCTCGTTGGTCGGCTCCAGCGCATCCTGCGCCCGCCGACACTAGGCGCATCCTGCGCCGTCGTCGCCTCGACTTGGCTCCTAGAGCTCGGCTAAATTACCTGGAAGATAACTCGTCTACAGCCGTTCCGCCAGCGCGCGGATTTCCTCACTCGTAAATACGTAGGGCTTTTTGCAGAACTCGCAGACGGCTTCGGTTTCGTCGCGCGACGTCGCCATTTCGTGCAGTTCCTCGGCGCCGAGTCCTAGCAGCATCGATTCCACCTTTTGCGGTGTGCACAAGCACGCAAATCGTACGTCGACGGAACGATGAGCGCGTAAATCCGCGTTCCCGCCGAGCGCGTCCAGCAGCGCGCGGGCGTCCGCTCCATCGGCAATCAGCTTCGTGATCGGCGGCATCGCAAGCGCGCTTTCCTCGAGCGCCGCTACGGCTCGCTCGTCGGCTCCGGGAAGAACTTGCGCCAGTATTCCGCCGGCTGCAATCACGCCCGAGGGATTCGCGAGCACTCCGAGTGCGACGACGCTGGGAATTTGTTGCGACTGGGCGAGATACATCGCGAGATCTTCGGCGATTTCGCCGGTTTGAAGCGGCACGACGCCGACGTACGGCTGTCCGACCTCGTACGAACGAGTGACCTGCAGCGATCCGCTGCCGACTGCGCCGCCGACGTCGAATTTTCCGCGCGCGTCGATGGGTAAATCGACGTGCGGATGTCGCGTGTACGCGCGCGCGCCCAGCGTGCGTTCGTCGAGGAGCCAGGCATCGGCGGTCACCGACTCGAGCGGTCCGTCACCGGTAATATGCAGCGATATCCTCTCGCGTCCTTTGAGGGCTGCGCCGAAGAGAACCGCTCCGGTCGCGAGGCGCCCCACGGCCGCAGAAGCGGTCGGCCAAAGATCGTGGCGCGTTTGGATCTCGCGGACGAGGTCGGTCGTGATCGTCGCAAAGATCGCAATTCCGGTTTCGGGCGCGGTGGCGCCAAGCAAAAAGTCGGGCATGGGGATGACAATTCGCCCCGCGCCCCAAAGTCGCTTGCATGCGCGTCCTCGTACTGCACGGTCCGAATCTCAATTTGCTCGGCACTCGCGAACCCGAGGTCTACGGATCGCAATCGCTCGGCGACGTCAACGACACGATCGCCGCGGCCGCCGCGGAACTCGGCGTAAAAGTCGTGTGCGAGCAATACAACGGCGAGGGCCAGATCATCGACGCGCTGCACGCGGCGCGATCCGCGTACGACGGCGTGGTGATCAATCCGGGCGCGTACGCGCACTATTCATACGCAATCGCCGATGCGATTTCCGCAATCCAAATCCCCGTGATCGAAGCCCATTTGTCGAACGTTGCCGCACGTGAAGACTTTCGCCGGACGTCGGTGACCGCAGTCGCCTGCCGAGCAGTTGTCAGCGGATTGGGGCCCCTCTCGTACGTACTGGCGCTGCGCGCTCTCGTCGAACTGCAGGAAAAGTAGCGATTTCTCGGATATCCCCATCCAGGCGGTGCGAATTGCCGCCGGGGGAAGTGGACCTTGACAAAGGCGGATCTCATCGACGCCGTTGCGGGTGGAGCGGAACTTTCCAAACGACAAGCGGCACACGTGGTCGAGCTCATCTTGGACGAGATCAAAAAGGCGCTACAAAGCGGCGACCGGGTCGCCTTGACGCCGTTCGGCAGCTTCGTCGTCCGCACGCGAAATGCACGTGAGGGCCGCAACCCAAAAACCGGTGAAAAGATCGAAATATCCGCGCGCACCGTTCCGGCTTTTGTCGCAGGCAGGTCCCTCAAGGATGCCGTCGCAAAGAAAGGCGCGCGTAAGTAGGACGCAACGGGCCGTAGCGAAGCTTGGTTATCGCGCTAGTCTGGGGGACTAGAGATCGCTGGTTCGAATCCAGTCGGCCCGATTTCGTTCATGCGTTGTCGCCTTGGGTCTCGTGTACCGTAGTACACGTCGACCCTCGTCTCCTAGCCTGAACGAAATCGACTTCGTCCCGTGTCGCCTAGCCTGAGGAAACATCGGCACGCGGCACCTAGCTTGGACGAGATCGGCGGAGCTCTGAATATAAAGCCGGCGTTTATTGTGCGCCGATTTTTTCGTTGGCGTTGGTGAGTAAGTAAATCTTGTCGGCATGGCGCACTCCCAGCGCCTTCTGGTCGTAGATGACTCCGACGTATTGTCCGGCTTTGACGGCCTTCATTTGGTACGTCGTCTTACCGTCTGCCGAGAAGACCTGATCGAATTTCGGAAGGATCTCGAAGCTAAGCGTTTGCTTCGTCTTCGGATCCTGCACCTTGATATTGTTGGTCGAGACGTGCACGGTGATGCCGTAAAACGTCGATGCCGCCAAGGCCAGCTGCGGCGTCAGAACCATCGCCGCCGCTGCGACCGCGGCAAGCAGTGTCTTCGAAAAGAGCGCTTTCATGCCGCCGTTTTACCCTCGCGGCGGGCGGGCCATGCGTCGGTAGCGCCGAAAGAGCCGCCCTCATGGAAACGCTTTTTGACGCGATTGCGCCCGAGGCGACGCTGTTCGCGGACGGCGGGTCGCGGGGGAATCCGGGGCCCGCGGCAAGCGGGGCCGTGCTCGTCGATGCCAATGGCGCTCTCCTCGAGGAGGTCGGCGAGTATCTCGGCATTGCGACCAATAACGTCGCGGAATGGACGGCGCTCGTATTGGGCCTCGAAGCGGCCGCGAACCGCGGCGTGCGGCGCCTTGCGGTGCGGCTGGATTCCGAGCTCGTCGTGCGCCAAATGCTCGGCGAATACCGCGTCAAGCACGCCGATTTGCAGCCGCTGCATCGCCGCGCGAAAGCCTTGCTGCGGCGTTTCGAACACGTCGACGTACGCCACGTTCCGCGTAAACAGAATACCGTCGCCGACAAGCTCGTGAACCGCCTGCTCGACGCGCAGGCGCCGGCGCCGGCGAAATAACTATGCGTCGATTTCCGATCGTCGAAATTGCCGTCGTCATTTTTGCGATCGTAATCGGCATCATCGGCTGGCAGGTGGACAGCTACCGCTATCACCTTCAACCCGGCGTTCGCGCGAAGAGTGCGCCGAGCGAGCTGTACGCCCGCATGACGATTCAGTACGCGAAGCCGCCGATTTACGAAGAATTATACGACATGCAAGACATCGAGGGCGTATCGACATTTTCGTACCGCATTCGCAGCTACAATTGCCGTGAAATCACGATCAAGGCGCCGGCAGCGAAGATCACCGACGTCAGTTTCTTTTTCGGAGGGCTCGATCAGGACGGCATCTGGCAGCTCGTCAACAAAGCGCCTCTCCCCAACGCTACGGCGACCTATACCGTCTGGGTCAAGCAGCTCGCCGATTACAAACAGGGCGAACGGACCGTAACGTTTACCGACCCGCACTATTGGGCCGTGACGGCCGGACGACAGTTTCACATCGACCTCTCGAAGCAAAATCCGAACGACCTGCTCAAGATGCAGAGCACCGTCGTCGCAGATCCCCGCTACGAACAGATCGTCCGGGACTTTCGTCAGTTCGGACCGGACGAGTTTCGCAACAACGTCGCTCGCGCTCAGGCTCGCGCGCGCTCGGCGAAGTGTCCGGCGTAACGTGACGACGATGCGCGCCGCGACGACCGTAACGGTCTGCCTCGCCCTGGCGGCGTTCGTGGTTTTCACTGCGTACGAGGTTGCGGAAAGTCCCGGCAGCCAAATCTTCGGTAAGACGCTCGTGAGCGGTCCGCGCGACGAACGTGTCGTTGCTTTGACTTACGACGATGGTCCCAATCCACCGTACACCAACGCGATCGTCGACGTGTTACGGCAAGAGCGGGTACACGCGACGTTTTTCGTCGTGGGTCAGGCGGTGCAGGCCTATCCGGGCGTCGTGCGCCGTGAGGCGCTCGACGGCGACGCGATCGGCAACCATACCTGGTCGCACGACCATCTGGTGCTCGACGATTCCGCTGCGCTGCGCGAGACGCTTCAGAAAACCGACCGAGCGATCTTTGCTGCGACCGGCACCCATACGCGAATTATGCGGCCGCCGTACGGTGGACGCGATTGGCTCGTGCTCGGCGAAGTGCGCAAGCTCGGCTATACGCCGGTCATGTGGTCGGTGCCGTTGGCTAAAGACTGGGAGTATCCGTCGGCGGACGTCATCGCTCAACGCGTTCTGCCCTACGTCACGGACGGATCGATCATCGTACTGCACGACGGCAACCGTGGAATCGTTTGCAAGCGCAACCATCTCGCTCCGCACGTCTGCGATCGGAGCGCCGACGTAGAAGCGACGCGCTTGATCGTTGAAACGCTCAAAGATAAGGGTTATCGATTCGTGACGATTCCGGAACTGCTCGAGCGCGGCGGCGCCGAAGCTACGCGTACAAGCGGCCGCGTAAGCGAATAAACCCATCGGGGTGCCGTCCGGCCGGATCGTGATGCGTCCAATGCACGACCGGCGGTTTGCCGCTGTCGTGGACCATCTCCCCGCACACTTCGACGCGGTCGCCTACTCGAACGGGGCAGCGCGGCGCGATATCCACGTTATCGACGACCTCCACGGGACCGGCTGAGGTGGCGGCATCGAACGCTTCGTGCGTGCAATGCGATCGGGCGCCATAGAAGAATCGCGGCGGCGAGGCGACCGTCGCTTGAAAATCCACCCGCGCTGGAGCCGTCGAACGGTATGCTGCGGTCAAGTCGTTCATACTGACGCTCCCATCACGCGCTCCGGCGTCGGCGACAAGAGGCGAGACGGGGTTGCTCGAAGTGAGCGGCGTCGAATGAAAAGCCTGAGTACCGAGCGCCTTCGTCTCGAGCCCGTCACGCCGGCGAACGCCGACGTGCTCTGGAGCGTGCTTCGGGCCCCGCATTTGCGCGAGTTCCAAGACCTGCCGGATCTTTCACTCGCGCAGTTCGCTGCAGCCGTTTCGGAGCGCCCGCGCGCGCTCACCCCCGGAGCGGCCGGTCGCTTCGAATGGCTTGTTTACAGAGCCGGCAGCGAAGAGGCCATCGGCTGGATATCGCTGCGCATTGCGGAGCGGACGCGTTCGACGGCCGAAATCGGCTACAGCATCGTGCGAGACCATCGCGGGCGCGGACTCGCTTCGGAGGCCGTCGCAGCGTTAGTCGAGGAAGGGTTTACTAACGTGGGCTTGCAGCGCATCCGCGCGTATTGCGTCCCGAGCAATCTATCGTCGCGCGGCGTCTTGCGAAACAATCGCTTCGAAGACGACGGCGTGCTTCCGCACGGAGCCACGCTCGCAGGCAGTCCGGTAGACGTCATCGCCTATACGTTGGAACGCGCGCGCTGGGCAGCCGAAGTTACCTCGAATCGCTCGGCCACCGGATCGTAATCCCCGAATCTTCGAAGCCCGCGTACCGTTGCGGCATCTCGCCGCGAAGATATGCCAACAAGGGATCGCGTACGACCGGAACGACGATCCGCGACGCAACGTCGCCGACCGCAACCCATTCGATGTCAACGACGTGATCGTCATCTTTTGCGCGCGCATCGGTTTCCTGCAGCGTAACGGAAAATGCGGCATTGACGAAGTGCACGCCTTCGGTACGGTCGTAACTCTCGCTCACGTACGCCAGCTCGCGAATCTGCGCGCGATAGCCGGTTTCTTCAAGACACTCTCGAACCGCCGTCTCCGCGAGCAGCTCGCCCGATTGTTGCCTACCGCCCGGAAGGTTCCACAACGGTTGCGGGTGATTCGGGTAGCGCGACGCCACTAAGAGCACGCGGCCCTCGCGAACGCACAGCGCGGTCGCCAGGTGAACGTGCTTCACGCCACGCCGCTGTAGATCGCGCGTAACCGCGCAACGTGAGCGGCCAGACCATATGCACTCGCGGCTTCGAACGCGCGCTCCGATGCGTCCCGCCACCGCTGCGCGTCGAGCATCTCGAGGATCGCTCGCGCCAGCCCTTCCTCGTCACCGCGCGGAACCAAGATGCCGGTTCCGCGAACCAGCCATTGCTCGATGCCGCCGCTGTCGTACGCAACTACCGGACGCCCGCGCGCGAACGCCTCGATGCCGACCAATCCGAACGGTTCGCCCCACGTCGAAGGCATAGCAACGATCGTCGTACGATCGTACGCGTCGCGCAATCCGTCGGCATCGAGGCGGCCGAGTGCGTCGAACGCGACGTTCGACGCGCGGGCTTCCTCGATCGTCGCGACGAGATCCGGTCCTTCGCCGGCAATCGTTACGCGCGGCCGCATCGATTCGTCGATGCGCGCGACGGCGCGGACCAACGAACGCGCGCCTTTCGACGGCATTACTCGGCCGGCGAATAAAACGCTATCGGTGTCGGGTCGCGGCGCGAGTACCGCGGCGTACGCGGAATCCTCGAGCGGGGGCGCGATCGTAGCGACGCGTTCGATCCGAACGCCGTTGCGGCACGCGACCGCGCCCATGTAAGCGGAGAAGACGACCGTTGCGTCCGCCTCGCAAACCAACGACGCCACCCGCCGGCGAATTCCGACCAATGCGAGCGTCTGTCGTCGCGGTCCGTACGCGCAGCCATGAATCAGTGAATGGAATCCGCAGCTGAACGCGCCCATCGGAACGTTACAGATCGAGCCGCCCTGCGGATACAATCTATCGCCGTTGGGGCAGAACGGCCGGTGATCGTGCAGATGGTAGATTTGTCGCGGAGCCTCGGCGGCACGCAGCACGCCCGCGTCGAGAACGTTGTGAGCTGCAACGACGTCCGGTGCAAAATCGCGCGCGATCGACGCAACCGTCTGGGCCGCCGCTGCCGATGGTTCGTCGTGCTCGTCGCTCCACGGAACGGCGACCGCTTCGACGCCGTAGGCATCCGGACGCGATGCGCTTCGTGCGACGACGCGGACGTCGTCACCGGCAGCGGCGAGCGCCGGCAGCGTCGCGCGCAAGTAACTTTCGGTTCCGCCTTCATCGTCGACGCGTTCGCATAGAACGAGGATCCTCACGTCTGCGCTACCGTACGGAATAATTCCAGATGCGCGCGGGCGCTTTCGTCCCACGAAAAGTTTGTGGCGCGGTCGAGGCCTGCGACGCGTAAGCGATCCCGCAGCGCGGCGTCGCCAACGATGCGCCGGAGCGCGATCGACCACGCCGCCGCGTCATCGGGCGCGGCGTAGAGCGGCGCCTCTCCGCCGATCTCGGGCAGACAACTCGATTGCGACGCGATCACCGGCGTTCCGCACGCCATCGCCTCGATCATCGGCATGCCGAACGTCTCGTGATACGAAGGAAGGGCGAGCGCGATCGCACCGCGATACAGCGCTCGCAATCGGCGGTCATCGCGCGCGGCGAGGTCGTCGCCGACGTTCCCGGCGTGCACGACGCCCGGAAGCTGCGGCGCCTGTGATCCGGCGATCGCTAGCGGCGCCACGGCACCCGGGCCGGGGAACGCGCGCCGATAAGCCTCGTAAAGAAGGAAGAAGTTTTTCCGCGGCTCGCCGATCGGATCGCCGACGAACAGCAGATACCGCCCCGCCTCCAACCCGCGCGGCAGCGGCTCGGCGATTCCCGGCGCAAACGAACTCTCCACGCCGTGGTAAATCACGACGATACGTTCGGGGGGCAAGTCGAACACGGAAGAAATCTCGCCGCGTCCGAACTCGGAAACCGCAATGAAGCGCGACGCCGTGCTCGCCGAGCGAAGGAACGGATCCTGGTCGTGCGCCCGTTGGCGCGCGTCGACCGAAGGATAGCGAAACGGAACGGCATCGTGAATCGTCGCGACGCTCGGTAGGGTCGAGCGGAAGAAGGTGCCGTTGGCGGGGTGCCAGATCACGTCGTCGCGGCGACTCGCACGCGACTTCACCCGGAATGCCCCCGATCCAAGCGCCGCGGCAAGAGCGCGGCGATGCCGGAACGCAAAGGGTCCCTGGACCAGCAGCGTGAGTGCCACGTCGTCGCGCGATACGAGACGCCGGAGAATCGCGCGCGCGTAACGTCCGATGCCGCGCGTATCGCCGGCGACGACGCGCGCGTCGACGGCGAGCCGCAACCGAGACGACATCGGCGCGGACTTCGCGTAGGCGGCGGAAACTCCGCTCCGCGCCCCGAACCGCGACCCGATGTCCAACGCAAACGGCGTCGCGGCGCACCTTATTCTGGGGCCGCGCGAAGAGCCGTTTCTGGCGGCGATGCTCGCATCGATCGAACGCGCCGCAACGCTACTGATCGTCAACGACAACGCGGTCGATCCGTCGCCGCACGCTGCGATGCTCGCGAACAGCGCGTTTGGACGCGAAAATCGGCTCGCCGTCGATCGCACGGCGTTTAGTGGTTTTGCCGATGCCCGCAACGTTTGCTTGCGAATCCACGCAGAGCGCGGCGCCGGCGATTGGATTGCGTTTATCGATGCAGACGAAGTGCATGGCCCCGCCGTACAGCGTGTCGCGAAAAACCTCCGCCGCGTTCCGCAATCGTACGACTTCGTCGACGGCTACACGTGGCATTTTTTCCAATCCTTCGAGTACTACACGTCGATCGAGCGCCGTATGATGTTCTTTCGCTACAAACCCGGCATCCGTTGGGAAGGCGCCGTCCACGAGCAGTTGCTCGGACTCGACGGAAAACGCATCGCGCTGCCCTACGTCTACGCGCATTACGGACACACGCTGCAGCCGCGCCGTCACGCGGAAAAAGGCCGGCATTATTCGTCGCTCGGCGCACCGGGCGGCGTGCTGCGCGAGGAGCAGCTCGACGATTTCGACGTCGCGGAATATTTCGCACCCGAATATCCGCGGCTGCTCGAGTTCCGCGCGGAACATCCGCCTGCCGCGCGCGCGACGATCGCCGCACTGGTGCCGCAGCTGCGCGAATACCACGACCTCACCGCGCGTATCGTGCGCGCGCAGTCGCCCCAGCTCAAAGCTCGCAACGCCGTTCGCCAGGGCAACTACGAGCTGCGCTGGCGCGGTCGCGGGCTCGACAAAATCGCTCGCTTGCTTCTTTCGAACGCTGCAGTAGACGAACGCCCGTCGTCTAAGTAACCTAGGCTACTTTTCGAGGAGAGCGCGATGGGCGTTTCGTTTCGCATTTCCGTCCTTTCCTTAGTCGCGACGATCGTGCTTGCCGCGTGCGGCGGGCGCCAAGCGACGCAGCTGCTGCCGCAAGCGGCAAATCACGGGCACCCTGCTGCGCAACGAGGCCGGCAAGCAATTCCGTTCGTGCGCCCCGTCGATCTCGGACGGCGTGCCGCCTCGGGCCGCGTTTCGGCCGTTGTCCTGCTGCGTTACAACCATCAGGCCGAGCTCGACCGGCTCGTCGCCAACCTCGTCGGCGTACCGAACCCGCACTACCTTACGCGCGGTGAGTTCGCCGGGCGCTTCGCACCGACACCCGGGCAGCAGCAGCGCGCAATCGACGTTCTGCGCGCCAACGGATTCGCGATCGATAAGACGTTCCCGAATCGGACGACCCTCGACGTTTCGGCGACCACCTCGAACTTCGAGCGGTTCTTTGCAACGGAGATCCACGATTTCGATCAGGGAACATACGGACCGCGCTATGCCAACGTAACGCCCATTCGCATTCCACGAGAACTAAACGGTTACGTTGCCGCCGTCACCGCACGCAACGTCGTCTTGCGTCATCCCGACCTGATCGTCGTGAAATCGCCGCCGAACGCGACGCCGCAGCGCCCCGACGAGACACCCGACACCGCCGCGAACTTCGTCAAGAATCCCGGCTTCGAAGCCGGAAAACTCCCGCCGTGGTCCGGGACGCTTTGCCGCACGAAATCGACGTCGCCGCCGGCTTCGATTCAGAAGCTACATCCGCATAGCGGTACGTTCGACGCCTATGCCGGAACCTACACGAATCAGAAGGAGCCGCAAGCGCTCGATGCCGTCTGCCAAGTCGTAACGCTTCCTCATGCGGCGAAAGTCAAGTTCTTTACGTGGGGCGTCTCCAACGACTCGAAAGGCGTGTATCAGTTCGCCGGCATCTACGATGCGACGACCGGTAAACCGATCAAACAGTTCTATAAGGGCAACGTCAACAGCAAGAAGTGGGCCGCGCATAGCGCAGACCTCTCCGCGTACGCTGGCGATAAAGTCTATCTCGCGTTCGGCGTCTACGGCGTTGCCAAGCACAAAGGAAAAGTGATCGGACTTTTCGTCGACGACGTGACGCTGACGGGCGTTCCGTTACCCGCGACGCTGCCATGCCCGACCCCGTCGACCAATCCGACGCCGACACCGAACTATGCACCCAACGACGGCTGGGGCCCCCAATCGGTAGAGAACGGTTTCTGCATGCCGGTGAACTACGGCTACGACGGCACCGGAGAAACCGCCGGAATCGTCATCGATTCCGAAGTGAGCTCGGGCGATCTCGCGTCGTATCTCGCGCAATTCAAGATCGACCGAACCGGAAGTCTCAACTACGTCCTTATCGACGGCGCGGCGGCCGCAAACGATACGGAAGGCGAGGCGACGCTCGATATCGAGACGCTCGCATCGCTCGCGCCGGGTGCGAACATCATCGTCTACGTCACCGGCGATCTCTCCGACGTCCACATCGAAGACGCATATCAAAGCGCACTCACCGATACGCATCGCGTCGGCGTCGTAAACTCGTCGTTCGGCGGATGCGAGGACGGTGGTGGCGCCGGCGGATTCGACGCGACGAGCAACGCGATCGCGCAGCAGGGTGCGGCGGAAGGCATGACGTTTGCCGCGTCGAGCGGCGATCAGGGTGCCGACTGCTACAACGGACAACCGAAGTTCCCGTTCGGAACGCAAGGCCCCGCCAGCGGTCCTTACTTCGTCGCAGTCGGTGGGACGCAGTCGACGGTGCCGTGGGCCGCCGCGGTCGGCGATTACTGCGCGTACGACGTTCCCGGCAAGATTACCAATCCAACGGTTTGGAACGACTGCGTCGGCGCCGCCGGCGGCGGCGTTTCCAGGCAATGGCCGCTGCCCTCGTATCAGAACGGACTTACGAGCGCAACCATGCGCAGCGTGCCCGATATCGCACTGCCGGCAGCGTTCGACGGATTCTGCTTCAACGGTCCGTGCGATTACCCAGTCTCCGCGTTAACGTTTTCAATGGTTTGGGGAACGTCGTGGTCGAGCCCGATATACGTTGCGATGCAAACGGAAATCAATCAAGCCTGTGGCTCGCCGCAGTGGGGCATAGCGACGATTTACAACGGTTTCAAAGCGCAAAGCTACCATCATTTCATCGACGTCACCAATGGAAACAATCAATGGGATACTTCCTCCGCCGGAAGTACGAAGTATTACGCCGCGGCACAAGGCTTCGACGAAGTTTCGGGGATCGGCGTACCGATGGGAATGGTCCTGGCGACCGATAGGTGTAACAAACCGGCGCTATCAAGAAGAAGCAGGTAGGCTGAAGTAAACGCGACACGGCCGTCGTATTTAGGTGCTTATGCGCTGGTTTTGTCTCGCGCTTTTTGCCTTAATCGTTGCCTGCAGCGGTTCTAACTCCGTGACGAACGCAATTCCCCACGGGCCCAGCGCGCCTGCGGGCGCACTTGGTCCGAGACTCAATGCAAGAATCGCGCATCTGGGACGGCCGCATTACTTTTACAATCGCGCGGCGTTCGCCGCTCGCGCCGTGCAGCATCGCGCAAACGCCACGTATTACGGGACCGGCGTTCTGCAGTACGGCGGCGGTCCGGTTGAATCCACCGCAAAAACCTACTTGATTTTTTGGGGTTTTACCGGCGCCTCCGACACGGCTGCCGATCCCGACGGCGTTGCTTCGTATCTCATCAAGTTCTTCACGGCGCTTCCAAATAGCGGCTGGCTAAACACCATCACGCAATACTACGGAACGTACTCGGGTCCAAAGGCGTACATTACAAACCCCTCGATCTTGTTGAGCGGGAGTTATAACGGTGAGTACTTCGATCCGACGCCGCCTACCTCGAACACGTACACCGACGGCGCGGTTGCCAACGAAGCGCTCAAAGTTGCGAACATCGTCGGCTACGATGCGAATACCGACTACATCGTCGTCTCGCCGCACCTCTATACGATTCAGGGATTCGACGCGAGCAGCTACGGTTTCTGTGCGTACCATAGCTCCGTAACGATAACCGGCGGGAGACTGCTATCCTACACGACGTTCCCGTACATGCCCGACGCCGGGTATGGTTGCGGAGCTAAGGCCGTAAACAATCCGGGAACGCTTGACGGCGTGAGCATCGTCGGCGGCCACGAAGAAGCGGAAACCATAACCGACGCCGACGCCACGACCGGTTGGCTCGACGCCAGCGGGCAGGAAATTGCAGATAAGTGCGCGTGGCTCGATATGCAGAACACCACGTTTCCAAACGGTCAGTCGTTTCCGACCCAACCGCTCTTTAGCAATGCGAGCAGAAGTTGCGTGCAGAGTTACGGCGGCGGATCCGGACCGTCGCCTACGCCCAGCCCTCCGCCGGTAACCAACGCTGTCAAGAACCCCGGCTTCGAAACCGGTCACCTCAAGCCGTGGACGACGTGTCATTCCAAAGGCCGCATGCCGCTCGGGTTCACGACCACCGATAAGCCGCACCGCGGTAAGTACGACGCGTACGCGGGTACGATTCAAGGCCATTCCGAGCCGGCCGGCGTGACGTCGGTATGCCAGCTCATTGCGATTCCCGCGGAGGGCGTCCTCACGTTCTGGGCGCGCGGCATCGGCGACGACTTCCGCCCTGGAGTCTTCCAATTCGCGCGACTCTACAACACGTCGGGCACGATCGTTAAGACTCTGTACAAGATCGATCGCAACGAGAAGAAGTGGCACGAGTGGACGTTCGACCTTTCGGCTTACGCGAACGGCCAGTATCTGCTCGCGTTCGGCATTCAAGGCAAAGCTAACGCCGGCGGACGCTCCATCGGCCAATACGTCGACGACGTAACCGTTCGTTAGCTATTCCGCCATTGCGACTTGGCGGCGTGCTGCCGGTTGGCGCTTTTGGGCGTGCATGAAGAAGACGAGTGGAGCGCTGATAACGAACACGATCGCCGTCAGCCGGAACAAGTAGTCGTAGGCGATCATCGTCGCTTGCTGCGCGACGATATTCGTGATTGCGCCGCTCGTCATCCCATGTAAATCCGTGACGCCGGCCGCCAGCACGTTCCAGGCAATCGCGGTCTGGTGCGTGAGCAGCGTCGTCAAGATCGCGATACCGAGGCTGCCGCCGAGTTGCCGCAAGAGCGTAAATACGCCGGTCGCGCCGGCCATATCGGAAATCGGCACGTCGTTGAGCGTCATGGTCGTCAGCGGAACGAACAAGAATCCCAATGCAAACCCTTGTATCAATCGCGGCCAGAACACGTCCCAATAGCCCGCCTGTGTGTTGAGATCGCCCATCATCCACGTCGACCACGCAAAGATCAATATCCCGGCGACGATGGACCATCGCCCGTCGATCCGATTGAGCAATCGTCCGATGATCAACATAGAAACGGCGGTCGAAAGGGCGCCCGGCATCAGCGCCAGACCGGTGTCGAAGGCCGTGAATCCGAGCAGCGTTTGGAAGAACAGCGGCAAGATAAGCGCCGTCCCGAACAGCCCAAAGCCCATAATGATGCCGAGAAACGACCCGATGGAAAACGATCGGAATTTAAAGACTTTCAAGTCCACAACCGGATGTTTGTCGCGTAGTGCCTTGATGACGAACAAAATCAACGCAGCCACAGAAATCACGGACATGATAACGATCGTGCCCGACTGGAACCAGTCGTCGCGCTCCCCCTGCTCCAGCACGTATTGCAGCGATGCCAAGCCCGCCGTCAGCAGCCCGAGCCCCGTCCAATCGATGCCGCCTTTCGGTCGCGCGATGTACTTCGGATTTGGAATGAACGCCAGCGTCATCAAGAATGCCGCGATGCCGATCGGCACGTTGATGTAGAAAATCAGCGGCCAACTGGCGTTATCGACCATCCAGCCGCCCAGCGTCGGTCCGATCGCCGGTCCAACCATCGCTCCCATGCCGAAAATCGCCATTGCGTTGCCGCGCTTTTCAGACGGATACGTTTCGAACATGATGGCCTGCGCCGTCGGCTGCAGCGCGCCCCCGCCCAAACCTTGCAGCACGCGATAGAAGACGAGCAGCCAAATCGAATGCGCCGTGCCGCACAAGAACGACGCGACCGTGAATACGGCCAGCGACGTCGCGTAAAACCGCTTGCGGCCTAGCAGTGCGGTCAACCAGCCGTTGAGCGGCATGATCACGACGCTGGCGAGAATGTAACCGGTGGCTACCCAAGCGACCTCGTCTACGGTCGCGCCCAAGTTGCCGCCGATAGTGTTGATCGCGACGTTGACGATCGTGGTGTCGATGATCGCCATGATCAAGCCGAGCATGACCGTGATGGTGATCAAGCCGACCGGGGCCTGCTCGCGATGTCGGAACGGATTGGGCATTGGTAATTATGGCTTTTCCCCGCCCGGTTCCGCGACCCTATGCTGCCGGGTGCCCGCCGCCTTTACACTCCTCGCAGCACGCTTGCCCGCGACGTTTTGCTTGGATCGATAATAACCGGCTAAAGCGCCCTTAACGTAAGAACGGATAGCCTAAACGCATGCGTTACGAACTCGACGCCCCCGCCAACGACGTCATCGCGATAAACCTCACGGCAGTCTCGGCCGAACTTCCGGACGACGACGAAGAAGAAGACGAGGATGATGACGACGACGACGAGGTCATCGAAGCCGAGATCGTCGACGCCGAACGGCGCGTCGCCGTCGTCAGCTAGATAGCAGTTCTTCGGTATCCACACCGGGGTTGTGCACGAAGCCGACCACCGCGTTCGCGTGTGCCGGCGTGCGTTTTACGAACCGCGCGCGAACCTCATTTGCGTTGACCGTTTTCTTGAAATCCAGCCGCGCGGGCCGCTTCGCTAGCAAAGCGGCAAGCACGGTTTCGAGTTCCGCGAAGGTCTTCGAATCCTTACGAATCGGTGCCGTGCACGTTACGATTAGCGTCTTGCCGGCCGGCACCCGATCGCCGAGCGACTCTTGCAGGCGCCGGATAAATCCGAGCGCGACCTTATCGTAGCGTAATCCCGATCGAGCGATTAGGCGCGCGCCTCGCTCGACGTTTTCTTGTTGCCCTTGAGCCATTCGAAGAACTCGAGGATCGCCAACGCGATGCGCGCCAGCGTCGGAATGAACGTCGGACGCAGCAAGCGCGG
>DASRSM010000003.1:0-15320 GCA_035656415.1 Vulcanimicrobiaceae bacterium | reverse complement strand
TGCCGCTGGCGATCAAGGCTTTGTTGTTGTTCGACGTAATGCGCAGACCGATCGAATACGTCGTCAATTCGTAGAGACGCTGATTGAACGTCGCCCCGAGACGCCGCGGCGCGTATGCGCACACCTGGCGCAGCGTCATTTTCCCGAAGCCGCGCGCCTGCATTCCCCGGCGTTTTGCCGAAGTCGTTTGATACGCACGCCGAGCACCGTCGAGCGCCCTTTCCGCGACCATGATCTCGGCGGCGCGATTCCTCACCAGCACCTCCGTGAGCCGCAGTGCCGCGTCGTGAACGCGTCCGAGCGCCGCAGATTCTTCCTGAAGCGCGCCGGCGAAGGTTTCCCACGAATCGCTCATCTTACCGCCCTCCGGGCGCCGCGCTCGCTCACAAGTTGATGCCTCGCGCTTCGACGTTTGCCGACGCTTCGTGCGCGGCGTTACCTAAGACGAGCGGACGCAGCTGCTGCTCGAGCTGCTGCGCCAATCCGAAACCGCCGGTGCTCGACATCTGCTGCGAATATTGGTCGTCCAGCATCGACTGCCAGGTCGATTCGGAGGCCGAATCCTGTCCGAAGATCGACGTCTGCGGAACCGTCTCGCGCATCGCGCTCATGACCATCTGCAGAAAAACGCCCTCGAACTGCGACGCTGCGTCGTGCAGATTTTTCAGCGCGCGCTGCTGATCGACCGTCAAGGGCTGCGCCTTCGGGGTTTGTTGCGAAGTCAGCGCGACCGGCACGTTCACGGGCGTCGTGGTCATTCGATCTCCAAGTCGGCTTGCAGCGAGCCGGCGGTGCGCAGTGCTTGAACGATTGCGATCAAGTCGCGCGGCGACACGCCCAGCGCGTTGAGCGCGCGCACGACCGACGAGAGCGTCGCGGCGCCTGCGATAAACGTCAGCTGGTGGCCCTTCTCCTGGGCGTTGATCGTACTGTTCGATTGCAGGGCCGTTCGACCACGAGCGAATGCGTTTGGTTGAACGACCTGGTTGTTGGTGGAGATCGTGATCGAGAGGTTGCCGTGTGCGATCGCACACGGTGCAAGTTGAATATCACCGCCGAAAACGATCGTTCCGGTGCGCTCGTTCATCACGACCTTCGCCGTTTCGTCCTGCAGCATCGAGACGTCGGAAGCGTCGGCGAGAAACTGCACCGGATTGTTGTGATAGTACTGCGGAAGGTTAACGTGAACCGTCTCCGCATCGAGCGCGGACGCGGTTGCGCCGCCGAAGCGCTGGTTCAGCGCCGAGGCGAGCGCGGCCGCCGTCTTGTAGTCCGGCGTGGTTAACACGTAGTTGAATCCGCTCGGATCGGTCTGCAGCGGCGTAATCATGTCGCGCGCGATGACCGCACCGTTGGGAATGCGCCCCGCGCCGGTGAAGTTTTGATTGATCGACGAGCCGCTAGCGCCCGCCACGAAGCCGCCCACGGAGACGGGGCCTTGTGCCGTCGCGTACACCAGATTGTTGGCCGCACGGAGCTCGGTCATCACGAGCGTTCCGCCCTGCAGGCTACTCGCGTCCCCCATCGCCGAGACGACGACGTCGACGTTATCTCCGGAATGCGCGAACGGCGGCAGCGTCGCGGTCACCATGACCGCCGCGACGTCGCGCGTGCGCACTTCCTGCTGCGTTACGGTAAGACCGAACGTCTGCAGGACGTTTTGAATCGTCTGACTCGTAAATATGACCGACGTCGAGTCGCCGGTGCCTTGCAAGCCGGTGACGAGACCGTAACCGACGAGCTGGTTGCCCGTGACGCCCTGTACGTGCGCGATGTTCTTGACCCGCACGACCGTGTCGGCCGAGTCACCGGCAAACGCCACCGATCCGCCCAGCATCGTTGCCAGCGCGAACGCGGTGAAAGCTCGAACGATCTTCCCTGTCATTGCACTCATCGCCTCAGAACAGAAACTCGAGGATTCGTTGGACCAGGCCCTTGCCTTTAGGATTGTCGCCGTTGAAGTTGGCTTGTACGTTGGCCACGCGCGAGCTGAGCACGGCATCGGTTTGATCGAGATCCTCGGGCCGGATGAATCCCGTGATGTGCAGCGTTTGGTTGCGGCCGTTGATCACGACGCCCTGATCGCCGGCAATCTTCAGTACGCCGCTCGGCAGCACGTCGGTAACGGTCGCCATCATGGTCGAGATGAACGAATCGGCCCCGCTCGCAGACTTAGCCGACGACGCGTTGGTGCTCGCGTTTATCGCTGGAATGTGGAACAATCCGGTCAGCGAGAAACCAGCGGCCTTACCGCTCGCGTAGTTGGCCGTGTGCGAGTTCGAATCGTTGAAATCGAAGACGATATAGACCAGATCGCCGATCTGCGATGCTCGATGATCGGACGTCAGACGCAGCGGATGACCGGGACCGGCCGGGGGCGGCGCCGCTTGATACAGCGTGTCCGCGTGTGCGGCGAGCGCCGGTGCGAAGAACGCGAGCGCCACCGCCGCGATTACTTTACGCATCATTATTGTTCACCCATGATGTCGAGCTGCACGCGATCCGGACCGACCACGGTACCTGAGAGCGTGTGATTTGTCGAAGGGTTGTACACGGAGACTTCGTCGCCCAGGCCGCCGCCCGAGCGGGCGACGCCCTCTGCAACCACCGACACGTCGCCGTCGTTGACGATGAGCACGACCGCCGAGCCGGGCTTGACGATCATGTTCGTCTGCGTCTCCTCGATGTACACCGGCTGCCCCTTACGGAACGGCACGAAGATCTTGCGTCCGAGCAGTACGTCGGTACCGTTGCCCAGTCGTCCAGTCCACGCAACGCGCGCCGTCGTTAGGTCGCCGGCGGCGATAACCGTGCCGGCGACGAGATCGTGCGCGGCCACGGCCGTGCGAACGTACTGCTGCATGCGATAGCCCACGAAAACCGTGCGCACGAACGATCCGTCGACGTCGACGTCGATCGGCACGTTGACGTAGGTCGGCGTAGCCAGCGGCGATTCCACGACCAGCGACACCGCGCCGGAAGGCACGATTTGGTCGCGGACCGGCGCCGCTTGCACGAGCGAACTGTCACCTGAGAGCACGACCGTGCCGATCGCGCGTTTCGCCAACGCTACGAACTGCGTGCCGCTGACGCGCTGCGTTTCCGTCGCTTGTGCGCGCGCCGCCAGCGGCACGCACGTTGCGGCCGATGCCAGGATCGCGAGTAGCAGCGAAAGCGTACGCATGTGTCAGAGACCTATTGGAACGGCGGTATCTGGATGGCGGTTTGCAGCATCTGATCCGACGCGCCGATCGCTTTGGAGTTCGCTTCGTACGCGCGCTGCGCGACGATCATGTTGACGATCTCGTTGACGACTTGCACGTTGGAGTTTTCCAGCCAGCCGCCTTGCAGCGTCCCGGCGCCATTGAGGCCGGGCTGCGTGACGATCGGCGGACCGCTGGCCGCGGTTTGCGTGAAGTAGTTGGTACCTTGCGGCGCGAGCCCGGCGGGATTGACGAAGCGCGCCAGCGTGATCTGTCCCAAGTTTTGCCGCGTGTTGCTCCCGGGAACCGCGACCGTAACGGTGCCGTCGCTGCCGATTTGCACCTGCGTCGCGTTTTGCGGAATCGTGATCTGCGGCTGGATGAAGTAGCCGTCCGACGTGACGACCGAGCCGTTGGCGTCTTGAGTTAAGTGACCGTCGCGCGTGTACGCCGTCGTTCCGTCGGGAAGCGTGATCTGAAAGAAACCGTCACCGTTGATGGCCGAGTCCAGACCGTTTCCGGTCTGGACGAGCGAGCCTTGCGTGAACAGCTTCTCCGACGATCCGACCTTCACTCCGAGACCCACGTCTTGACCGACGGGGACGATCGCCGCACCGATCGGAGAACCCGGCGCCTGGATCGTCTGATAAATCAGATCCTGAAAGTGCGCGATGTTCCCCTTGAAACCGGTCGTGTTGACGTTGGCCAAGTTGTTGGAGATCGTGTCCATGTTGTATTGCTGGGCGATCATCCCGCTGGCCGCTGAGTAGAGTGCTCGCATCATGGCGTTATCGTGCTCCCGCTATGAGTTGGGTTTTGCAACGTAGGTGATATCTTGACTCGTGGCATCGTCTTCGGCTTTCATCACGCGCTGATTGGCGTCGAACCACCGCTCCGCCGTGATCAGATCGACCATCGCGCGAACGACGTTGCCGTTGCTCTTCTCTAAAAAACCCTGCTGAACGCTGACGTTTTGCGTTGCGCCCGGTTGCGCGTTGCCGGTGTCTACGAAGTTATTGTCGCCTTCTTTGCGCAGGGCGAGGAGATTACCGAACGACGCGAGCTGCAAGGTTCCGAGTTGCGTCGCCGCTGCCGCAGCTTGTCCGGCTTGCGGCGCCTGCGTTACCGTTCCGTCGGAGTTAAACGTCGCCGTGCCTTGCTGCGTGTTGAAAACGATCGGACGCCCGGTCGTGCTCAGCACTGGGTTTCCGTCCAGCGTTCGCAGCGTACCGTTCGCGTCGAGCGTAAACTGGCCGTCGCGCGTATAGCGCACGCCGTTGGGCGTAGCGATCGTGAAAAACTGATTCGCGCCGGTCAGCGCGAGGTCGAGACGGTTGCCGGTTTGCTGCAGCGGTCCTTGCGCAAAATCTTCGGGCGTGTCGTAGATCTGCGAGCCCGTTCCGAGCGGGCCAACGGGCACGGCCACAGGAACGCCCGGAAGCGCGCGCCCGCTAGTGTGTCCCGGATCGGTTTGGATTCGGTAGATGTCGAGCGTCGGAGCCGACTCGATTTGCAGCAGCGTCTGCTTGAAGCCGCTCGAATTAACGTTGGCGAGATTATTCGCAACGTTATCGGCTTGGCTTTGGGCTGCGAGCGCTCCACTCGCCGCGGCGTACAGGCCACGTACCAAAACAAAAACCTCCGCACGAGTCGGTATTTTCCTGCGGAACCGTCAATCGGTCGGGTTCCGCCGTGGCCCCACCTCGTGCAAAGGCGTCCGGCCACGTCTATCACGTTCATCGGTCATTCAAGGTAAGAGTTTAGCCAAGCGCTCTTCCGCGGATCACTATCAGATGACCGGGATCGCGCCGTGGGACGAACTGCTCGAGGAGTTTCGCGCGCTCGGGGGTGTCGCGGACAACGTTAGGCACGGCGTCGACCCGCATGGACCCGGCATTTCCCCGTCGATCCCACTCGCGAAGTCGCGCTGCACGCTTCGGAGAACCTTCTCGTGCTGCCCGAAGATCTTCTTGTCCGCGACGGGCAGCTCGTCTTTCGGGCTGAATCCTCACTAGGCGAACGCGAGTGGAGCTTTTTCGAGAGCGAGGCTCACGGGTGAGGTCGTCGGGTTCATCAAGAGCATGGGCGCCATCGTCGATCTCGACTTGCGTTTCGCGGAGCCCTCGGAACACGTTTGCCTGTACCGGTTCGCGCGAAGCCGCGACGTGACGTATAACGGCCGAACCCGCATCATGCCCGTCGTCGACCTGGTGAACCATTCCAGCGGCGCTCCGCCCTACGATCCGTCTTGCGTTTATGATGTTGGGTAACCGCACGGCAAGCCGACGAGGTCTTCGAAAGCGTTTCGCGCTTCAACACGACGAAGTTTCCGGATGCGCTGCGTACCTTTCGCAAGCACGAGACGCCGCTCGTACGCGTACTCGAGGACGCGGCGATCAACCAGCTGGACGCGCTATCGGCCTGCGTCGGAGCGCGCAACCTCTAACCATAGATGGCATAAAAAGGGGACGGTCGAAACCGTCCGCCTTTGTCTTCCGCCACCCGGAAAATATCGAGAGCGGAAAGCCTAGAACTGCATCTGCTGGATTTCGCTATAGGCGTCCATGAGCTTATTGCGGATCGCCATCGTAAACTGAAAGGCCAGGGAAGCCTCTTCGACCGATTTGATCGTGCCGTCGAAGTCGCGGCTCTTACCGGCCGCCAAATCCTGCGACATCTGGCTCGCGTTGACCATCTTATCGTTCACGTCTTCGAGCAGCGATTTCACCGTGTCCTTGAACGACACGGCGCCGGCACCGGTTTGATCGTCGGGCAGCAGCTGTGAGGCGGGACCGCCCGGCGCGACGTCCGGAACGAACGATCCGGGCGTTACTTTCGAAATCGCGCTCGAGTAGGCGTCGATATCCATTACTCTTCTTTCTCTGGTTTCTTTCGCTTAGCTTTGCAGCAGTCCGAGCGACGCGGCATCCATCGATTTGGTCTCCTGAATCGCCGCGACGTTGGCTTCGTAGGCGCGCGAGGCCGCCATCATGTCGACCATTTCTTTGACCACCTGCACGTTGGGATAGTGCACGTAGCCGCGCGCGTCGGCTTCGGGATTGCCCGGATCGAAGACCATCCGATCGGGGCTGTTGTCGTTGACGATGCCCAACGCCTGAACGCCCTCGAGGTTGGGCTCGGTATCGGTGCCATCCGACGAAAGCCCGGTGCCGTTCGCGCCGAACGCCGGAAAGCCGTTGCCGGCCTGCGCCGGCCCCTCGGGCGTTTGCGCGAACACGATGAGCTGCCGTTTGAAAGCCCCGCCTTGCGGCGTACGCGTTGTGTTGGCGTTGGCAATGTTGTTAGCGATCACGTCCATCGCCAATCGCTCCGCGGAAAGCGCGGACGCGCTGATTTCGATCGTATTATAGAAGCCGGCCATTAGTGCGTTTGCTCCTCGATCGACTCGCGCAGCCAGGCGTACTGATTTTTCAGCAGCGCGGCCATCGTTTCTTGATATCCCGAATTCTGTTGAAGCTGAGCCATCTCTTGATCGACGTCGACGTTGCTGCGGTCGACGCGCATCTGCGTCGTCTCGTCCACCTTTGCCTTCGGATCGTACGGCACCGGCGCCACCGCGCCGTTGATATCGAACTGGCGGTCGTCGTCGGTCGACAGCGCGAGCTCGTCGGGATTTGACGCGGTTCCGAGGCTCGCGGCCAGGGCTTCTTTGAACGAAACGGTCGAACGGCGAAAGTTCGGGGTGTTGACGTTGGCGAGGTTATTGGCAATCTGCTCCTGCTCGCGCCCCGCCCCGTCGACCGCATTATTCAACAGATCGACAGTCGGACCAAAGGAAATGCCGCCGACGTCACTCATCACATCTCGTATCGGCCTCGCCCGGCCGCTACTTTAAGGTGCTAGGGCCCGGCTTTTGCGAATTGGGCAGCGTGAAGGCGGGCGTAGGCGCCTTTGCGGGCCAGCAGCTCTTCGTGCGTCCCGATCTCGACGACCCTTCCCGCTTCGATATAGAGCACTTTGTGGGCGCGGCGAATCGTCGTAAGACGGTGAGCGATGATCAGCGTCGTGCGGCCCGGCAAGAGCCGGTCGAGAGCCTGTTCGATCATGGCCTCGGAATGGGTGTCCAGCGCGCTGGTGGCTTCGTCCAGAATCAGGATTCGCGGGTCGCGCAGGATGGCGCGCGCGATCGCGATGCGCTGGCGCTCGCCCCCCGACAGGCGCATGCCCCGCTCGCCCACCCCGGTGCGATACCCCTCCGGAAAGCTCAGGACGAAGTCCTCGACGTTGGCTTCGCGCGCCGCGGCGATGACCTCCTCGTCGCTGGCCTCCAGACGGCCGTAACGAATGTTTTCGAGCACCGAGCCGCGGAATAACTGAACGTCCTGCGGCACGATGGCGATGGCACGGCGCAAATCGGCGAGCTTCACCGTCTTGAGGTCGATCCCGTCGATGCGCACGCTGCCGTCTTGCGGTTCGTAAAAGCGGGGAACCAGATTCACCAGCGTCGTCTTGCCGGCTCCCGACGGTCCCACCAGCGCGACGATTTCGCCCTCCTCGATGGTGGCGTCGACATGCCGCAGCGCGGGCTCTTCACCCGAACCGTACGCGAAAGTCACGTCGTCGAACTCGATGCGGCCGGCGATGGCCGGCAGCGGCCGAGCCGCGTCGGCGTCGCGCGTTTCTACCGGCAAGTCGAGGACTTCGAACACGCGCCCCGCGCCGACGATTGCTTTGTTGATGTCGCCGAAGAATGCCGCGACGCGGTTCATCGGATTCATCAAGTTGACGAGCAGCGCCCAATACATGAACACGGTGCCGGTGTCGAGACGATGGATGAGCACCTCGCGCACGGAAAGCGCCATGATCAGCACGACGGCGATAACCATGATCGTCGACACGACCAGCGGCTGCGTTTGAATGAACTGCGTGAGCTTCATATACGCGCCGAAGAAGTCGTCGTTACGCGTCTGAAAGCGCCCGACCTCGAACTCCTCGCGGCCGAAAGCCTTGACGACGCGCTGGCCTTGCAGCACTTCGGTGAGGTTCGCAGAGAGATCGGCGATGCGCGCTTGCGCGCGTTGCGTCGACGTCGTGATCAGCCGTTGAAACGTCGAAACTGCGAACGAGACTGCCGGCGCGACTACGACGAGCGAGAGCGTCAGCAGCCAGTCGAGGTAGATCATCGTCGCAAACGACGAAACGAACGTTACGAGCGCGACGACGAGCTGCGGCAACGAGACGCTCACGGCGTCGGTCATCATCGTCAAGTCGGCCGAAAAGCGAGCCAGCAGCTCGCCCGGACGCCATTTGTCGAACTCCGAAAGCGGCAGGTTCAGCAGCCGTTCGAACAGCCGGACGCGCAAACGCGCGACGAGGTGTTGGCCACTCCACGCCGTCAGG
This sequence comes from Vulcanimicrobiaceae bacterium, assembly GCA_035656415.1. Classification (GTDB taxonomy): domain Bacteria; phylum Vulcanimicrobiota; class Vulcanimicrobiia; order Vulcanimicrobiales; family Vulcanimicrobiaceae; genus JAFAHZ01. Next base: position 6,756 of record DASRSM010000003.1, on the reverse strand, counting down.
TACGTCTGCGAATACGTCGTTACGTTAGCGAGCACGAGCGCGACGAACGTTGCGATGAGCGCCAGGGTCAATGCGTGCAAATCGGGAGGAGCGCCGCCGGGGGGCGCCAGCACTTTGTTGATGATGATACGGAAGGCCGCCGGGGGGACGAGCGTCAACACGCCCGCCAACGCGCCCAGAAGAGTCGCTACGACGATACGAGGGTAGTAGGGGCGGGCTTCCAGTGCCAACCGTTTGAGGATGCAGCGCCGGCTCACGGCGGCACCGTCTTGCGGCCGGGCTCCCGTGAAACCTCCCGCGGCCTCCGCCGGTAGCTCATAGTGTTACATGCCAAAGGGGGCCAGCTCACCACCATGGACTGCTACTTTCACTCGAACGTCCCGTCGGTCGCAGCCTGCGTCGATTGCCGCAAGCCGATCTGCGCGACCTGTCGCGACGACCGCGGCAGCTGCCCTAGCTGCCGTTTAGCTGCCAAAGTCGAAGCGACGACGGCAACGCGCGTGCACATCGGCGGACAAGTGCCGCCGCCGCATCCGCAACCGCAACCGGCCGTCGTTCGAAAAGCCGAAGTTGCGACGCTTCCGGACTCGGCAGAGTCGCGTGCGCTCGTTTCGCTAGGATATCCGCTGTGGCCGCTCGCGCTGCTCTCGCTTCTCGATCGCAAACAGTCGCGATATCTGCGCCGTCAAGCGCTGCAAGCCCTCGGCTTCAACATAGCGATGTTTGGTATCGGCGCCATCATGTCGTTCCTCGCCCCGTACGCCTGGGTCGGGCTTGCCCCGTCGGTGCTGCTGCCATTCCTCGTGCCGCTGTTTTTAGTCGCCAGCGTGTACTACGGCATCAAGACCTGGAACGGCCAAGACGTGCGCGTCCCGATCGTCGGCGATTGGATCGAAGAGCGTCTTCCCCTCGATCAGGCCGGAACTCACGCCGAAACGAACGCTCGATAACTTGCGAGAAACTCTCGCGCCGCACGTTCGTGATCGACGACCGGCGCGGGGTACGAATCGGCCGGAAATAATTCGAGTGGGAGCTGCGCCGACGCTCCATCGGTAGGCCAAATCGCCATCGGCGTTCGCTCCAGTTCCTTCACCCAACGCCGAACGTAAGCCCCGTCGGGATCGTACCGGCGGCGTTGGCGTTCGGGATTGTAGATGCGCGGATACTGCGCCATGTCCGCCCCGACACCGGCGATCCATTGCCAGTTGCCCGTCGCAATCGCCGGATCGTCTTCGACGAGCCAGCGATCCCATTCGTCGCGGCCTACGCGCCAATCGACCCCCAAATCGAAGCACAGAAACGATGCCGCAACCGCCCGCGCGTGCGGATGAATCCATCCGGTTTCGTGCAGCTGGCGAATCGCTGCATCTACTAACGGAAAACCCGTGTTTCCGCCGCGCCAGGCGTCGAGGGCCGGATGCGTACGCTGAAACGAAAAACCGTGCATCTTCTCCTGCAGCGGATCGTCGTGGGTTTTTGGATGAAACCACGAGAGCTGCAAGAAGAAGTCGCGGTGCGCGATCGCGCGCAAGAACGCGCGCAGTGAAAGACGCTCTTCGCTGAGCAGAAACGGATCGTTCAACCGCTCGCGGGTCGCCTTTACGACGCTGCGAGCCGAAATCGTTCCGAACGAGAGATGCGTCGACAGATGCGAAGTACGTTCGTCCGACGGAACGCGTGCGGCGACTAAATACTGGATCGCCGATTCGTGCAGAAATGTATCGACGATCCGGCGCGCCGCGGCGGCACCCGCGTCCGCGTCGCGCTCGGCGCCTCCAAACTCGTTGTTCGACGGCAACGGTTCGCTATGCAAATCGCTTTCTAGGAAGCGCAGGAGCAGCGGATGTTCGTGCGATGCCACGGGCAGCTCGCTCCATACCTCGTAATACGGCGCGAACGCGCGGTAGCCCAATCCGGCGATCGAGCGCACCGCGGCGGTTTCCTCGGGTGGAACTGCCGGCGCGTCGTGCACGAGTGCTGCGACGAGGCCGGCTTCCTCCAGCTCCGACTGCAGTCGCTGATCGCTTTGCATCGCGACCCCGTCATATTCGGCACTCCACGCGACGCCGAAAGCACCGACGGCGTGCGCGACGTTCTTGATCGTTTTTCCGGCGGGACCGCGACGAACGATCAGACGGCTTCCGCGCTCCTTGAGCTCTGCGTCGAGCGCGCGCGCTGCCGACCAAAAGAACGCCGCCCTGCGCGGCGAATGCGCGAGCCTCGCTTCGAGCGCGCGATCGATGACGAGCAGCGGAAGCACCGCGCCGCGCGCGCCTGCGGCGGCAAGACCGGCGTGGTCTTCCAATCGCAAATCTCGCGTAAAGCGATAAATAAACGGCCCGTCCGCCATGGCGGCCGGATTCGCGCGCCCGGCGGTGGAATCTTGTGCACGTGGCCCGGAAGATTTTCATTCGTTTCGCGCAAGCCTCCGATCTCGAACGGCTGGTAAAGGACGGCGTCGTGACCGGTCCGCCTCCGGCGAAAGAAACGTGGAATCAGCGCATCGTCAAATGGCTCACCGAGCAGCGCGCCGGGCGCCGCTACATTTTAATTGCCGAAGACGAGACCGGTCTGCGCGGCATGGTACAACTCGTTTTGAAGCTGCCGGTCGGATACGAAGACCCCGAAGCAGCAAACGGCATGGACGTCGCGATGATGGAAGGCTTGCGTCTGCGCGCGGACGGCGGTACGGACGTCGGAACCGAGCTCGTCACCGAGGTGCAGCGGCTCGCGATGAAACGCAACATCAAAACGCTGACGTTCTTACTTCCGATGCACAACTCGCGCGCGATTCATCAGGCTCGCAGCTGGGGTTTCGAGGAGTTTCGCATCATGGCGGAGCCGACGAAGATGCTCGCATTCTTCCGCAAATCAATCGATTAACGGACTTTCCTGAAGTTATTGTTGTTCGTCGGAAGCGCGGAACGTAAATGCATCGCGGTAGACGCCCGAAACGGCGTGGCCGTTGATCGTCTTTGGCGAGTAGTGAACGTGCATCGCCGCCTTGCAGACGGCGTCGTCGAGCACGAGATAGCCCGACGGCTTGGTGATGGTGCATTTCACCGGGGCACCCTTTTCATCGATCGACACCTCGAACGCCGTCGTACCTTCCGCACCCTCGTTATATGCGATCGGCGAAGGATGCGGAACGATAGCGTTCTCGCCGCCGGCAGGCATCGCGTCGTGGATGGTCGTCACGGTGGGAACGATCGCCATCGATTCGGCGTGTGCGGCGGCGGGCGCCGCCGTGGCTGCGGTCTTTAGCGCGGAAATCGATCGCTCGTCGCGCTGCGTCGGCGCCATCGCAACGATCCGTTGGCGCGCTAAAACGTCGGCCCGATGCAGCGTGGGCTTCGGCGTTCCGGCGATGCGCGGCGCAGCTTGCGCGGCAACTGGTTGCGCGGGACGGCGGAGCGTGATGACGTTGTGCTCGACCTCGAGCCGCGGCGGCGCGACCAGCGCCTGCGGCGCTGCGTGATGCGTTTGCGTGGGCGTCGCCGGCGGACGGTGCTCGAGCGTTACGTGCATGCCACCGAGCGCGATGGTTTCCGTCGGCGCATCCGACGGCTGTGCCGGCCTGGAGATATTTGCCGCAACGATCGCGTGAATGCCGAGCGAAATCACGACGGCCGCGGCGACGCCGGAAAGTCCGAAACTCCACGACATCATCCGGCGCTTCTGAGGCGCCCTCATCCAGCCGCGAAGGTCGGGTTCCCACGTCTCCGCGTCGCGGGCGCGCGCGATAACGCTCGCCGTACGCTCGATTTCGCGCTCGCCGCCAAACGCGTTGACGCAACGCCGGCAGGCCGCGATGTGCCTGCGGTATTGGTCGCGTTCGGCGTCCGAAGCTTCGCCTAGCGCAACCGCGCCGGCGAGCACCTCGGTTCGCGCGCATTCTCCAGTCATCATTCCTCCGTCATCGTCGCACGCAGAACGCGCATCGCTCGGCAGACCCGCTGCCGAACGGCATCGGCCGTCGTGCCCAGCATCGCCGCCGCTTCCTGCGATGAGTATCCTGCGTAACTCGTCAATAATACCGCCGCCGATTGTTCTGCCGGCAGCCGCTGCAACGCGGCTTGCAAATCCACCGATGCGGCGCTGCGTTCGTCGATGCGCCACTCGCCGCGATCCACGTCGCGATCGAGCGGGAGCATTCGGAGAATCTTCTTGCGCCGCATGAACGAGATTGCCGCGTTCGTGGCCGCGCGATACAGCCAGCCGGCCGTCAACTCGCGCTCCGGTTCGCCTTTGAGCATCCGGTACGCCGCCAAGAACACGTCTTGCGTCAGATCGAGAGCCGCCTCGGCGTCGCCCACCATCCGCCGAACGTAGCGCGCGATCTTCGTTTGATACTCGCGCACCATAGCATCGACCCGCGCTTCCGCAATCGTCGCTTCGTTTGTCCGGAGGTAGACCTCGTCCACTGTCGCTAGAAGGCTCCTTTAGTTAGCGCAACGTTCGACGCCCGGCGCCCGTGACGCTAGCCCCCGATTTCCGAAAAGGCCCGCATCCGGGACGCGGTCTCCCCGAGGCGCAGGTGGTGGCGCTCGGGTTTGATGAGCATACCCGAGGCCAGCAGCCCGGCGATCGCCTCGCGGCCGGCTCCGGCCCGCAGCGGCGTCCGTAGGTCGAGGGCGTAGTCCCCGAACAGGCACAGACGCAGCCGGCCGTCGGCGCTGAGCCTGACGCGGTTACAGCGCTCGCAGTAGTCGTGGGACAGCGGGCTGATGACGCCGACCGCACCGGGCGCATCCGGGAAGGCAAAGTATCGCGCCGGACCGTTGCCGGCCGGTCCGCCGACCGGCTCGATTCGCCCGATTGCGCCTACGCGCTCGAGAATCTCGTCGGACGAGATGTACGCGTCGCGCGACAGTCCTAGATTTTCGTGCACCGGCATGACTTCGATAAAGCGAACGTAGACCGGCAGCTCGCGCGTCATCGCCGCGAACGCCGGAATCTCGTCGTCGTTTTTGCCGCGCATTACGACGCAGTTGATCTTTACCGGCTGCAATCCGGCCTCGACAGCCGCTTCGATGCCGCGCAGCACGCGATCGAGCCCCGGCCGGCGAGCGATTTCTTCAAAACGTTCGGGCTGCAGCGTATCGAGCGAAACGTTGACGCGGCGGAGTCCGGCGGTTACGAGTTCCGGAAGCCTTTCTTCCAGCAATAGCGCATTGGTCGAGAGCGAGATATCTTCGATGCCGTCTATCCGCGCGATGCCCTCGATCAGCCTCCCGAGATGGCGACGCAACAACGGCTCCCCGCCCGACAAGCGAATCGCGCGAACGCCGACGGTTGCGGCAGCCGCTACGATCTCGACAATCTCTTCGTAGCTGAGAATCTCCTCGCGCCGCAGCCAGGCCAGACCCTCTTCGGGCATGCAGTACACGCACCGCAAGTTGCACTTATCGGTGACGGAAATGCGCAAATAATTGATGGAACGGTTGAAGCCGTCTACCAGCGGCGCTCGCGTCAGATCGATCGAGGTCGTCACGTGTTTACTGCTCCGCAAAAACCGAGTCGGCGAGGTCCGGATTGATCGCGTAGTGGTCGATCGTCGAGGTTACGTCGGCGACGTAGCCGGGCTCCTCGACGTGACCCGTTTGCGAGATTACCACGGTGTTCCCGTCTACCGTGCCGTAGCGGTTGGTCATTTCGGCATATCCGCCGTTGGCATAGGACCAGCGCATCGACGTTACGGTGGCGGTCTTATCGTCGACTGCTGTGTCGATGTGGTCGACGTTGCCGTGCTTGCGCGGAACGAGCCGGAAGGTCGTGACCGTACCGTCGTCGCCCGAAACCGTCATTTCGTAGACGCTCGGCCACTGCGACGGACTTTCGATATGCGCGTAAAGCTTGTCGAACTGCGACGCGATCAGCGGGACGCCGCTCGTAAAAACGACCTTCGTCTTGTCGGGTTCTTTGTGGTAGTACGTTCCGGTCAGCGACGTACTTAAAAAAGGAAACGACTTCATCACCACGTTTGCGTGCATCGTCGCGGTAAAGGCATGCAGGTTTGGGTTGACGGCGGACATTCGCGCGAGCAGATCGCCGGCTGCCGGCGCGGGAGACGCGTAGGCAAATACGGCGGCGATCCACAGTGGTGTCCAAAACTTCATTGCGTTCCTTCCAGGGCTACGCGAATCTCTTCGCACACGTTTCCATCTTGTTCCACACCATCACGCCGCTGCAACGCTGTGATGGCGCTGGGAGAGCCGATTTGTCCGAGCGCCCAGGCGACGTGCGCGCGCACCATGGGGTGCGGGTCGGCTTCGAGCGCGCGAGCGAGCGCGCTCACGGTCGAACGATCCTTGACGTTACCGAGCGCTACGGCAGCATTGCGCCGCAAGACGGCCGCGCCCCGCCAGCCCATCGCGGTCTTGGCGTAGCGCCGTTTGAACTCGCCGCTGCGCATCTCCAAAAGCGCGACGAGATCCGGCTCAGCCACGTCGTCGTCGAGCGGAAGGCTACGGTCGTCGCTCACCGTTCCGGCGCGCTGCGTCGGCGGACAAACGATTTGGCACAAATCGCAACCCCAGACCCAGTTCCCGACGAGCGGACGCATCTGGCGCGGAATCGCGTCGGTGCGCTGGGTCAAATCGGCGATACACCGCGTCGCGTCGATCGTGTAATCGCCACGCAACGCTCGGGTCGGGCACGCGTCCACGCATCGCGCGCACGTACCGCAGCTCTTCTTGAGCGGCTCGTCGGCGGGTAACGGCAACGTGGTGACTATCTCGCCGAGAAAGACGAACG
>DASRSM010000002.1:0-19372 GCA_035656415.1 Vulcanimicrobiaceae bacterium | reverse complement strand
CGGCAAAAAGCATGAAGACACCTCCTAATGCAAGATAGTTGATGCGTGAAGTGGGTGAACCGTCGCTCATCAGCCGTTCGATCCGCGCGACGAGCGCATTGCGCGATCCGAACGCGCCGGGCGTGAGCAGCGGTGCGGTGCGTTCGGCGATGCGCCGTCCCAGCGCCGCGAGGCAGAGCGCGTATTCGCGCGGTTCGCCGATGCGGAGTGCCGCACGATCGTCGCACGCGGCTTCCCGTTCGGCCGAGAGCCGGCGCCCGGCGAGCTGAACGCACGGATTCCAAAAGAAGATCGCTTCGACGACGCGCTGGATGGCGTTCGCCGCGACGTCGCCGCGGCGCACGTGCGCCAGCTCGTGTTCGATCGTGCAGCGCAAGTCGTCGGAACCAAGCGCGGCCGTCAGCTCTTCGGGCAACACGATGGCGGGCGACGATATTCCCGTTGCGATCGGAATCGCGAGATCCGGCGAGCTCAAGACCGCTACGCCGTCGACGGTCGAGTATGGCGTCGCACGAGCGAGCAAGCGCTTAATGCGATACGCGCTCATGGCCAGCCGCCCTAAACCAATTGCCGCTCCGGCGATCCACAGCAGCGCTACGACGCGCTCGAGCAGCGGATTAGCCGAACCACTCGTTAGCGTCCCGGCAAACGTCAACGTGAACGTTCCGCCGCTCGTACCGCCGCGATGTGGTAGCGCGGCGGCGATCTGGGAACCGACGTGCGTCCACATTGCGAGCGCCGGAATCGCAACCGCCGCAGCGAGCGTCAGAAACCATGCGGCGTAACGCGTCGCGGCGTCGCGCGGCGGCACCAGCCGCAGCACGAGCGCGGTCAACGTGACCGCTACGAGGCCTTGCCATAACGAGTTGACGACGAACGTAACGATCATCGCGATGCCTTTCGCTTCCGGGAAAGCGTTTTCTGAATGCGAGCCAGGTCGTCTTCGCTCAAGCGCGCTTCGTCGAGCAGCGTGACGGCGAGCGCACCGGGTGAGTTTCCGAAAAAGCGCTGCAGTAGTTGACGTACGGCGGAATCCGCGGCTTGCGTTCGCGCGATCAACGGACGGTAGACGAAGGCGCGGCCGTCTTCGGTGTGGGCGACGTGCCCTTTCTGTTCGAGCGTGCGCATCGTGGTGAGCACCGTGTTATAGGCGAGCGGCGGCGAGCCGACGCCCGCCGTAACCTCCGCAACGGTTGCGCTGCCGTTGTTCCACAGCACTTCCATAAGGCGAAGCTCGTGATCGGTTAGGGTTGCGGAACGCTTACGCGGCATGCGCCGAACCTACTGCAACTAGATTCATAGGAGTAGAGCGTACTCCTAAACGCCCCGGCTGTCAACTAGATTCATAAGAGTTATGTGGTGCGGGTCGACTCCCAGTCGTCGCGAGCGATTGCATACACGTAAATCGGAATTCCCAGCCGGTTTTCATTCAGGCGTTTCAGGCGGGTCATTCCGTTGCGTTCCGCAACGCGCATCGACGGTTCGTTTTCAACGGAGATGAACGAAACGACGCGGTCGGCACCCAACTGCTCGAACGCCCAATCGCGGCACGCGCGTGCGGCTTCGGTGGCGTATCCCGCGCCCCACGCTTCCGGGACGAGCATGTAGGCAACCTCGACGTCCTCGCGTCCGTCGACGTCGTCCCAGTGCAGCAGCCCGATTTGTCCCAGATACGCACCGTCCGTTGCGCGCTCCACGACGAGCACGGAATATCCACGTTCGTCGTACGAGCGAAGAACGTTCTCGAGCATACGCGTCACGCGATCGCGGTCGAACGGAGCCGGATAATAGCGCATCACCCGCGGATCGTTCGTAAGGCGGAACGCGCTTTCGAAATCGTCTTTGCGGTATCGGCGCAGCCGCAAACGCTCGGTGTGCAGCTCCTCGAGTGCGGATTTACTCACTGGGAACGAGCCATACGATGCCGGCTTCGAGAAACTGCTGTCGTGAAGACCAAGGTTGCGCTCATCATCGCCTCGCTGCTATTCGGCTGCGCCGCTTTGGCATCCGCTGCAGTCGTCGTTTCGAATCGTCGCGCCGGCCTAATAACGGCATCGGTCGCGCCCGCGGCGAAACCCCGACGATGCATCTGACAGCGTTTGTTGCCGCCGCGGCGTTGGCAACCACTCTCCTCGGAGCGGCTCCGCTATCGCCCGACGACGCCGTCGCAATCACGGCGGCGGTGCAGAATCAACTACACCTCGACGATCTCGACGCGAGCATGTTTCAAGAGAAGCCGTACGCGGTTGCGTACTGGGCCGCCGGAAAGGGCCACGGCGCCGGTCAAGCACTTTTGAAGAAGGGCACCGCGGGTTGGACGATCGTGAAAATAACGACCGGCTCGCTCAAAACTGCGGGCGTGCTCGAAAGCCTCGGTGTCCCCGCGACGACCGCGCAGGGCTTAATAAGGGACCTCGAGGTCGGAAAAGCGCCCTAGCGAATTTCGGCGGGGTGCTTCCGCCATGAAATCGAAACGGCGACGCATGGTCGTGCTTCTCACCGGCGGTTCTCGAGGCATCGGCGCTTCGGCGGTGCGCGCGCTGCACCGCGACGGCGCCAGCGTGGCGTTCACGTACGCGAGCAACGCCGAATCCGCGACGCAGCTCGCACGCGAGCTAGGGGAGCGCGCCATGGCGTTGCGCTGCGATCTCGCCGATTACGAAACATTGCCTAGCGTCGTCGAGGCGTGTGTCGAGCGTTTCGGGCGTATCGACGTGCTGGTCAACAACGGCGCTATCTTCGAAGACAACCCGTTTTTCGGCACCGATTACGCGTCGTGGCGCCGAGGCTGGGAGCGAACCTTTTCGGTCAATCTGTTCGGCAGCGTGCATCTGACCTATCTCGTGTTGCAGCGCATGCGCGCGCAAGGATCCGGAAAGATTCTCAATATTGCCTCGCGGGCCGCACACCGCGGCGAGCTGACGGTCGCCGACTACGGTGCGAGTAAGGCTGCACTGGTGAATTTCACCAAATCCGTGGCGCGGTCGTGCGGGCGATACGGCATCAAAGCGATCGCCATCGCGCCCGGCTTCATCGAGACCGACATGGCCGGCCCGGATCTTTCCACGCGGCGTGCCGAGTTAGAAGCGGAAGTGCCGCTGGGCTACATCGGCAGCGCCGACGACGTCGGCGAAGTCATCGCGTTCTTTGCCTCGAGCAAAGGCGACTATGCCAGCGGCGCCACGATCGATCTCAACGGCGGCAGTTACGTGCGATGAACGACGGCTACACCGCACTTCCGCCCGGTAAACTGGCAAACGTCGTTACGTGTCTCGAGATGCTTTCGTTTCCACAGCCCCGACCGGAACGGGCCGCGGGCGGGTTGGCGATCGCGCCTTGGGAGCGCCCGGATCTCGACGAATACCGCGCGCTGTTCATCCGCGTCGGAGCGCCGTATCTGTGGTATTCGCGACTCGAGCTCGATGACGACGCGCTTGCCCGAACCATTTACGATCCCGACGCCGAGATTTACGTCGCCCGCGACGGGAACGACGTGGTCGGCTGGTTCGAGCTCGACTTTCAGGAGACCGGAGAGTGCGAGCTGCGGTTCTTCGGATTGGTCCCCGAAGCGATCGGCGGCGGTACCGGACGCTGGCTCATGAACCGCGTGATCGAGCGCGCTTGGGCGCGGCCGATCCGGCGCTTTTGGCTGCACACGTGCAACCTCGATCATCCGGATTCGATGGATTTTTACCGCCGCTCGGGATTTACGCCGTTCCGGCGCGAGATCGAGATCCACGACGATCCGCGGACGAACGGTTTGCTGCCGCGCGACGCCGCGCCGCAGGTGCCGATCATCTAGTATGGACGTTCGTCACTCGTCCGTGCTCATGTGTCCGCCGGACTATTTCACCGTGCGCGACGTGAAGAATCCGTTTATGAATCCCGAGCGCGCGATCGACGCGGCGCTCGCGCGCGAGCAATGGGACGCGCTGCGCGCGGCATTCACAACTGCGGGCGTCGAAACGCAGGTCGTCGACGCGGTCGAGGATCTCGAAGACATGGTCTTCGCAGCCAATCAATCCTACGTCGGCAGCGGGTCGGCGCATTCCAGATTCGCAGTGCCCAGCGCCATGCGATACGCTTCGCGCCGTCGCGAAGTGCCTTATTTTACACAATGGTTCGTCGATCGCGGTTTCGAGGTGATCGATCTCGATCTCGACGTCGACGCCGGCGAATACCTCGAAGGGCACGGCGATTTGCTGCAGCATCCCGGCGATGCGCACGTTTGGGCCGGGTTTGGCTTTCGCTCGTCGTCTGTCGGCGTCGCACGGTTTTCCGCCGCTATGGAAACCGAAAACGTTCGCGTGACGCCGATAGAGTTGGCGGACGAAAACTTCTATCACCTCGACACGTGCTTCGCGCCCCTCAACTCCGAGGCCGCGCTGGTGTACTCGCCGGCGTTCACGCAAGAAGCGCTCGCGACGTTACGCGGCGGATGGGGGCGGCTTCACGAAGTGGATCGCGACGCCGCATTGTCGTTCGCGTGTAACGGCATCGCGGTCAACGGCTATTTCGTCGTCGCGCATCCGTCCGACGCGGTCGTAAAAGCGGTACGGAGCGAAGGGCTGGTGCCGCTCGTCGTGGATACGTCGGAGTTTGAAAAGGCCGGCGGCAGCGTCTTCTGTATGAAGACGTTCTTGGACTAGACTAGAACCGAATCGAAAGGCAGCTTAGGCCGCCGTCCATCTTCCGGTATTCGGACATGTCGAGCGTCACGACGCGCATGCTGCGTTTTTCGAGCTCGGCTTGCAATCGCGGATATCCCGACGCCAAGAACAGGACGTCGTTCACGCGCACGCAATTCGCGCCGTAGGCTTCATCGGCAGCCGGTACGATGACCTCAGCTCCATTGAGTGGAAGGCGCGAACGCAGCGCTTCATCGACGACGAAAATGCCGTCGCCGGCATACGACATGCCGCTCTTGAGGTGCAAGATCGTGACCAGATCGCGAATGTCGACGAACGCCGTATGGATGCCGGCCTGCTTTAGCCACGCCGCGAGCTGCTCCGCGCCGCTGCGGTTGGTGCGATGCGAGATGCCGACGTAAACGCGGCCGTCGCTTTCGCAGACGTCGCCGCCGTCGAGCGTTCCAGGCGCTTCGATAGCCGCTAACGCGTCGAAATACTTACCCAGTGCGCTGCGAATCGCAGCGGTCTCCCCTTTGCGGCTCTCCGCGCCGGGACGCGTAACGATCGCCCGGCCGCCGGCGACGACCGCCGTATCTTCGACGAACGTCGAATCGGGAAGCGCATCGTCGGCATCGAGCAGCGTGACGTCGAGGCCGGCCTCTTTGAGCGCCGCTAAGTATGCACGGTGCTGCGCGAGCGTTTTCTCGAGATCCGGCGCACCGAAGGCGGCACTCGTTAATCCTCGCGCGAACGTGGTGCCCGGCGTGCGCGCGAGCGCGCGAGTGAACCGGTAGCTCACGACGATTTTGCCGTCGCGGCGAAACGCGCCATAAACGCAGCCGCCATCAGCGCGGGTGGAATTCCGGCGAGCTGCAGTACGCCGAGGCCGCGCCACGCGAACGGATAGCCATAGACTTCAGCGATCGCGCCGAACAGCGTCGGTGCGATAAAGGCGGCCAGGAATACCCACGTCAGCGCAACGCCGAGCGCGCTTCCGCAGTGTTCCTCGCCGCCGATCTCGGCAAAGCCCAGCACCGCAACGCCGAACCATCCTTCGGCGGCGAAGCCGAGCGCGGCGCAAACGATCGCGATAAGCCACAATGGCGTCGCGGGCGTCATCGTGGAGAAGATTATCGACAGTGCGGCGCTGATAACGCAGACCGCAGCGAGCGGCAGCGCGCGTTTTCCGCCGAAGATGCGATCGCTCGACCAACCCCAGAACACGCGACCGGCGATAGCGGCGACCTGCGAGATCGTGAACATTCCGATCGCCACGGTCACCGACGAGCCGGCTTCGTGAACGATCGTGAGCGTGAGAAACGCCATCACCGCGAGTTGCGCGCAGATGAGAATCATGGAAACGAGCGTTATCAAAATCAAACGCCCGTCGCGGGCGATCGCGACCATCTGCGCGAGCATGTTGCGGACCGACACGTGCTCGCCTTCGAGTTCGACGGGTTCCCGATACAGCAGCGATGCGATGCCGCAGGCGACGATCGTCACGACGCCGGCCGTCGCCAACGCCCACTGATAGTCGAAGTGCAGCGCGATGGCGGGAAGGGCGATCGATCCGATCACGCCGGCTACGGGAACGCCGCACTGGCGAATCCCCATTGCGAGCCCGCGCTCTTCCTTCTTGAAAAAGAATACGATGGCGTGGCTTCCCGACGGCGTCACCGCTGCAAAACCGATGCCGTACATCAATAGCCAGAAAAGCAGCCAGCCGAAGTTCTGTACCGCCGCGCCGGCCAGCAGCGAAACTCCCATGAACAGGCCGGTCCACAACACGACCGCCTTATCGCCGAAGCGATCGGTGAGCATGCCGGCAACTGCGGTCATGATCAGCGAACCCGCCATCTGTACGGAAAGCACGAGGCCCAGTTGCGTCTGGCCCAAGTGAAACGCGCTCTCGAAAAACGGCATGAGCGTTCCGGTGGCCATGATGAAAAGCGACGCGCCGATCATCGCGCCCGTAAAGAGCGCGAGAACTTCGTAGCGCGATTCGGGCATTGGATTGTGCGGCCGCACCATAAAGGGTTGTGCGCGCGCCGTGCGGCAGGTACCTGCGTGGACTCGCGTGAGGAAACCAAGCGGCACGCCGTGACGTTTGCGATCTGCGCCTTTAGCGCAATCGTCGTCTGGGTCGTGTTTCACGGGATCTACGCGAACTTGTCGCTAGCCGCCGCAGCGGTCGGCTACCTCGACTCGAGCGCACGGATGGCGATCTTCTTCAGTTATTTCGCAATGGTTGCCGGCACGTCGATCTTGGGTATCGCCGCCGCGTGGGCGGGCGTTCGCGCGCTCTTGTGTTTGTCGCGCCGGAAGCATAGCTGAATCACCGCAATGCGGGCGCTCTTATTACTCAATACCGAGTCGCGCCGCGGCCGGGAAATGGCGCCGACGCTGCGCGACGATTTGCGGCGCCGCGGCGTCGAGACCGTCGAGGGCGGCGTGGGCGAAACCGCAATCGTCGATTGCATCATCTCGGCAGGCGGCGACGGAACGCTTACACGAGCGATCGCGTTCGCCGTCGAACGTGACGTACCGATCGGTCTCGTGCCCTTGGGAACCTTCAACGATCTCGCGCGTACGCTAAACGTTCCGTTGGACGTCGCGGCCGCATGCGACGTCATCGGCGCGGGTCACACGCGCACCATCGACATTGCGCGCGTCAACGATGTCTACTATGCAAGCGAGGCCAGCATCGGCGTATCCAGTCGCATCGCTCGCTTGCAAACTTCGCAAGAAAAGCGACGTTACGGAATGCTGGCCATCGTCGCTACCGGGTTACAGGCATTTCGATACATGCGTCCGATGCACGTCACCGTTTCGTTCGACGGCAAGTCCGAGCGATTCAAGACGGTACAGTTGACAGTCGCCAACAGCCACCGCTTCGGCGGGATCTTCAACGTCGCCGACGCCGCGATCGACGACGGATGGCTCGATTTGTATTCGATCGAGATCGATGACGCCCGCGAGGCGCTGTCGGTAGCGCGCGCCGTTTTGCGCGGACAGCGGCACGAAACGCCGGGATTGCGAACGTTCCGCTCGACGAAGTTCCATATCGAGGCGCGGTCTCGCCACCATATCAGCGCCGACGGCGAACCCGCCGGCAAAACGCCTGCAACGTTCGAGGTTCTGCCGAAAGCGTTGCGCGTCTACGTTCCACAGGAGTAAGCAATGCGTTATCGGTCTTTAGGAAACTCCGGATTGAAGCTGTCGACGATCGGCCTCGGATCGTGGCTGACGTTCGGCAACACCGTCGAACGTGAAACGGCACGCGCCTGCATTGTACGGGCGTGGGAGCTGGGCGTGAATTTTATCGACACCGCCAACGTGTACGCTCGCGGCGCTGCCGAAGAAACGCTGGGTCCGATCGTAGCCGAGCTCGAGCGCGGCGAGCTCGTTCTGGCGACGAAAGTGTACTTTCCGATGGGCGACGGCACCAACCAGCGCGGCCTCTCGCGCAAGCACGTTCGCGATCAGATCGATCGCTCGCTCGCGCGGCTGCGCGTCGACTACGTCGATCTCTACCAATGCCATCGCTTCGACCTTACGACGCCGCTGGAAGAAACGTGCGAAGCGATGAACGACTTGGTACGCGCCGGAAAAATTCTGTATTGGGGCGTTTCGGAATGGAATGCCGATCAGATCGCGGGTGCGGTCACGCTGTGTACGGCTCGCGGTTGGGCGGTGCCGATCTCGAATCAACCGCAGTACAGCGCGTTGTGGCGCAGGATCGAAGAGCGGGTGCTGCCGGCGTGCCGGCGTTACGGCGTCGGCAACGTGGTGTGGTCGCCGCTCGCGATGGGCATTCTCAGTGGAAAGTATACCGATGCGTCGCATCCGCCGTCGGGATCGCGCGCGTCGAGCGCTTACAAAGAAATGATGGAAGATTACTTTTTGCAGCCGGTGCTCGATGCGGTGCAATCGCTTCGGCCGTTGGCGGAGCGTTCCGGCTGTACGTTGGGCCAGCTCGCGCTAGCGTGGTGTTTGCGACAGCCTGAGGTAACGAGTGCTATCGTCGGTGCTACTAAAGTTGAGCACGTCGAGGAAAATGTGTCGGCGGCGGACTTGGACGTCGATCCCGCGACTTTCGCGGAGATGGATCGCATCCTCGCGCCCGTAATTCCGAACGAACCGTACTTAGCCTAACTCCCTTAGTTCCACCGAGTTGGGCCCCAGCCGGAGAAGCTGGAGTGGCGAGGTGCTACTTCGATCACACGCGTGAAAGAGAGCACCGGGGCTTCTTCCTTAGACGTGGCAACCTTTTTCCGAGGGGCGTTCATCGTCGTGTCCTTCCGTACTCATCGTACACCAGCACCTACGGAGAGGCGATGACGTTTGTTTCACGTGCCGGCGTCGGCGCCGGCGTGGAAAATGTACTTCACGATAAGCCGATCGATGGTCGCGCCGGCAGCCGGACTGCCGTAATTAACGTAGAGCTCGTTACCTCCACGGAAACGCTCGTGAAACGCTACGGCGAGGTTGTTGCCGATTTGCGTCGCGAAGCCGCCGTAACCGTTAATGTCGCGTAACGCCACCGTAAACGTACTCTCGTCGCTGAGATTGACGGCCAGCGAAACGCTCCGCAGCCACTGAGAGTCGAGCACGCCGGTCGTCTTCGATCGCTCCCACGTACCGTCGTAGTTGAGTCCGAGCGTAACGACGCGAGCTACCGGGCGGGCGGTCGACAGTGTGAATAAGTGGACGTAATCATCGCCGAACGGTCCCCAGGTGTAGTTCGCGTCGACCGGTGACGGCGTCCCGTCGCCGTACCCGATCGGAATTTGGTAGAAGTTGTACGGCTGCGTGACGCCGTCGCGATAACAGGGATAGCCGGTGAACGTCGACTGGTAGACGATCGGTCCGCTGCAGTTTGGCCCGGATGGAATCCCGTACTGGCGCAGTTGACCGACGGCGATGCCCGCGCCGTCGATCGAAAAGTTGTTCTTGAAGGTAGCGTTGAGGAACGACTGCGTGTCGGCTTGATGGACGGCGCCGGTTTGATCGACGAAGCGATCGACGCCCGTAAACCACGTCCAGTTCTTGATGCCCGGCGTGGATCCGACGAAATTGACGAATGCCATCGGTCCGCGTACGTCCGAAATCGGCGTGTAGCCGTCGATCGGATTGTAGTTCGGCGCCGTGTCCATGTAGCTCGTAAAGATTTCGAAGTTTGGTTTGTGGATGTCGAGACTCGCCTGTGAAAAGTCGGCGTGTCCTTGCGGCACCCAGCTGCCGTTTTCGAATGCGTGGTCGACGAACCAAACGAGTCCGTTGTGATAGTTGCGCCCTTGCGCGCCCACTTCCATCGTCGAGTCGTCGCCCGAGAGACTGTGATGCGCCAGCACGCCGTCGCTCCAGTAATAAAACGTTCCGTCGGGCAGCGCGTGCTCGTAGCCGTACGCTTCGTCGGCGAACGTATTGCCGGTAGTCTGATCGAAGCCGCGAAACGCAAGCGCGCCGAAGCTTTGCTGGCCGAACGTGCCCTCGGTTTTCGCGCCCCAGTCGAACGGGCCGATATCCGGCGAGTAAAAAATGAGATTGGGTGCCGTGGTAATACCGCCGCTGGGCGTGCGCGAGCCCGAAGACGCGTTGATAAAGTTCGCGCCTTGTGCGAAGAACGGCCGGTACTCGACGAGCTGGCGGCGGAACTCTTGCGGAGCGATCGTTTGCTGGTCGATCTCGACGTTGGAGAAATCCGGATTGGCCGTACCGACGAAGTTGATCGTTTGCGTCAACGGATAGCTCACGTCGATACCGTAGTTGCGGACCTTCATCGGTAAGAACTCGCCGTTGGCTTGCTGGAAGAGATCCCGATCGTAACCGATGCTCGCCAACCCGTAAATGTCGGCGCGCCCGTGTGCGCGCCCGCGACCGGCAAGTTTGATATCGGTTGCCGCCGGCCAAAACCGCGTGTCGTTAAAGGTCGGCCAGGTACCCGCCGGCGCGTCCTGCATGATGCCGTTGAAGCCCCAGACGTAGTGCTCGCCGCGTGCCGCAACGGCCCGAACGAACTGGATGTGCCAGGTTTGTGACCCACCGATTTTCAGCGCGGACAGCGGGATGACCATCACGGCGTTCCAGTTGCCTGCCGTGATTCTGGCGGTGGCTTGCCAGCGCGGACGGAATCGGACGTTCTCGTTGGCCTGCTCGTAGCGAACGCCGCGCGGGGTGGCCTCGAAATAGTACGTGTCGCTCCCGCCGCCGCTCGTGTCGATGCCGATGCCCACGAAATCGTCGATGCCGAAGCCGTTGTCGTTGGTCGACTGCGTGGCGGTGATCGGCGTCCCCGCTTGGCCGGCCTTGAATGCGACGTAGAGATTCTGGTCGTCGTAAAGGACGTAGGCTGTGGTCTCGTGCTGTGCGGGCGACCGGGTCGTGACGTTCTCCCAAGGCCCGTCGCCGTTGGGAACCGCACCCGCCGCCCACGCCGGGTCGCTTAGGGACGGATCGAGGCGCAAAGGGTGAGGTGCGCGGGGCATCGGAAACGAAAACTTTGCCGGCACAGCGGCGTATAGAGGGGTAGCGGAGAACGCCACCCCGACCAGCGTCGCTAGTACGAGACCGGTAGGTTTCATCGGTATACCAGCGTCACTCGCATCTGGGGGCGACGTCCTCAGAAAGCCATCAAAGATTTATGGAGCGCGTGATGAGCGTCTACGAATTCGGACCGTTTTTGCTCGATTCAGAGCGTTTACTGTTGCTGGATCGAGGCGAACCCGTGTCGCTCGGACCAAAAGTCGTCGAGACGTTGCTCGCACTCGTCGAACATCCAGGTGAAGTGCTTACAAAAAGTGCGCTGCTCGATCGCATTTGGCCCGAAGGTTACGTCGACGAAGCCAATCTTGCCCAAAACGTCTACGTCCTGCGCAAGACGCTGCGCTCCCGGTGGAATACCGACGCGATCGAAACGATACCGCGGCGCGGATATCGCTTTACGCGCGACGTCACTCGCCGCGAAGAGCTGCGGTTGGCCGAGCCTGTGGTCGCGGCGAAACCGCGCCGTCCGTTCTGGGGTGTAGCGGCGGCGGCGAGCGTAGCAATCGCGCTGGCAGCGGCTCTGCTTACGGGCGCGCTCTCATCGCATAGCGCTCCGGCTCGCACCGCGCTTTCGCCCGAAGGCGCGCGTTTGTACGAAATCGGCCGCTATTACTGGAACATGCGCACGCAAGACGGCATGCAAAAGAGCTTGCAGTACTTCGCTCGCGTAGTCGACAGCGATCCGCACAACTCGCTTGGGTACGCAGCACTGGCCTCAGCGAACGCGATCATGGCCGATTACGCGTACGGCTCGGCTTCGCCCAAAACGTACTACGAACGGGCACAAGCCTACGCGCGTAAGGCGCTCGCCATCGACTCAAGCTCGGGCGAAGCGTACGCGGTGCTGGGCATGATTTCGTCGATGAGATACGCGACGAACGAAGAGATGGCCAACGCTATCAATCAGCTCGAACGCGCGATCGCGCTGGATCCTTCGAGCGGTCCGGCTCACGAATGGTACGGCGTGGCATTGTTGGAGCGCGGCCGTTTTAACGACGCCTACGCGCAGCTGCGCACCGCGGCCGATTTGGATCCGCTCTCGGTCGCGACAGCGGCCTGGCTAGCCGCAGCGGCGTATCGCGAACATCGCTACGCTGACGCGATCGCCTACGCGCGGGAGACGCTCGATCTCTCGCCGTCGCGTCACGACGTGCTGCAGTCGCTGGGATTGTCGTACGAAGCGCTCGGCGATCGCGAGCGCGCGCTCGGAGCCTACCGCGAGCTGGCGCGTTCGTGTGCGGACTGCCGCGCTCAGGCGGCCGCGTTAATGGCCGGGCTTTTCGCACGCTCGAATCGTTTTGCCGACGCGCGTGCCCAACTGGCGATCGCGCAGGCGCATCCCAAAGACGTCTCGCCCGACGACCTCGCCGTTGCGCTGGCCGCCATCGGCGAACGTGCGACGGCACTTTCGCTGCTGAGCCATTCGCCGCACGATTTCACGCGCGCCGAGATGGCTACCGATCCTCGCTTTGCGGTGTTGCGCGCCGATCCGCACGTCGCGCAAAAGATCGGTATCGGGTCTTAGTTCGTTCCCGTCGCGCGAGCGACGACGCGTTCGACTTTCACCAGCCGCGTCTTCGTCCAGCGGTCGTGCAGCAGCACGCGCCGTTTGAAGAGGCTCACCGGAACGATGATCCACCAGATGAAACCGACGATCAGATATCGCCCGATCGTGCGCATGATACCGGGTCTACGAAAGTCGGTCGTGACCACGCGCAACCCCGTAATCATCATGCCGAACGTTTGCCCGGCAACGGCAACCAAGAGCGCGAGATAGACGGGAAACCAGAACGCGAATCCGAGCCGCTGCAATGGGGCGGTCAGGTTGTCTGCTGTGATCGGAACGTCGCCGTTGCCGAGATTCATCATCGGCCCGTCTTCGCTCATCGAGAACGGTCCGATGCGCAGGGGCGATGCGGTCGGTGCCGGCGACGGTGTCTGGGTCGGCGCGGCGGTCGGGTGCGTGCTCGTCTTAGCGGTACGATCTCGGCCCTCGATGTTAATGGTGCCGCCGGGATATTTCACCGAAACGTGTCCCGGCGTCACCACCGCCGTATCTGAGTCCCGGTTCGCGTGTGTGTTGATGACGCTGCCGCCGAACGACGTAATGACGGCGGTAACGACGACGGCGTCGATAATGTACGCCGCGAAGCGCCTCCACCAGCCCGCGCAATCGCGCTCGGCGACGGTCGTCGTTCCCGGCGCTGCGATTGCGGGCGGCTCTTCGTCGCGCTCGCGCTGGAACCACGCGCGCGCCGCTTCGTATGCCGGGGTCAGCATGAACGCACGCAGCGACGCGATGCGCGTCGTCGCGTACGGTTCGCTTCCCAGCCAAACGCCCCAGCGGAAGATCGTATCGGATTCGATCTCGGTCTGCTGCTTCGCGAACACGTCGAAATCAACTTTTCGCGCGAACTCGTGAAACGCGCTGACCCCCATGGAGCGTATCGCCGCGTCGAGCGATCCGCAGCATAGCAATCCGACCTTGTCGCACGTCGTCGTACAGCGCCGGAGCCACGCGCCGAAAATCATCGACACGATCGGGTTTTCGTTCCCGTTGACGCTGAGCAGCGAGAGAAAGCGCGTATGTCCGGCGGCGATGTGGCTTAGCTCGCGTCCGACGGCAAACGCCAGCTCGTCGTCTTCGTAGACTTCGATCCAGTGGCTGGAAAGCACCAGCGAATATGGTTCTCCGAAACCGAGCGCGGCGACCGGTACGAAGTTGTCTTCACGCACGAACACTAGCGGCATCGGAATGTCGAGCGCCGCGCACGTGCTTTTCACGATCGAGAACACGCGCGGGTACTGCGCCTCGTGCACGCGCACGCTCGAACCCAGCAGACGTCCGCGTGCGAGCGTTACGTACACCATCGCCACGACGATGAACAGCGCAACTTGCGAAGCACCGATCGATTCGTGCAGGACGAAACCGATCAGCAGCGCGGCGGGCAACGCGAGGATCGCCGTCGCCCAGAAAGCCACGCGCTCGTTCTGATCGCGAAGAGAGTTCGGGCCTTCGAAGAGGGGCATAGCCATGCTGCGGCTGGTTTTGGTTGGGTT
This sequence comes from Vulcanimicrobiaceae bacterium, assembly GCA_035656415.1. GTDB lineage: Bacteria > Vulcanimicrobiota > Vulcanimicrobiia > Vulcanimicrobiales > Vulcanimicrobiaceae > JAFAHZ01. Next base: position 5,135 of record DASRSM010000002.1, on the reverse strand, counting down.
TGGTCGCGGCACCCGCTGGTTCGCCGCTTCCGCGTCCCCGCGATCCCGAGGGACGCGCGCGTTTCCGCTTCCTGCGGAAACGCTACTCGCTGACTCGGCGCTCTCGCCATCCTGGCTCCGCGCCTCGCTCAGACGCCCTCGGGATCGTGGGTCCCGCTCGCGGCTCTTCGACAGATGCCTTGCCCCGTCAAGCCAAAATATTTTAGGGCTGGGGTTGACGGGGGCGTATGGATGCACTATTGTACTAGTGTACTAGTACGATAACTGATTGGTACTAGCAAAACCGAAAGGACAGCAATCGACCATGACCCATTTCACAACGAACCGGCCCGACGCCGAAATGGCCCGCGAGTCCCGCACCCCCGTCCGTCTGCCCGAACAGATGGCGTCCGGTCTCTTCCAAGGCTGGGGCCCGAAGTTCTAAGGTACCGCAGTTAAGATGCCGGCCGTACTCACGGTCGATCCGCGCAGCGGAGTGCCGATCTACCTCCAGATCATCGAGCAGGTCAAACGATCCGTCGCTCTGGGGATCTTGGAAGCAGGCGAGCAACTCCCAACCGTCAAGCAGCTAGCGCTGGATCTGACCGTAAATCCGAACACCGTTGCGCGAGCGTATCGCGAACTCGAGCGCGACAGCGTGATCGAGACCGCCCCGGGACGGGGATCGTTCGTCCGCGGCAACGGTGTAGCGTCTTCGGCAAAAGCCGCCGCGAACGACGTCGCTCGCGACACCCTCGACGCGGCCTTACGCGAAGTCAAATCGGTCGGACTCTCCCGCAGCGACTTGCGCGAACTCATCGATGCCGCCGTCGACCGGTGGTTCCCGGAGGATCAACAGCAGCTTCCATGAGCACGATTCAGATTTCTCACCTGCGCAAAACGTACGGAACGTTTGCCGCCGTCGACGATCTTTCACTGGAGATTCCCAGCGGAACCGTTTTCGGACTGCTCGGACCCAACGGCGCCGGCAAAACGACGACCTTTAAATGCATGCTCGACTTGGCGCGCGCGAACGCCGGCACCGTTCTTTACGACGAGAAGCCGCTCGTGCCCGAAACGTTCGAACGCATCGCCTACGTTCCGGAACGCAGCGTGCTGTACGAATGGATGAACGTTGCCGAGCACGTCGAGATGAACCGCCGCGCGTTTACCAAGTTCGATCCGGCTCGCGCCGGCGAACTGCTGACCGCCTTCAACATCGATCAGCGCAAGAAGGCGCGCGAGCTCTCCAAGGGCATGCGCACGGCCGTGATGGTCGCCATCGCCTTTGCGCGCAACGCCGACATCTTGATTCTCGACGAACCCACCAGCGGACTCGATCCCGTCAACCAGCGCCACGTGCTCAGTCTTATTATCAACGAAGCGGCGCGCGGCTGCACCATATTGTTTTCGTCGCATCAAATCGGACAGGTCGAGCGCGCTGCCGAGCAGATCGCGGTCGTCGATAAGGGACGTCTCGTTCTGCAGGGCACCGTCGACGACCTGAAGGCCGATCGCAAGATCGTCGAAGGCATCATGCCCGACGCGAACTATCCGCTCAACGGCATCGCCGGCGATCCCCGCGTGTTGCGGACCGACCGCACCGAACGCATCGTGCGGCTGCTCGTCGGCAGCGATGCCGATGCGGTTGCTGCGGCCCTCACCGCTGCCGGCGCGAGCGGCGTGCGGGTCGTCGATCTCAACCTCGAAGACATCTTCCTCTACGCGGTGTCGCAATGACCTACATCGAGTGGCTGCGCGTCCGCGGCTGTTTGAAGTGGACGGGGATCGTCCTCGTCGCCTGCGTGGCGCTCGTCCTCTTCACGCGCTTTACGTTTCTCGACATCCGGCCGCACGCTGCGGGATTCTCCCAGATCTATTTGGGTGGGAAGAATCTCGCGCAGTTCGAGCGCAATTCGTCTGAAACGCAGACGAAACTGCCCGACGGAACAACGCGAACGACGATCGACAATCCCGCAATGGGCGTTCACGTAACGATCGACGATCACGGCTACTGGGGCAAGCACGTCGAGATCTTCCAAAAGACTCCGCCAAAAGACGTGCACGCCAACAGGATCGATTTCGGCGATATCCACGGAGAGCGCACCATGGTCCCCGGCGGCAGCTTGATCAAGATCGACGAAGGCGCGCTGGTCCCCGAAGATATCGGTTACTACTTCCTGTTCGCGGCATTGGCCGCGCTGATCGTCGCCACGATTCTGGGCGCGCCCTTCGCTCGTGAGAACGAGGGTCACCTCGAGCTTGCCTTAACCAAGCCGATTGCGCGCGTCAATCTCGCGCTGCAAACCGTCGCCGTCGACTGTGCCGGCATCGTCATCGCCTGGGCGATGACCGTCGTGTTCCTGATCGTCGGTCACACGATTTTCGAAGCACCGAACTATGTATTCACTGCCGGCGATACGCTCGCCGCGGCGATCGGGCTGCTCGCCGCGTTCGGGTGGTATGCGATGCTCAACGCTGCGACCGCGTCGATGAAGCGTTCGTACGGCGGCGTCCTCGGCGTTGCGTGGCCGATCGCGCTCGGCATCGGCGGCATTTCCCACGCGCGTTTGGGAGACACTCCCCTGGCTAACGCGATTCACGCGGTTGCGTCGGCGATCGCGCGGCTGTTCCCGACGTCGTACGCCCACTTCACCTTTATGACCGGTATGGGGTCGGAAGAACACCGCCAAGCGCTGGCGGCCCCGCAAAACGATCTTGCTATTCTGGCCGTTCTCGCTCTCGTTTACGGCGCGCTCGCCGTCTATCAGTGGCAGCGCGTGGAGGCATAAGCGTCATGGAAATCCTCGGAACCAACTTCACCCTGTCCCTCGGTGCCTGGAGGCTGCGTTTCGTGCTGGCGATCGAAGACACCGACGCACAGCCGGCGCCCAAACCCTACGTGCCGCACCGTATGCGCGTCGTGCCCGAAGACGAGTACGTCCGCTAGATGGGTTACGTCGAGTGGCTGCGCGTCCGCGGTTGTCTAAAATGGACGGCGCTCGCGCTGGGCGCACTTCTCTTGCTCGCCGTCGTCTTTCGCTTGGCGCTCATCGGGCACCATAGTTACCTCAGTTACGCCTTCGGCTTGGAGTCAGACCCCGGCGCTAAGGTAACGGAATCGGCGCTTCCCGACGGAGCACATCGCATAAACATCGACGATCCCGCCAAGCAGGTGCGCGTCGTGATTATCGATCGCGGCTGGAACGGCAAGCATATCGAGATTTACGACTATTCCGGACACAGCTCCAGCGACGCGAAGGACTCCGTCGACATGGGCACGGTTCACGTCACGGAGCTGCCCCAGAAACGCGGTACGCTGACGGTCGTCAACACCAACGGCGAAACCGATTTCATGAACTACGTCTTGTGCGGTCTGATCGTTGCGTTCATCGTCGCGACGGTACTGGGTGCACCGTTCGCGCGCGAAGGCGACGGACATTTGGAAATCACTCTTACCAAGCCCGTATCGCGCGAGCGGTTCAGCGCGTTGGTTCTCGGCGTCGATATGGCCGGAATCGTCGCGGCATTCGTTGCGGCGATCGTCTTCGCCGTCGCCGTTCATACGCTCTTCGAGATTCCGCACATTACGTTTAACGGTCGCGACGCTCTGGCACTGCTCGTCGGCATTCTCGCGCCGGTCGCCTGGTACGCAATGCTTACGGCGGCAACGGCCTCGATGCGGCGCGGATACGGCGCGATTGTTGGGTTCGCGTGGCCGGTCGCGGGTATCGTCGTGGCACTGAGCTACGTGCATCCCGACGGAAATCCGGTTCTCGCGGCGGTGCACGCAATCGCCTGGGTCCTAAGTTTCATCGATCCGCTGACGTACACGAACATTCATGGCCAGATTCTTTCGGTCGACGCGTCTGGGCAGGCCACCATCGGGTTAGGATATACGCGTCAAGTCGTCGCATTAGCCGTGCTGACGGCCGTGTACGGCGCACTCTCGATCGTGCAGTGGAAACGCGTCGAAGCATAGTTCGAAAGTCCTGACAGCGGAAAGAATAGGTACTTTCCCTAGTACCGCTCTTGACGATCCGCGGCTAGCATGACAGTGGGCCGGATAAGGATTCTTCGCGATGATGAACTCGAACGAACGCGTCTACGTCCTCGACGAGGGCTACAAACTGATATTGGCGCCGCCGCCGGCGCCCGACGATCCTATAAATGCGCTGTACGATGCGACGACGGCCGCGGATGCGCTGCCGCCGGAGATCGATCGTGCGGTACGCACGTTGACGCGGGGATGGGATCGCGACAGCGCGCCCGCGCCCGCTTCGGCATCGGTGCGTGGGATGAAAGTTCTAGTAGCACCGCTGCAAGGTCCGTTCGGACCGCACTTTGCGGTTCGAGTAGAAGGTACCTAACGCGCTACTTCCGCGCGAAGAGTACCGCGTAGTTAAAAAGGCCGCGCTCGACCGCAACGAGCGCGGCTTTTGCTTCCCGCGTGCATTTTTCGGCAATCTCCGGATGCCATGGGGCGGTGAGCCACCACCCGTACGTGCGATGCGCGAACGGCGTCACGCATTGCGTCCAATCGACGAGATCGGCGTAAGCAAAGCGCTGCTTCACTGATTCCAGCGATGTGCCGAGCCGGCCGGCGTTTTGGCCGTCGAGCGAAGCGAGCGTCAGCGCAAACGCGCCGCCGGTTCGCAGTGCCGCCGCCGCGGCGGCCAACACGGATTCGTCGACGCTTCCGTCGATCGCGATCTCAATTGCCGTGACGACGTCAAACTCCGGCTGCCAATCCGTCGCTCGAAAATCCCCGTGAGTCATCATTCCGCTAGGAACATGCTTCCGTGCGGATTCAAGCGCTGCTTCGATGCGGTCGACTCCCGCGTAGCGCACGCGGATATGTGCCCTAAGGAGCCAGCGCCCGAGAAATCCGCGACCACAACCCAGATCGAGAAGCCGCGTTCCGTCGCCGATTTCGCAGCGCCGTACGATTTCCGCGGTCGCATCGTCATCGAGCAAGCAACATTCTGCCGATTGGAGCGCAGCCGCACTCGCTCGCGCATCGATCGAGCAGCGCGTCATCGACGTGGCGATGAAACCGGCGCGAGATCGCTTGTAAAACTACGGTATCGAAAAGAGTCACCGGGCTAAAAGTCCCAAGGTCGAGAGCGCTAACCTACCGTACGCGGCGTTAGGAG
>DASRSM010000001.1:0-1816 GCA_035656415.1 Vulcanimicrobiaceae bacterium | reverse complement strand
GATCTCGGATTTGACGGCTTCGTGATGTCGGATTGGGGCGCGACGCACTCGACGAAGGCGGCGTTGCTTGCCGGCCTCAACCTCGAGATGCCGGGCGGCCGCTATTTCGGCGCGCCGCTTGCGGCGGCGGTGGCAAGCGATCCAAGCCTGCAGCCGTACGTCGACGATTCGGCCGCGCGCATTCTGCGCTCGATGACGCGGATCGGGTTGATGGATCATCCGCCCCGCTCGGGGCCGTTTCCCTACGCGCGCGACGCTCGCGATGCGAAGCGGATTGCCGAAAACGCCGCAGTGCTGTTGAAAAATGAGGGCGGAACGCTTCCGCTCGATCGCAACGCAGTCCGTTCGATCGCGTTGATCGGCTGGGGCGTTTCGCCCGCGCCCACGTTCGGGGGCGGAAGCGGCTGGACGCAGCCAGGTGTATCGACGAGCGCGCTCGACGCGTTTCGCACGCTGCTCGGTTCTCGCGTCCTAATCGAGCACGTCTACGCGCAAGGGATTCCGTTCGTTACCGACGACCCGACAATCGATGCGTTATCGCTTGCACCGCGCAACGCTCGACCCGGCCAGCACGGACTGCTTCGCGAGCGGTTTGCGAATCCGTATCTGCAGGGACGTCCTGAAACGCGCGTCGATCCGTACGTCGATTTCAACTGGGAGTTTCCCGGAGGCGTTGACGGAGATGCGTATTTTGCCTTCTCGATCCGTTGGAGCGGCACGCTGACCGCGCCGCAGACCGGCTGGTATATGCTCGGATCGGATTCGCCGTTCGGAACGCGCCTGACCGTCGACGGTAGACGTTTGGTCGATAATTGGAGCGCGACGTGGCGGCGTCCCGGCGCGCAAAGCGCGCGCGTTTTTCTGCAGTCCGGAAAGCACTATCCGATCGTCTTTGACTTTCGTGGCGACGCGCAGTACGCGCGACTCTTTTGGGTGCCTCCTGCCGCGACGCAAACGCCGGACATCGCCCGTGCGGTCGCCGCTGCGCGGCGCGCTGACGTCGCCGTCGTTTTCGCCGGCGATTACGAAACCGAAGGCGCCGACCGCGACACGCTCGCGCTCACCGGCGGTCAGAGCCGCCTGATCGAAGCGGTGGCCGCAGCCAACCCGCACACGGTCGTCGTGCTCAACTGCGGCAGCGCCATTGCTATGGGTGAGTGGCTCGATCGCGTCCCGGCGGTTCTCGACATGTGGTACGGCGGCGAAGAATCCGGCGCCGCCGCGGCCGATCTGCTCTTCGGGATGGCCAATCCCAGCGGAAAGCTGCCGATCACGTTTCCCGCTTACGACGACGTCGTACCCGCTCGCGTTTCTTCCGGCAGAACGATCGTCTATCGCGAGGGCCGCAACGTCGCTTATCGCTGGTACGACAGCCGGGGCACGGTGCCGGAGTTCCCCTTCGGTTACGGCCTTTCGTACACGAGCTTTATCTTGCGCAACCTGCGCATCGCCTCGACGATGGTAAAGTCCGGCGAACCGGTCACGATCGAAGCCGACGTCTTCAACTCGGGAAAACGTGCGGGAGCGGAAGTCGTACAGCTCTACGTCGGGTTTCCAGCCGGCGCCGGCGAGCCGCCCAAGCAACTCAAAGGCTTCGAGAAAGTCGCGTTGCGCCCGGCTGAATCCCGGCACCTGGTTTTCACGCTTGCGCCGAGCGATCTCTCTACGTGGCAGGGCCGGTGGCAGGAAGCAACCGGCACGTTTACCGCGATGATCGGCGATTCGTCGCAAGATCTACCGCTGCAGAGCCGTTTCAGCGTGACGCCTTGAGGTGGTGATCGAACCAGTCGATCTCCGAATAGACTTCATCCAACAC